>JBFFXF010000157.1:0-17270 GCA_041569895.1 Planctomycetota bacterium | reverse complement strand
CCGAGCCCGAGCAGGCCGAGCCGACCCAGGGTCAGGCCGAGGCCGCGACCCAGGGTCCGGCCGAGGCCGACCCGACCCAGGGTCAGGACGAGCCGACCCAGGGTCGGGACGCCGGGAGTCCGGACGTTGCCACGGATCCCGAAGATTCCCCGAACGCCGCGCCGGTCCCGAGCTCGGCGTCCGTTCAGGACGCGGGCGGCCCGGCTCCGGACTCGGGGCGCTGGGACAAGTGGCGATACCTGTTCGTCGACGTCACCAACCAGGGGATCAACGAGCCCGGCGAGTCCGCGACGTACGGCGGATCGCTCGGCGTCAACTACACGCTGCCGGTGCTGCCGTTCCCGGATTCCGGTCTGCAGATCGGCGGCGACGTGACGTTTCGCGAGCGCGGGGCCGAGTTCGACGTCACCACCGGCGCCTTCAAGCGCGGCATCCGCGTCTCGGACGGGCTGGAGATCGGCATCGCCGCCCTCTTCGACTACCGTCACACGACACGGCACGGCGATCTCTTCGCCGCCCGTCCCACCGGGGGGTTCGAGATCAACGGCACGGACTCCGTCGGTGTCCAGGGCGTCATCCCGCTGAACTCGGAGACCGTCGAGCGTGACGGCGCCACCAAGCTCGTGCAGCGGATCACGCGCCGCGTCGACGCCCTCTGGACGCACGACTGGGATTCGATGGTGCCCGGACTGGTGACCGAGGCGACCGCCGGCTTCATGTTCGGCGACGTCGACGAGCCGGTGCTCGGCGGCCAGGTGGCCTACGCGCTCTTCCCGTACGTGAACGTCGCCGGCATAGGCGAGTTCAACTTCGCCGGCGACTATACGGTCGGCGTCGCGATCGTTTACGACTTCTCCTCGAGCGGCAAGCCGTCAACCGTGCGGCGATTCGGCTCGGCCGGCGGCATGCTGCCGTTTCCGAAGCGCAGCTTCCCCTACATGATGGTCGAGACCGAGGAGCGCCGCCGCGGCCCGACCGGTCCGGCCACGCCAGCGCCCGACGAGGAGCCGGGCGAGAATCCGGGCGGAGACGGCGGTCCCGGCGGGGACAACGGCGTGCCCGGCGGTGGGGGCGATCCCGATGGCGGTAACGGTGATGGCGGGGATGACGATGACGGGGGCGATGATGATGACGACGACGACAGGCGTCCGGGCCGGAGCGACGACGACGACGGTGATCGAGGCGGTCGCGGCGGGGACGACGACGACGGGGGCGACGATGATGACGACGACAGGCGTCCGGGCCGGGGCGATGACGACGACGATGACGACGACGATGACGGTGACGACGACGACTGAATCAGCGAAGTCGGAATCGGTCGTCGGTCTCGGTCATCGGAATCGGAATCGGAGTCGGAATCGGCCATCGGAATCGGTGATCGGACTCCGCAACGAGAACCTTCGAGGACGGGTACGGGAACGGAAAGGGTACGGGGACGGGGACGGGTACGGGAATGGAAACGGGAACGAACTCCGACCCCGCCAGCCCGGCCCCGACGACGAGGCCTCACGATCCCGACGGCCGGTCGGACTCGTCGAGGATCTCGCGCACGATTCGCGCCGGGCGGCCGGCGGTGATCTGCTGCGTCTGGCCGCCGTGCTCGAAGGCGAGAGCGCGGTGGTCGAGGCCGAAGAGGTGGAGCACCGTCGCCTGGTAGTCGTTCGGCGTCACGACGTCCTCCACGGCGCGGTGGCCGAACTCGTCGGTCTCGCCGTGCGTCATGCCGCCACGAATCCCCCCGCCGGCGAGCCACATCGAGAAGCCCTGACCGTTGTGGTCGCGCCCGACGGTCTTCGGGTCGCCGTGATTCTCGGTCACCGGCAGGCGGCCGATCTCGCCGCCCCAGTGGACGAGCGTCGTGTCGAGGAGGCCGCGGCGCTTGAGGTCCTTGACCAGCGCCGCCGCCGGCTGGTCGGTGCGGCGGCAGATCGCCGGCAGGCTGCTGGTGATGGTCCGGTGATTGTCCCACGGCTGGCCGCCGAGAAAGATCTGCACGAAGCGCACGCCCCGCTCGACGAGTCGTCGCGCCAGGAGGCAGCGGGTGCCGTAATCGCGCGTCGCATCGTCATCGAGTCCGTACAGTCTCCTGGTCTCCTCGCTCTCCCCCGAGATGTCGAGCGCCTCGAGCGCGGCGGTCTGCATGCGCGCGGCGAGCTCGTAGCTCGCGATGCGCGCCTCGAGGTCCGCCTCCGCGGGGTGGCGCTCGAGGTGACGCCGGTTGAGCTCCGCCAGCAGCTCGAGACTCCGGCGTTGCGGGAGTCCGGCGAGGTGCGAGGGCGCCTCGAGGTTCAGGATGCGCGGCTCCTTCGGTCGCAGCACGGTGCCCTGGAAGAGCGGCGGCATGAAGCCGTTCGACCAGTTGTGGACGCCGTCGACCGGCAGGCCGCCCGGGTCGGTGAGCACCATGTACGCCGGCAGCGACTGGCTCTCGGAGCCGAGCCCGTACGTCAGCCACGAGCCGAGCGTCGGCCGGCCGAGGACGCCCGGGATGCCGCCGTGGAAGTAGCGGATCGACACCTCGTGACCGTTGGCGCCGGTGTGCATCGAGCGGACCACGCAGATGTCGTCGACGATCTCGGCGAGGTGGGGGAGGAGCTCGGAGACCGGCGTGCCGGACTCGCCGTGGCGCTCGAACGTCCACGGGCTGCCGAGCAGCTTCTTGCTGGCGCGGTTGATGAAGCTGTACGTGATGTCGCCGGGATAGTCCTGCCCGCTCCGTCGCGAGAGCTCCGGTTTCGGATCGAGCAGATCGACGTGCGACGGGCCGCCGTGCTGGAAGAGCGAGATCATCGCCCGCGCACGGGCCGGGAGCGGCGGTGGCTTCGGCGACGTGTCGAGCCGCTTCGGCGTCGCGAACTCGCCGCGGGCGAGGAGCCGGTCCTCGCGCAGGAGCCACGCGAGCGCCACCGCGCCGATCCCCATGGCGTTGCGGGCGAGGAACTGCCGGCGCGTCGGGGCGTACGGCGAGACGAACGCGACGTCGGTTCCGCTCGCCGAGGTCAACCGGGTCACTCCGTGACGTGTTTCAATCGACATAGAGGAACTCGTTCGATATCAGCAGGACATGACAGAGATTCGTCAGCGCCTGCTCGGCGGCGCTGCGGCCCTCGGGAACGGCGCCGGGCTCGCGAGACAGCTCCTCGACCTGGCCCTCGACGAAGTCGACGGCGACGCGCAGCTCGTCCGTGGTCACATCGCGGCCATAAGCGAGTCTCCACGCCGCCGCGACCGCGTTCGCGATCGCCGACTCCTCGCCCGGAGCGACGAGCGTCGACGCCTCGCGTCGCGAGCGCTCGGCGAGGTGCGCCGCCTGCTCGATGACGAAGGCGCCGTTGAGGAGCATCAGCGACTGCGTCGCGACCGTCGAGGAGGGGCGCCGCTCGCAGTTGGTCTCCATCACCGGGGCGTCGAACGCGGTCAGCAGCGCCACCGGTTGCGAACGTCGCGCCTCGACGTACACGCTCCGGCGGCCTGAACCGTCAGCGACGACCACCTGGCCGGTCTCGTCCTCCTTGATGGCGACGGGTGGACCGCCCATCCGCACGTCGAGCCGGCCGGACGCCGCGAGCACGCGATCGCGCAGCTCCTCGGCGTCGAGACGCCGCACCGCCCGCCGCCACATCAGCGCGTTCGCCGGATCGAGCTCGAGACCGCGCTCGTGGGCGCGCGACGACTGGCGGTAGGCGGTGGAGACGGCGATCAGCCGCACGAGGCGCTTGTGATCCCAGCCCTCGCTCCGCAGCGCGTCTGCGAGGAAGTCGAGGACTCGCGGGTGAGTCGGCCGCGCGCCGAGGGTGCCGAAGTCGCCCGGCGTCTCGACCATCGCCCGCCCGAGCAGGTGGAGCCAGACGCGGTTGGCGAGCACGCGCGCCGTCAGTGGGTTGTCGCCGCTGCCGAGCCATCGCGCGAACGCGAGCCGGCGACCGCTGGTGCCCACTGCGCTCCCACCGCCGGTGATCTCCCGCACGGCGCCCTCCGGCGCGAGCACCACGGGCACCGCCGGGGCGACCTCGCCCTGCGGCTGCCGGTGATCGCCGCGGTGGAAGAGACGCGCCCGCGGCGCGTGATCGCGGGGCTCGACGAGCGCGCGCACGAACTCCTCCGGCGGCTTGGTGGCGCGCACCTCGGCGATGCGCGCGTCCATCGCCTTGAGCTCGTCGGCGGCTTTCTGGTCGTACTGGTAGAGCACGCCCGGCGTGATGTTCAGGTTCGGGTGCGCGGCGAGCAGCGACTTCTGCTCCTCGCTGCGCTGCGCGTCGGGCGTCTCGCGAGCGCGACGGAGCTCGTCTCGCAGCGGCTCCTCGTACTTCGCGAGCTCCTTCTCGAGCGCCGCGGCGATGAAGACGTCCTGCTTCGCCCGGCGTTCGGCGACCAGCTTCGCGGCGCGCGCCTCGATCTCCTCGGCGCGCTCCCGATCGGCTCGCGTCCGGAGCGAGACCAGGCGGGCGCCGGGCGCCTGCCAGCGCTGCCAGTCGAGCGCGGGCTCGAAGATCGAGCGCACCGCGTAGTAGTCGGTCTGGAGGATCGGATCGTATCGATGATCGTGGCACTGCGCGCACGCCAGGCTGACTCCGAGGAGCGACGAGCCGACGATCTTCAGCGTGTCGGCGACCACCTTGTTGCGTCCCTCCGGCGTGTTCTCGCCGCTGCCGGTCCCGTCCGCCGCCATGCGCAGGAAGCCGGTCGCCGTCAGCAGATCGATCTGCGTCTCCGTCCAGTCGCCGTCACGCTGGCCGGCGAGCTCGTCGCCCGCGAGCTGCTCGATGAGGAACCGATCGAGCGGCATGCTCTGGTTGAAGGCGTCGATCACCCAGTCGCGGTAGCGCCAGGCCCACGCCCGGCGCGCGTCGGCGTTGGTGGCGCCCTCCGAGTCCGCGTACCCCGCGACGTCGAGCCAGTGACGCGCCCAGCGCTCGCCGAAGTGCGGCGATGCGAGCAGGCGGTCGACGAGACGCTCGAAGGCGTCCGGCGACTCGTCGCGGACGAACTCCTCGATCTCGTCGCGCGACGGCGGCAGGCCGAGGAAGTCGAGGGAGAGCCGCGCGATCAGTGTGCGCCGATCGGCGTCCGGCGAGAGCGCCAGGCCGCGCTCGCGCAGTCGATCGAGGAGCAGCGCATCGACCGGCGTCCGCGCGTGGTCATCGGGACCGGTTCGGGGAATCGACGGGCGCTCGATCGGCCGGAACGACCAGAAGGCGCGCTCCTCCGGCGTGATGCCGACGCCCTGACCGATCGTTTCGGGCTCCGGACGCAGTGTCGGAGCGCCGGCGGCGATCCATCGCTCGATCCGGGCGATCTGCTCCGCGGGAACTTTCGTGTCGCCCGGCGGCATCTCCCCGGCACGCACTCGGCGGAGCAGGAGACTCGCCCGCGCATCGCCCGGGGCGATCGCCGGACCGCGCTCGCCGCCACGGACCATCAGCCGGACGAGACGGAGGTCGAGGCCGCTCTTCTTCTCGGCTCGCGCGCCGTGGCAGTCGAGGCAGTGCTCGCGGAGGATGGGGCGGATGTCGCGCTCGAAGGCCGGCTCGGCCGCCAGCGCGTCGGAGGGGGCTCCGGCGAGCTCCGGCCCGACGGAGACGGCGATCACCAGCGCCGCGAAGAAGCTCAGGCCTCTCATTTGAATATCGCGCCCGCGCCGACCAGTCGCTCCCGTGATCACTTCTGCAGTTCGTTCCCGTCGACGTCCTTGAGCCCTCCGACGACGATCAGGATGAGGTCGATCAGCCACCAGATCCCGAACCCGCCGCAGGTGAGCAGCTTGACGATGCCGAGGCCCGTGTAGCCGAGGTAGAAGCGATCGACTCCGAACGTCCCCACGAAGATCGACAGCAGCACCGCAACCATCCAGTTTCTGCTCCCGCCGGCCGCGGCCGGCCCGGTCTCCGGCGACATCTCCGGTTCCGTCATGTGTCCCCCCGTGACTCACCAGTTCTCGTCCCGACGCACGCTCCGGGAGAGCGTAGCCGGAACGTCATCCCGCGGTCAAGGGCCGCGTGCCCGGGTGCGCCCGTCCGGTCGCGGCTCCGGGGGTGGAATCCGGAACTCGATGGAACGAGCGGCGTCGGTTCTGGTAGGCTCCGGGAAACGGCCGCGCCGCGGCCCCCAACCAGCCGAACGGAGCTCCCATGCACCGAGCCGGACGCCGACAGGTCTCGTTCTCGCGGATCACCTCCTCCCTGACGCTCCTCGCGGTCGTTGTCATGCTCGCGCCGATCGCGCGCGCCGCGCCGAAGCGGGAGCGGCCGAATGTGCTCTTCCTCTTCAGCGACGACCAGCGGCCCGACACCATCGGCGCGCTCGGCAATCCAGTCATCAAGACCCCGAACCTCGACAGGCTGGTGCGCCGCGGGTTCTCGTTCTCGAACGCCTATTGCATGGGCTCGACCCGCGGCGCCGTCTGCTATCCGTCGCGGCACATGACGCTCTCCGGCATGTCGCTCTACCGCTACGACCCGAAGAAGCGGGAGGGCACGTTCGGCGACGTCATGCGCAAGGCGGGGTACCTGACGTACCACCAGTCGAAACGGGGCAACACTGCCCGCGAGTACCACAAGGCGTTCGAGCACTCGAGCTATCTGCAGGACCAGAAGGAGCGCACCTCGGGTCACCACGGACGCAGCGCGGCGAACGCGGCCCTCGAGTTCCTCGAGAAGCACCGTGATCGCACGGCCCCGGTTTTCATGTATATCGGCTTCGCTGGGCCGCACGATCCGCGCGTCGCCGCGCCGGAGTGGATGGAGCTCTACGACCGCGACGCCATCCCGCTGCCGCCGAACTACAAGCCCTTCCACCCGATCGACAACGACTGGATGACCGGACGCGACGAGCGCCTGGCGCCCTGGCCGCGCACCGAGGAGGTCGTCCGCAAGCACCTGCACGACTACTACGCGTGCATCTCGTCGATCGACCACCACATCGGTCGGGTGATCGCGAAGCTCGAGGAGCTCGGCGAGCTCGACGACACGCTGATCGTCTTCTCGGCGGATCACGGGCTCGCCGTCGGCAGCCACGGTCTCTTCGGCAAGCAGAGCGTCTACGAGCACTCGATGGGCGCGCCGCTCGTCTTCGCGGGTCCGGGCGTCCGGCACGGCAGCTCGAACGCTTTCGCGTACCTCTTCGACATCTTCCCGACGGTGTGCGAGCTCGCCGGTGTCGAGTCCCCGCCGCAGATCGAGGGTCGCAGCCTCGCCCCGGTGATCCGCGGCGAGCGGGACGGCGTCCGCGACGTCATCTTCCTCTCCTACATGGAGGGGCAACGCGCCGTCCGGCGCGGTGACTGGAAGCTGATCCGCTACCCGAAGGTCAACTTCACGCAGCTCTTCAACCTCGCCGACGATCCGCACGAGCTGGAGAACCTCGCCGATCGCCCCGAGCTCGCCTCGCGAGTCGACGAGCTGATGCGCCTCCTCGCGGCGGAGCAGAAGCGCTGGGGCGACACCATGCCGCTGACGTCGAAATCGCCCGGCCCGGCGAGTATCGACCTCGACTTCTTCAAGCGCGACGCCGAGAAGCAGCGCGGCAAGCGGAAGAAGGCGAGGCGCAAGACGCGGTCGTGAGCCGGGAGGTCGGCGCGGGCTGACCGTGATCTGACGCACATTGCTGGAAGCTCTCCGTCCCTCCTGTCGCCATCTCGCCAGGGCAGCCTTTCGGGGACGGGTACGGGGACGGGAACGGGCCAGCGTATGTCCGCGTACTCGGCGGTTCCGATACTCCGCCCCCGTTGGCGCGATCCCCGCCGCGCGCGGTATTCTCTTTCGGGGGCAGTGCACTTTTCTTCACGTACACCGAGAGAGCAGAGAGCCGGGAGTCGACATGGTCGCGCATCGCAGAGCGCTTTCACGGGCGGCTGGCCGCCTGGCGCGGGGAGTCGGGATCGGTCTGGTGGGGCTCCTCGCGAGCCTCACCTCGTCCTGTGTCCTGGTTCGCGCGCCGGACACCATCGCCCACTCGACCGGGACGCACATGAGTCCCTCGCTGTCGGAAGTGCCGAGCCGCTTCCTCAAGAGAAAGGTCGTCCTCGCGCGTTTCAGCAACGAGACGCTGCGCGGCAAGAGCGTGCTGCTCTCCGATACGCCCGACCTGATTCCGCGGCAGGCCGCCGAGATCCTGTCGACGCGGCTGACGCGTTCCGGGAAGGTCCTCCTCTTCGAGGGGCCGGAGTCGGGCACCGTCGTCGCGGCGCTCGAGGAGGGGCGGCTCTCCGAGCTCGGGCTGCCGGCCGATTTCCTGATCATCGGTTCGATCACCGAGTTCAGCCGGGAGACACTCAGCAAGCGCGGCATCCTCGGCAGCCGCACGAAGCGCCAGAAGGCGCGGGCCCGCGTCAACCTGCGGCTCGTCGACGTGCACTCCTCGCGGGTGATCTTCTCCGAGGAGGCGATCGGCGAGGCCGAGTCCGAGGTCGGCGAGGTGCTCGGCATCGGGACGAAGACAGGACGCGACGCGTCGATCGACGGCAAGGCGATCTCCGCCGCCATCTCGAAGCTGGTCAGCAACCTGATGGAGAACCTCCTGGATCAGCCGTGGCGCTCGGCGATTCTCTCCATTCGGGGCGACCGCGTGCTCATCGCGGGCAGCCGGTCCGAGGGTCTCCTCGAGGGCGACACGCTCGCCGTCCTGCTGCGCGGCGAGACCGTCATCAATCCGCGCACCAACAGTCCGGTCGAGCTGCCCGGACGACGGGTGGCGACGATCGAGGTCGAGTCGTTCGTCGGCGACGCGCCGGAGACCGCGGTGGCCCGCTGCCGGGTCGTCGCCGGTGACCTGCCGGAGGAGGATCCAGCCGCTTACACCGTGGAGGAGGAGGCAGAATGAATCCGCGAATCCGAATCGGGCTCGTTGTCGTGGCGCTTGCAGGCCTCTTCGCGCTGGAAGGATGCTTCCGGCACCACCAGGAGACCCTTCAGCGCGAGTCGGAGGGGTACATCCGCTTCAAGGGGAACACCTCGGGCGCCACGTTCCACGCGGAGCAGGACGGCGTCGTCGTCTGGCCGAGCACGCCGGTCAAGAAGCGGAAGAAGTACGCCACCAGGCCGGGAAGCTACGTGCTCACCGTCGAGAAGCGCGGCCGCCCGGTGCTGCGCAGGTTCATCCTGCTCGTCGACGACGAGATCACCGAGATCACCGTTCCCTGACGGCGGGGGAGGCCGAGGGTGACGACACGCACGGCGCTGCTCGCGGCGGCTCTAATCGGGGGTGCGGTCCTCGCCGGATGCGTTTCCCCGTGGAGTCGCTACGAGTCATCCGCCTACAGTGTCTTCAGGACCCCCGACCCCAGCACGTACGACGCGCATGCGAGGCTGCTGCAGCGGGTAATCGCGCGCGCCGAGCGGCGCGGCCAGAAGCCGCCGCCGGGCGTCTGCTCCGAGTGCGCGTACTATCTGTGGCGGCTCGATCGCGCCGACGAGGCGATGCTGCTGCTCGAGAAGGAGTGGCAGTACTACCCCGAGGCGCGAGAGTTCATCGCCGCGCAGAAGCGATTCACCGCGGTCGGCTCCGAGGCCGTCGCTCCGGAGATCGAATGAGGTCGCATGCCATGACGCGCACCGGATCACTGCTCTGGACGGCCCTGCTGATCTGCGCGAGCCATGCCATCACGGGGTGCGCGAAGGTCGACCACGATCGCTTCCGGCGCCTCGCCAGGTACTACGAGAAGAAGCCGACGACGATCATCGTCCTGCCGGTGAAGAACGAATCGCTCGACGCCGAGGCGTCGTGGCTCTTCCTCGCGACCATCTCCCGGCCGCTGATCGATCGGGGCTACTACGTGTATCCGACCGAGGTGACCGCGGAGATCCTCGCTCGCGAGGGGATCACCGACGCGGTCGACGCGTGGCGCATCCCGCCCGACAAGCTGCACCAGTACCTCGGCGCCGACGCGGCGCTTTACGTGACGCTCGAGGAGTGGGAGAAGACCTACGCGATCGCCGAGACCGAGGTGCGCGTCACACTTTCGCTGCAGCTGGTCGACTGTCACGGCCGCGGCGTGCTGTGGGCCGGTCGGGCGCAGAGACTCGTCAAGTCCGACGGCAGCGACTGGGGCATCATCGGCCGGCTGATCGACGCCGCCACCACCGCCGCGTTCACCGATCAGCTCGAGATCGCCTCCGAGGCGAACAGCGGTGCGCTCGCCTCGCTGCCGATCGGCGATCACCACCCGAAGTACTCCGAGCTCCAGGACGAGATCGACCGCTGGAAGGAGGAGCACGGCAGCGGCGAGTAGGTCTGTAACATGGCGCGCCGCGTCGGTATCCTTTTCCGGCATGAGTGACAGGAAGAAAGCCGGGCTCGCGCGGTACGACGACGTCGATCAGGCCTACCTCGACAGGCGCCGGCTGCGCAAGAGCGCCGGGTGGGTGCTCCTGTGGGCCCTCGGCGTCGGCGCGGTCATCTCGGGCGACTACTTCGGCTGGAACTTCGGTCTCGCGGCGGGCGGGTTCTGGGGGCTCGCGCTCGCGACCGTCCTGATGGCCGCCATGTACTTCTGCATGGTGTTCAGCATCGCGGAGCTCTCCTCGGCGCTGCCGCACGCCGGCGGTTTCTATTCCTTCGTGCGAAACGCCCTCGGTCCCACCGCCGGCTTCGTCTGCGGCGTCACCGACACCATCGAGTACGTCGTCACGCCCGCGGTCATCGTCGTCGGCATCGGGGGGTACGTCGGCTCGCTCGTCGAGGGCTGGATCGGACAGGACCTGCACCCCGTCGTCTGGTGGATCCTCTTCTACGCCATCTTCGTCGGCATCAACATCCGCGGCGTCGAGCTCACGCTGCGCGTCGGCCTGGTCATCACCGCCCTCGCGACCGCGGTCCTCGTCGTCTTCTACGTCGCGGCGCTGGCAACCGGCGAGTTCGACGTCGATCTGCTCTTCAACGTGCCGGCCGAGGAGGGGCAATCGGCGACCTGGCTGCCCAGGGGCTGGTGGGGCGTCTTCGCGGCGATCCCGTTCGCGATCTGGTTCTACCTCGCGATCGAGCAGCTCCCGCTCGCCGCCGAGGAGACCCACGATGTCCGACGCGACATGCCGCGGGCGCTGATCCTGGGGATCGTCACGCTGCTCGTCCTCTCGCTGCTGACGCTGGTGCTGAATTCGGGCGTCGGCGGAGGGGCGAGCGAGATCGGCGCCTCCGATGCGCCGCTCTTCGACGGCTTCCGCGCCATCTTCGGGAGCGGCTGGGTGACGACGGTCCTCACCGCCGTCGCCCTCACCGGCCTGGTCGCGAGCTTCCACACGATCATCTACGCCTACGGCCGGGTGCTCTTCGCGCTGTCTCGCGCCGGCTACTTCCCGCGCTGGATCTCGCTCGTCAACCGCCGCCACACGCCGCACGTGTCGCTGATCGTCGGCGCGGTCGTCGGGCTCCTCTGCGCGCTGGTCATTCACGCCACCGATGAGCTTTCCGAGCGCGGCCACAACGCGGCAGCGAGCGTCGGCGCCGCGCTCCTCAACATGGCGGTCTTCGGCGCGGTGATCTCCTACGCACTCGTCATGCTGAGCTACGTCGTGCTGCGTGTCCGCAAGCCGCACCTGCCGCGGCCGTACCGCAGCCCGCTCGGGGTGCCGGGCGCCGTGTGCGGCGCGCTGCTCTCGCTCGTCGCCCTCGCCGCGACCCTCATGGTCGAGGACTATCGGCCGGGCGTCTGGGGCGTCGCCGTCTTTCTGGCGATCTCCATCCTCTACTATCTGCTCCACAGCCGCCGGCGTCTCGTCGCGCAGGCGCCGGAGGAAGAGGCCGCTCTCATCGCCGCTGCCGAGGAGGAGCTCGCGGGGGAGTGATCCCGCCGGTCGTCGGGCACGGGAACGGGCACGGGAACGGGAACGGGTACGGGTACGGAAACAATCAGGCGATGCCGCGCCCGCCCACGAGGCGAGCGACGACGCGGGCGGGGACGCGGTGGGTCTCGTCGCCGGCGTCGGGATCGCCCGGGGTGACCACGAGCTCGCGTGGTGTCGCGCTCGCGAGGTCGAGCGCGGCCAGGTTCAGGTTGACGACGATGGCAACGCCCTCGGCGAGCAGCTCGTCGCCGGAGCGTCCTCGATACGCGGCGCTCGCGTCGACCGATTGCGCGTCGACAGACGGCGCGTCGACGCCGACGAGCGCGACCTCACGGGTCGCGAGCCAGCGCACCGCTCAGAAGTCGAGCCCCGGACACTCGCGGTAGAGAGCGCTGCCACGGTGTCGACCCCAGCCGGTGCGGACGAGGACGGCGCTCCCGGCCGGCACGTCGCCGCCCGCGGCGGCGATCAGCTCCTTGCACTTGATATCGGCGCCGGGCTCGCGTCCGGCGAAGTCGAGAACGGTCACCGGGAGCACGATCGTCTCGCGAAGCCGCTCGACTGCCGCGGCCTCGCCCGGAAGAAGAAGCCTCGTCGCCGGGTCGAGCTCGGACGCATCGTCGGCGGGGCGACGCGATGGCGCGCCGATCGCCGTGGCGGGATATGTGAGGTCGATCTCGGTCAAAGACGTCACTCCGCTGGTCGCCGCCCCCTGGGAGCCTACCGCCATTCCGCACGCGGATCGAGCCTCGTGTGACTTCGGTCACAGACAGCGGGGCTGCCTTCCTGCTCTCCTGTCCACCGAAGGAGCGACCACGAGGAGCGGGAAAGCGTGAGCCGGCGCCCGGGCGCCGGCGCGCGGCATGGTGACCGACAGTTCGGGAGGGTAGTCATGAGGAGGTCAGGCGACCACGACCCACGGGGGCGGCCACGCGCCGCCCGGACTCTCGTCTCCATCGTGGCGCTCTCGTCGCTCGTCACGGCGGGCTGTGAACCGGGCGCGTCACCCGGAACGCGGGGAGACGCGACGATCCGCGCGCCCGTCGTGACGGCGGCGCTTCGCGAGCGAGGAGCGGCACTCTACGCCAGGCATTGCTCCGGCTGCCACGGGGAGACGGGCCGCGGTGACGGAACGGCGCGATATCTTCTGCACCCGAAGCCCCGCGACTTCTCGAAGGGCGTCTTTCGGCTGGTCTCCACCGCGAGCGGCAACCCGACCGACGCGGATCTGTTCAGGACCCTCTCGCGCGGCATGCCGGGGTCCGCGATGCCGCCATGGGACCACCTCGCGGCCGATGACCGCTGGGCGCTCGTTGCCGAGGTCCGGCGACTGTCGCGTGAAGGACTCGTGGAGGCGCTCGTCGTCGACGCCCGCCAGCAGGGTCGATCGCTCGAGCGTGCGGAGGCCGAGACCATGGCGGACGAGATCCTCGCACCGGGAGAGCCGATCGCCATCCCGCCCGAGCCGGAGGTGACCGTCGATGGTCTGGGTCGCGGAAGGACGATCTATCTCCAGCAGTGTGCCCAGTGTCACGACGTCGACGGACGGGGCCGCGAGCGCCGCGACCTTCTCGACAACGACGGACACCCACTCTTCGCGCGGGACTTCACCAGGGGGATCTTCAAACGCTCGTCAGAGGGTTCCGAGATCGCCTATCGGATCCTCGCCGGCATCCCCGGGACACCGATGCCGTCCTACCGCGACACGGATTTCACGGATGCCGAGCTCTGGGCCCTGATCCATTTCATTCAGTCGCTCGTGCCCGAGCGGGCGCAGCAGCTCGTCGCCCAGTCGAGAAGGGAGATCACGGTCGGTCGCGTCTCGGGTCCGCTCGACACGGATCCTGCGCACCCCGTGTGGAGGGACGCGGCGCCGATCTACCTCGCGTTGATGCCGCTCTGGTGGCGCGACGACCGTGTCGAGGGCGTTACCGTGCGAGCGCTTCACGACGGTGAGAGGATCGCCCTTCACCTGAGCTGGAACGACGCGACGCAGGACCGTCACTCGATACGGCCGCAGGATTTCACCGACGCCGTTGCGGTGCAGCTCTCGACCGACGCCGATCCGCCGTTCTTCGCCATGGGACAGCACGACGCCGAGGTGACGATCTGGCACTGGAGGGCGCAGTGGGGGAGCGACCTCGCGGAGCATACCGACATCGAGCACGTCTATCCCCGGGCCGTCGTCGACTGGTACGACTCGGCGATCGATCCGAGGTACGGGGAGCATGTGAGCGTCAGCGAGCTGCCCGCGACGGATATGAAGCCGTTGTTCCTCTCCGGTTGGGCGGCGGGGAACATGGCGTCCGATCCGGCCAGAAACACGTCCGTCGAGAGCCTCTCCGCGCGGGGATTCGGCACGCTGACCACCCGGGCCGCGTCGGAGCAGACCGTATCGGGCGACTCGCGCTGGGACCGCAACGTCTGGGAAGTCGTGCTCCTCAGAAAGCTGCAGCTCGAAGGGGACGACCCCGTGTTCACGCCCGGCGGCGCGCCGCTCGGGGTCGCCTTCGCCGTCTGGGATGGAAGCTCGGCAGATCGCAACGGCCAGAAGTCCGTGACCGTCTGGCATTCGCTGCGACTCGAGAGATAGGAGCGTGAGCCATGGCCGTGACGCGACGGACCTTCCTGAGGGCGTGCCTCGCCGCCGGTGGGGGCACCCTGATCGCTCCCGGAGTGAGGCTGTGGGGTCTCGAGGCCGTCGATGTCGCCAACCCCCTCGGCTCGTATCCCGACCGCGACTGGGAGGAGCTCTACCGGGACCAGTACCGCTACGACTCGACGTTCTCGTGGGTCTGCTCTCCGAACGACACGCACGCGTGTCGGTGCCGGGCGTACGTCCGTGACGGCGTGATCACCCGACTCGGGAGCGAGTACAACAACGACAGCTACTCCGATATTTACGGCAACCACGCGACGGTTAACTGGAACCCGAGGCAGTGCGCCAAGGGCTACACGTTTCATCGCGTCGTGTACGGCCCACACCGCCTCAAGCACCCGATGGTCCGGAAGGGGTGGAAGGAGTGGGCCGAGGCCGGTTTCCCGATGCTCACAACCGAGTTGCGATCGCGGTTCCGCTTCGATTCGCGCGGCGAGGACGAGTTCGTGAAGGTCTCGTGGGATGACGCGTTCAGTCTGATCGCGAGAGGCTACGTCGCGGTCGCCAGGGCGTACAGCGGCGAGCAGGGTGCTCGCCGGCTCCTGGATGAGGGATACCCGCCCGAGATGGTCGAGGAGATGGGGCTGGCGGGGACCCGCACGATGAAGTTCCGCGGCGGCATGGGGCTCCTGGGCGTCATCGGGAAGTACGGAGCGTACCGCCTCAACAATGCCATGGCGCTCCTCGACGCCGCGGTCCGGGGCGTCGACCCCGCCGAGGCGCGGGGCGGCCGGAACTGGTCGAACTACACCTGGCACGGAGACCAGGCGCCCGGCCACCCCTGGGTCCACGGGCTGCAGACGTCGGACTGCGACTTCAACGATCTGCGCTTCTCGAAGCTGCTGATCATGGACGGGAAGAACTTGGTGGAGAACAAGCTCACGGACTCTCACTGGTTCATCGAGTGCATGGAGCGCGGCGCCAAGATCGTGGTGATCAGTCCGGAGTACAGCCCACCATCGACGAAGGCCGACTCCTGGATCTCGATCCGGCCGATGACCGACACCGCGCTCTTCCTCGGCATCACGAAGCTGCTGATCGACCGGCACCGGTACGACGAGCAGTTCGTCAAGCGCTACACGGACTTTCCGCTTCTCGTCAGGACCGACACGCTGAGGCGAGTGCGAGCATCGGAGGTCTTCTCCGGCTACGTCAGCCATCTCTCCGGTGACGGGCCGAGCGTGTCGATCCAGGGCCTCACGAGCGAGCAGCACGAGCAGCTCGGCGACTTCGTCGTCTGGGATTCGAAGACCGGCGGGCCACGGGCGATCACGCGCGACGACGTCGGATCGCGCATGGAGGCGAGAGGGGTGGACCCAGCGCTCGCCGGTCGTTTCACCCTGCAGCTCGGGGGACGGGACGTCGAGGTGATGCCGCTCTTCGAGCTCTATCGAATTCATCTGCGCGATTATGATCTCGCGACGGTCAGCGACATCACGGGGATCGAACCGGAGACGATCCAGGAGCTCTCCGACGACATCGCCACCATCAAGCCGGTGGCGATCCACCAGGGCGAGGGGATCAACCACTGGTTCCACGCGACGGAGGCCAACCGCGCCGTCTACCTGCCGTTGATGCTCACGGGCAACATCGGCCGGCCGGGCGCCGGCGCCCACACCTGGGCGGGGAATTACAAGGCAGCGCTCTTTCAGGGCGCGCCGTGGACCGGTCCCGGGTTCAAGGGCTGGGTGGCGGAGGATCCCTTCAATCTCAACCTCGACGAGAACGCCCACGGCAAGGAAGTGAAGGTCCACCAGTACTGCAAGGGCGAGGAGCCGGCGTACTGGAACCACGGCGATCGCCCGCTGATCGTCGAGACCCCGAAGTACGGGCGCAAGGTCTTCACCGGGCAGAGCCACATGCCGACGCCCACGAAGGCGCTCTTCTTCAACAACGTCAATCTCTTCAACAACGCGAAGCACGCGTACGACATGCTGAAGAACGTGAACCCGAAGATCGACATGATCATCGGGGCGGACATCCAGATCACGTCGTCGCTCGAGTATGCCGACTTCGCGCTCCCGGCCACGTCGTGGGTCGAGTTCGAGGACCTCGAGATCACGGCCTCGTGCTCGAACCCGTTCCTGCAGATCTGGAAGGGAGGCATCAAGCCCGTCTTCGACGCCCGGGACGATCTGGCGATCCTCGCCGGGATCGCGAGCGCGCTGGCGGAGGTCACGGGCGATTCTCGGTTCCGCGATGTGTTCAGCTTCGAGCACGACGGGAAGCGCAGCATCTACATCCAGAGACTGCTGGACACGTGCACCACGACCGCGGGATACCGGCTCGACGACATCATGAACGGGAGGTACGGTCCTCCGGGCGGCGCGCTGATGCTCTTCAGGACGTACCCGAGGATCCCCTTCTGGGAGCAGGTGCACGACGACCTTCCCTTCTACACCGATACCGGCCGGCTCAACGCGTACACCGACGTGCCCGAGGCGATCGAGTACGGGGAGAACTTCATCGTTCACCGCGAGGGCCCGGAGGCGACGCCCTACCTCCCCAACGTGATCGTCTCGACCAACCCCTACATCCGACCGGACGATTACGGGATCGACCCCGGCGCCGAGCACTGGGACGAGCGGACGGTGCGCAACGTCAAGCTTCCCTGGAACCGTGTCAAGGAGACGAGGAACTTCCTCTGGGACCGGGGCTTCCGCTTCCTGCTGCTGACGCCGAAGACCCGCCACCGTGTGCACTCGCAGTGGAGCACGGTCGACTGGCACCTGCTGCACGACTCCAACTTCGGCGATCCGTACCGGATCGACAAGCGGACTCCCGGTGTCGGCGAGCACCAGCTCCACATGAATCCGGAGGCCGCCCGCGCGCTG
>JBFFXF010000156.1:0-17416 GCA_041569895.1 Planctomycetota bacterium | reverse complement strand
GGAGCCCTCGCGACCGTCCGGTCGCGAGGGCTCGAGTTCCCCGGCCGGCGCCGCGGCACGAACGTTGCTATAATTGCCGGCCAGGCGGCGCGCCCCGTCGGCGCGCCCTTCGAGAACGACCCCTGACGAGGAGCTTCGAAATGAGCAGGACGTCCACCGTTCGGTCCTTCATCCCACTGGCAACGCTTGCCCTGGTATCCGCGATGCTGCCCGCCGGCCGCCTCACGGCCCAGACGGCTGACGCCGGCCCCGACCGCACGGTCTCCGCAGGCGAGGGCTGCGTCGCCACCGTGGTGCTCGACGGTTCGGGATCGACCGCGGACTCCCCGGTCACCTTCACGTGGACCGGGAACTTCCCCGAGGGCGACGGCACCGTTTCCGGACAGATGGTCGAGGTGACGCTCGCCGTCGGGTCCAACGAGATCACCCTGACGCTCGAGACCGAGACCGGCGAGACGTCAACCGACACCGCGATCATCACGGTCGAGGACGGCTCGGCGCCGACCGTTCGCGCGGTTCAGGCAACGCCGGACATGCTCTGGCCGCCCAACCACAAGATGGTGACCATCGACCTCGCGGTCGAACTCGAGGACGACTGCGATGCGGAACCGAGCTGCCGGATCGTCCGCATCCGGAGCGATGAGCCGGTCAACGGGCGCGGGGACGGCAACACGGTGCCCGACTGGCGGATCGCCGGGGCGATGTCCGCGCGTGTGCGAGCCGAGCGCGCCGGACCGGGAGATGGCCGGGTGTACACGATCACCGTGGAATGCACGGACGCGAGCGGCAACGTGTCCGAGACGACGACAACGGTGCTCGTGCCCCATGACCGGGGTCGCAAGCGCGACGGCCGCAAGACGCTCGAGCCGGTCGACAGGACGCGAGTCGTGTTCCGGGCCAATTTCCGCCGGCCGGCGAGGAGCCGGCTGGTGGCGAAGCTCGACGTCTCCGAGAGCCTCCACGGGCTGCCGGATCTCGGCCGACGGACGGTGACCGATGACGTGGCCGGGTACGATCTGGTGCTGCAGATCGGCGACGCCGAGATCACGGCCACCTTCGATCGCCGCGGCCGAATCGTGACCGACGAGATCACCGCATTCCTGACCCGCAGTGGCCTCCTCGTGGTCGATCTCCGTGGCTTCGACCTCGCGACGGCCCTCGGGCTCGACCCGGGCGAGTCGCTGCGCCGGGCCACGCTGGACGTCCCGATCAAGGCCACCGTCGTGCCGCCACCCGACACGCCGGGCGTCGCCGACGGCCCGGTGACGCTCCACGACGCGGTGCTGGAGGTCGCATACCGCCAGAAGGCGTCCCGGTCCGGGCGCGGCCGGACGATCCGCCGGGCCCGCGACTGACGAGTCGACCGGTCGCCGGAGCTGCCGGCTGTGGCGCCGTGCCCCGTGCGGCGCCACCGCCTCCGGTCCGCGCCGATCCGGCCGGCACCAATCCGGCCGGCACCAATCCGGTCGGCACCAATCCGGTCGATGGGCCCCGGCGGCGACGGTACAATCTCGATCGTCATGGAGGTCCGAGCATGGAAGCTGTCAGCGTGAGGGCGATCCGCGGTGCGATCGCCATCGCCCCGAGCGTCGCGGTCTGCGCCGTGATCGCGTTCGCCGTCGCGGATGTCGAGTCCGCGGTGGCGGGGCCGGAGCCGGTCGACTTCCGTCGCGACATCCGGCCGATCCTCTCCGACAACTGCTTCGCCTGCCACGGTCCCGACCACCGGGAACGAAAGGCGAAACTGCGTCTCGACCTGCACGAGGGCGCGCTGGCGACACGAGAGGGCAAGCGAGCGGCGGTCGTCCCCGGCAAGCCCGAGGAGAGCGAGCTCTTCCTGAGGATCGCGGCGAAGGACGTCGAGGACCGCATGCCGCCGGTGGAATCCGGCAAGTCGCTCTCGGCGCAGCAGGTCGAGCTGATTCGGCGATGGATCGCCGAGGGCGCGACGTGGCAGGACCACTGGGCGTTCGTCGCGCCGCGTCGCCCCGAGACGCCGTCGGTCTCCGATCGCGCTCGCCTTCGCAGTCCGATCGATGCGTTCGTCGCGGCGCGACTCGAGCGCGAGGGGATCACGCCGGCGAATGAAGCGGACCGGCACACGCTGATCCGCCGCGTCACCTTCGATCTCACCGGCCTTCCGCCGGAGCTGGACGAGGTGCGTGCCTTCGTCGCCGACACCAATCCCGACGCGTACGAGCGTCTCGTCGATCGATTGCTCGCGTCGCCGCGTTTCGGCGAGCACATGGCGCGCTTCTGGCTCGACGCGGCGCGTTACGGAGACACGCACGGGCTGCACCTCGACAACCTGCGGATCATGTGGCCGTACCGCGACTGGGTGATCGACGCCTACAACCGCGGCATCAGCTTCGATCGCTTCGCCATCGAGCAGCTGGCGGGAGACCTCCTGCCGGAGCCGACGCTCGAGCAGCGCATCGCCACGGGTTTCAACCGGTGCAACGTCACCACCAGCGAGGGCGGAGCGATCGCCGAGGAGTGGCTGGTGCGGTACGCCGTCGATCGCGTCGAGACGACGTCGACGGTGTTCATGGGACTGACCGCCGGCTGCGCGGTGTGCCACGAGCACAAGTTCGACCCCATCTCGCAGCGCGAGTTCTATCGTCTGTTCGCCTTCTTCAACAACGTCGCCGAGCCGGCGATGGACGGCAACAAGCCGCAGGTGCCGCCGATCGTCGAGGTCTACCTGCCGGGCGTCGAGGAGGAGCTCGCCAAGCTCGACGAGCGCATCGCCGGCGTCGAGGCGGAGCGCGTCGCTCGCGCCTCCGAGAAGCGCGACGCGTTCGAGGCATGGGTGCGCGAGAGCGAGCAGCGCGAACTGAAGCGCGAGCCGCCGCCGGGCCTGGTGGCCCACTTCCCGCTCGACGGCGAGGGCGCGGGCTCGATCGAGGGCAAGGTCGGCCGCGCCGTCCTCGTCGACGCGAGCCCGGTCGACCTCGGCGCCGCGGGCGACTTCGAGGCGGACCGCGCGTTCAGCTACGGCGCCTGGATCCGCACCCCCGGCGACGTCACAGGCGCGCCGATCGCCCGCATGAATCCCGCTGACGCTCACCGCGGCTGGGACCTCTACGTCGTCGGACGCAAGGTGGCGATGCACCTGATCCATCGCTGGTCCGACGTCGCCATCAAGGCGACCACGAAGGATGACGCGCTCGAGCCGAACCGATGGCACCACGTCTTCGTGACCTACGATGGCTCGCGCAAGGCGGGCGGGGTCCGGGTGTACGTCGACGGCGCGTCGAGGCAGCTCGAGGTCAACAACGACAGCCTCGGCGGCGAGACGACGCGCACCGGGGTGCCGTTGCTCGTCGGCCAGCGCAGCGGCAATGACTCCGTGTTCCGCGGCGGCGCCGTCGATGATGTCCGCATCTACGACCGGGCGCTGACCGTCGCCGAGGTGGCGACGCTCGCCGGCAGCGATCCAATCGCCGAGATCCTCGCGACGCCGTCCGAGAAGCGCAGCGAGGAACAGCTGGCGACCCTCCGCGACCACTACCTGAAGGGCTCCGATCCCGAGTATCGCGCCCTGACGGAAGGACTGGCGTCGCTGCGCGCGGAGCGCGACGCGCTCTCGAGGCAGACGGCCACGACGCTCGTCATGGGGGAGCGCGCCGAGCGACGCCCGGCGCACGTCCTCGAGCGCGGCCAGTACGATCAGCCGCGCGAGGAGGTGACGCCGGGCACTCCGGCGATGCTGCCGCCGATGCCGCAGGACGCGCCGCCGAACCGGCTCGGCCTGGCGCGCTGGCTCGTCGACCCCTCGCATCCGCTCACGGCGCGCGTCGCCGTGAACGGTTTCTGGCACCAGAAGTTCGGCGTCGGGCTCGTCAAGACTCTCGAGGACTTCGGCAGCCAGGGCGAGCCGCCGAGCCACCCCGAGCTCCTCGACTGGCTCGCGACCGAGCTCGTGCGCACCGGCTGGGAGGTGAAGCTCATGCAGCGGCTGCTGGTGACCTCGGCGACGTACCGTCAGTCAGCGCGCGTCACGCCGGAGCTCTCCCGGCGCGATCCCGCGAACCGGCTGCTCGCGCGCGGACCGAGATACCGGCTCGACGCCGAGATGCTGCGCGACCAGGCGCTGGCGCTCTCGGGCCTGCTCGTCGACACCATCGGCGGGCCGAGCGTCAAGCCGCCCCAGCCGCCGGGTCTCTGGTACGCCGTCGCGTACACCAGCAGCAACACGGCGCGCTTCGAGCAGGACGACGGCAGCAAGATCTACCGCCGCAGCGTCTACACCTTCTGGAAGCGCACGGCGCCGCCGCCGATGATGGGCACGCTCGACGCGCCGTCGCGCGAGGCCTGCACCGTGCGACGCGAGCGAACCAACACGCCGCTGCAGGCGCTGCTGATGATGAACGACACGCAGTACGTCGAGGCGGCCCGCCACCTCGCGCAGCGCGTGCTGCGCCTGCCGGCCACGACGGCGCGCGAACGGGCGAGCGTGATGTTCGAAATCGCCACCGCGCGCCCGCCGGGAGAGCGCGATCTCGAGGACCTGCTGGCGACGCTCGAGGGCAGTCTCGCCGAGTTCCGCGAGGACGCCGAGGCGGCGCGCGCGCTGATCTCGGTCGGCGACTCGAAGCCCGACCCGGCGCTCGACCCGGTCGAGCTCGCCGCGTGGACGGTGGTCGGCAACCTGATCCTCAACCTCGACGAGGTCATCAACAAGAGCTGAAGCGCAGCCATGGACCCGATCGGCGAATACATCCGCTACGAGACCCGCCGCCAGTTCTTCGGCCGTTCGTTCAAGGGCCTCGGCGTCGCGGCGCTGACGTCGCTCGCGCTCGCCGAGTCGCGGCGCGCGCACGGCGCGGAGCCGGTCGTCACCGCGTCGAGGCGCGAGCTCGAGACGCCGGGACTGCCGGGGAGCCCGGGCCTGCCGGGGCTCCCCCACTTCGCGCCGCGCGCCAGACGCGCCATCTACCTCTTCATGTCGGGCGCGCCCTCGCAGATCGACCTCTTCGATTACAAGCCCGCGATGCGCGAGCGGTACGACAAGGACCTGCCCGATTCGATCCGCATGGGTCAGCGGCTGACGACGATGACGTCGGGCCAGGCGCGCTTCCCGATCGCGCCCTCGATCTTCGAGTTCCAGCGTCACGGCCGCTCCGGCGCGTGGGTGAGCGAGCTCCTGCCCTACACGGCGCGCGTCGTCGACGACCTCGCGATCGTGCGGACGGTGCATACCGAGGCGATCAACCACGATCCGGCGATCACGTACATCCAGACGGGCAACCAGATCCCCGGCCGACCGAGCCTCGGCGCGTGGCTCAGCTACGGGCTCGGCAGCCGGAACGACAACCTGCCGACGTTCGTCGTCCTCAACGCGACCTGGACCGGACGGCGCGACGCGCAGGCGCTCTACAATCGGCTCTGGGGAGCCGGCTTCCTGCCCTCGAAGCACCAGGGAGTGCTGCTTCGGAGCAGCGGCGATCCCGTGCTCTACCTGAACAACCCGCCGGGCGTCAGCGCGCGCGCGCGACGCCGCATGCTCGACTCGCTCGCGCGCATGAACCGGCGCCTCCACGACGAGGTCGGCGACCCCGAGACGCAGACGCGAATCGCGCAGTACGAGATGGCGTTCCGCATGCAGAGCTCGGTGCCCGAGCTCACCGACCTCTCCGGCGAGCCGGAGTCGGTGATGGATCTTTACGGGCCGGACGCGCGCAAGGGCGGCACCTTCGCCCACAGCTGTCTGCTCGCGCGGCGGCTCGCCGAGCGCGGCGTGCGGTTCGTGCAGATCTTCCACCGCGGCTGGGACCAGCACGGCAACCTGCCGAAGGACATCCGCAATCAGAGCCGCGACATCGACCAGGCCTGCTACGCCCTGCTCACCGACCTCAAGCGCCGCGGCATGCTCGAGGACACGCTGGTCATCTGGGGAGGCGAGTTCGGACGGACGATCTACTGCCAGGGGGCGCTCAGCAAGGAGAACTACGGCCGCGACCACCACCCGCGCTGCTTCACGATCTGGATGGCCGGCGGCGGCGTCCGGGGCGGCGTCGTGCACGGTGAGACCGACGAATTCAGCTACAACATCGTCCGCGACCCGGTCCACATCCACGACCTGAACGCGACCATCCTCCACAGCCTGGGGATCGACCACCGCCGGCTGAGCGTCAAGCATCAGGGCCTCGACGTCCGATTGACCGGTGTCGAGGAAGCGCATCCGGTGCGCGAGATCCTCGCCTGAGTGCGGGATTATTTACTTTGACAAGGCCCGGAAAGCACACCAGAATGAAGGCAGAGTTTCTGCCCTAAGATTCTAAAAAATAATGGTTTACGCAGCCCGACCAGCCCGCCGCCCGCAGCGATGCCGCCCTGACCGGCGGCGTTCCCCCCTGATCGCCGCGCTGGCGCTCGGCGTGGCGGCGGCCGTGGGCCCGCAGCCGGCGACCGGGCAAGAGGATGCGGTCAAGCTCGGCCCCGAGGAGCGCGAGCTCACCGACGGCAAGGTGTTCATCTCGTACCTGATGCCGCCGGACGGGCTGATCACCGCCGACGTCGTCGACCGCTGGGAGAAGCGCCTGACGGGTCAGCTCGAGTCCGATCCGGAGATTCGCTTCGTCGTCGTGCGCATCGCGAGCCGGGGCGTCGCCGGCGGCGACCTCGGCCCGGTGGAGCGCATCGCCGAGCGGCTCGCGAGCATCAGGAAGACGACCATCGCGCACATCGATCACGGCGACCAGGCCGCCAACGGCGCCGCGCTCGTCGCCCTGGCCTGCCGCAAGGTCGCCTTGGGAGAGGGCGCCCGCATCGGGTACCTCGACGATCCGGAGGCCGCGGTCGACGACGACGATGAGAACGACGCGCGACGCGCTCGCTCGCTCTTCGCGCAGGAGGCGGTTCGACGGCCACGGATCGACTCCTCGCTCGCCGAGGCGTTGATCTCGAAGTTCCACAGCCCGATCTTCCGCGTCGAGCTCCAGCGCCAGGTCGGCAACAACCTCGAGAACGATGTCCAGATCATGAGCGAGGCGATCCTGCGCGAGCGCCAGAAGGACCTGGTCGAGAAGATGCGCCTGCGCATCGTCGACAAGACGGAGATCGCGCCGAGGGGTGAGCGGTTGACGCTGACGACCGCGCAGGCGAAGGAGTACGGCGTCGCGGACGTCGTGCTCGCCAATCGGTTCGACGACCGCGGCCGCTCGGAGCTTCTCGACGCGCTGCGCATCGCCGTCGCGAGCTCAAACGTCATCGACGAGTATCAGGGACCGATGGGGTCGACGTCGATCGAGGGCAAGACGCTGATCAACTTCCTCAACCACCCGGTGACGCGCTTTCTGCTCCTGCTGTTCGCGTTCCTCGGCCTCGTCCTCGAGTTCAAGATGCCCGGGACGTTCATCCCGATCGCGTGCAGCGGGGTGTGCTTCCTGCTCTTCTTCGTCGGCGGCATGTTCCCGGCGTACGACGTCACCGGCGTCAACGCGCCGACGACGAACTGGTTCGAGCTGGTGCTCTTCCTGATGGGGACGGGCATGGTGGTGATCGAGCTCTTCGTGCTGCCCGGGGTGATCTTCTTCGGGCTCTTCGGGCTCATCATCATGTTCGTCAGCCTCGTCCTCGCCATGGCGCCGCCGGGCGACGCCACCGGCGCCGCGACGATGACCGTGGGCACCGCGATCACCGTCCTGGTGACCGCGCTCGGCGCCGGCTTCGGGGTGTTTTACCTCCTGCTCCGATTCCTGCCGCGCTCGAGCTTCTTCAACCGCAGCGGTCTGATCTCGAACGCGGCGATCCAGGGGATTCCGAACGCCGACAACATCGTCGAGGAGCAGGAGCGGACGTCGATGCTCCTGGGAAAGACCGGCGTCGTGGTGACGCCGTTGCGCCCCGCCGGGAAGGTCGAGATCGAGGGACGTCTGCTCGATGTCGTCGCCGAGGGGGACTTCATCGAGAAGGGCGAATCTGTCGAGGTGGTCGATGCGAGCGTCTTCCGGGCCGTCGTGCGGCGGCGTCCGGGAGGGGGTTCCTCCGGCGCCGGCGCGACGTGACCCCGGGGTCGTGGCGCCTGTCTCGAGGGGGGAGCGGCTGAAGTGATCGGGATGATCGGGTCGCCATGGAGAGTCTGTACCGCGATTTCTTCGTCTCCTGCGGGTTCCTGATCGTCGGGTTCCTGCTGCTTTTCCTCGAAGTTTTCATCCCATCGGGGGGTGTTCTTGGTATCCTGGCAGTGGCCTGCACGATTTTCGGCGCCTTCGGCCTGTACGTGCAGGACCACGGGACGTGGGCGGTGCTCTCGATGATCGGGTTCGGGGGCTACGGCATCCTGATCCTCTACTTCATCATGAAGCGGATCAACTTCAGGGGTGCCATGACGCCGGACACGTCGAGCTCCGTCGACACGCGCATCAAACCTGACCTCCTCGGCAAGTCCGGCACGACGGTCACCTCCCTGCGCCCCGCCGGCATGGCGTTGATCGACGGCAAGAAGGTGGACGTCGTCTCGGTCGGCGACTTCATCGACAAGGAGGAGCCGGTCACCGTCGTCGAGGTCTCCGGCAATCGCGTCGTCGTCCGCCGCATGGAAGGAATCACGAGCTCATGACGATATTCAGCGCTTCACTCATCACCTCGATTCTGGGCCGTGGCGCCGCTCCGGGGGATTGGCAACTCTGGCAGATCATCGCCCTCGCGGTTCTCGGCTTCATCGTCGTCGCGCTGGCGCTTTTCTTCATCACCTTCGGCAAGCTCTACCTGCAGGCGATGTCGAGCGGCTGCCACATCAAGGTGCTCGACTTCGTCGGCATGTACCTGCGCAGGGTGCCCGCGCGCGTCATCGTCGACGCCATGGTCACCGCGACCAAGGCCGGCTCCCCCGTGGACCTCGAGAAGCTGCAGGCGCACGTGCTCGCTCGCGGCAACATTCGCGTCGTCATCCAGGCGCTCGTCGCGGCGTCACGCGCCGGCATCGATCTGTCGTTCGAGCGCGCCACGGCGATCGATCTCGCCGGGCGCGACGTGCTCGACGCGGTGCGCACCAGCGTCAACCCGAAGGTCATCGACTGTCCCCACGCGGCCAGCCCGCAGAGCACCATCGACGGCGTGTCGAAAAACGGCATCCAGCTCAGGTGCAAGGCGCGCGTCACCGTGCGGACGAACCTGCAGCGGCTCGTCGGCGGCGCCACCGAGGAGACGGTCGTGGCCCGCGTCGGTCAGGGGATCGTCGCGGCGATCGGCATGGCGGAGGACCACAAGGAGGTGCTCGCCAACCCCTCGCGACTGTCGAGGAAGGTCCTCGACGAGGGGCTCGACGCCGGCACGGCCTTCGAGATCGTCTCGATAGACGTCGCGGATATCGACGTCGGCGAGAACATCGGCGCCAAGCTGATGACCGACCAGGCCGAGGCGCAGCGCCGTCAGGCGCAGGCCGAGGCCGAGGCGCAGCGCGCCCGCGCCGTGGCCCGGGCCCAGGAGATGGAGGCCCTGCAGCGCGAGAACCGCGCCAAGGTGATCCTCGCCGAGGCGGAGATCCCGAAGGCGATCGCGGAGGCGTTCCGCGGCGGCAACCTCGGCGTCATGGACTACTACAACCTGCTGAACGTGCAGGCCGACACGCGCATGCGCAACCGACTCGGCAGCGGCGCCGAGGACGGCGGCGAGGACGCGGTGCGGGAGAAGCGCGAGCAGGACGCGGCCGAGCGGGGCCGCAGCAACTGAGCATGGAGTGGCGATGCTCGAATTCATCATGAAGAACATCGGGATGATCGCGCTGGTTTTCCTCATCGTCAGCACCATCGCGAACGGCATCGCGCAGTTCGCTCGAGCCGAGCAGAAGAAGCAGGAGGCCAGGCGACCGCTCCGGAGGCCTGGCGAGGGCGGCGCCGGCCCGGCCGCGCTCGAGGACGAGGCCGAGGGCGAAACGCGGGAGGGAGGCATCGGGAGCGAGCTGCGCGAGTTCCTCGACTCGCTCCGGGACGAGGCCGAGCGCCCCGCCGAGACGAAGCCGCAAAAGCGCGCCGAATCGACGATGGCCCCGAACCAGGAGTTTCGCCGGCCCGGCGAGGAGCGCACGACCACGGCGCGTCCGGTCTCGAAGACCGGATGGAAGGACTACGACTGGGAGTCCGTCGAGGACGCCTCGCCGATGGAGCGTATCGGCATGCCGATCGCGTTTCCGGTCGCCATGAGACGCGTCGAGGCGCCGCCCCCGACTCCCGGCGCGAGAGCGCCCGGTCGCCAGTTTCCGGGCGTCGTCGGTCGTCGCGTCGAGAGCGCCACGTCGCCCGGCGTGCCGCGTGACGACGACACGCCGCGCTGGCTGTCGCTCTCGGAGATCATCGAGACATCGCCGGCGCAGACCATCCTCGGCGTGCCGATCGAGCAGGCCATCATGCTGCGCGAGATCCTCGGCCCGCCCCGCGCCCGACAGCCGTGGACCGCGCGAGGTCACGACCCGCTCGGCCCGCCCCCGGCTTGAATCGGACACGAGGCGCGGATACAAAACACACACGACATCCGCGCCAGAGTGGCGGAATCGGCAGACGCGCGAGATTCAAAATCTCGTGAGCTTCGGCTCGTGTGGGTTCGAGTCCCACCTCTGGCACCATCCCTCCCCCTTGCCGACGCAGTCTGTTTCTGTACGATGGGGCCCCGCAGACGAAGGGAGTTGCGTCACGGCGGTTTCGACTGGAGGCCGCGCCATGCGGGTCGGGTCGATGACGAAGACGACGAAGACGACGACGACGGCGTCGAGAGCGCTCGCGCTCGCGCTGCTGATACCGGCGCTGGCGGCTCTGCATCCGGATCCCGTTCGCGCGCAGGATCCGGCGCAGCGACCGACGCACGCCGATCTGCGCTACGGCCCTCACGAGCGCAACGTGCTCGACTTCTGGAAGGCCGCCTCCGATCGACCGGCGCCGCTGGTGCTCTTTATCCACGGCGGCGGGTTTCGCGGCGGCGACAAGCGCTCCGTCAATCGCCGCCTCCTCGGCGAGTTGCTCGACGCCGGCATCTCCGTCGCGGCGCTCAACTACCGTCTGCTGGCGCAGGCGAAGCTCCCGGCGGCGCACGAGGACTGTCGCCTGGCGCTGCAGTTCCTGCGGTCGAGGGCCGACGAGCTCGGCTTCGACCCGCACCGCGTCGGCGCGTTCGGTGGCTCGGCCGGCGCGCAGATCTGCATGTGGCTGGCGTTCCACGACGACATGGCGCAGCCCGACAGCGACGACCCGATCCGGCGGCAGTCGTCCCGCCTCGCGTGCGTCGCGACCACGGGTGGCCAGACGACGATGGACTTCGCGTGGTGGCTCGAGAACGTCCCCGGATACTCCGCGCCCCATCGGCCCGCCAGCGAGTACTTCGGGGACCACGCCCCCGAGAAGCTCGCGCGCATCGTCCGGGACGTCTCGGCGCTCTCGCTGATCACGAATGACGATCCCCCGATCTTCATGAGCTACCGCATGGCGCCCGACGCCGCCGCGCCCGAGGATCCCGCGCGCGCCCGCGGCTGGCGCGTCCACCACGTCGTCTTCGGCGTCGCGCTCAAGAAGCGCATGGACGAGCTCGGCATCGAGGCGGATCTCCACTATCCCGGAGCGCGGACGGAGTACCGATCGATGGCCGCGTTCTTCATCGACCGGATGCAGAAGCGCGGTGCCGGCGCCGCGACGAAGCGGCGACGAATAGCGGACCTCTGACGTGGCCGACTCGAACCCGCTGCTTCCACTCGTTCGCGAGTACCTGACGAACAACGCCGCATCCGCTGCGCTGACGCTCGAGGCGCTCACGGACGTCGAGGCCACCGCGGTCTTCCAGACGCTGCCGCCGGAGCTCGCCGCGCGCGCCTTTCCGCACCTGCAGGTGAGCTACGCCGCATCGCTGCTGGAGAGCGTCCGCCCGGAGCTCTTCAAGGCGATCGTCAGGGTCCTCGACGCGAAGCGGGGCGCCACCGTCTTCATGCACCTCTCGCCGGAGGCGCGCGAGCGATTCCTCCCGCACCTCCCCAAGAAGCTCAAGTCCGAGGTCCAGGAGCTTCTCACCTACCCCGAGAACAGCGTCGGGCGCATCATGCTGAGGCAGTTCCTCTCGTTCCGCAAGGAGACCACCGCGAAGGACGCCATCAAGAAGATCCGTCTCCTCGCGCAGACACGGCTGCCGCGCTCCTACGCGTACGTCGTGGACGAGGAAGACCGCCTCCTCGGCGTGCTCAACATGTTCGACGTGCTCCTCGCGCCTGGAACGGCGACCCTCGAATCGCTGATGCGCAAGGATGTCTTCACGCTGCACTGCTTCCTCGATCGGGAGGAGGCGGCCGCCGAGCTCTCGAAGCGGAAGTACTTCGCCGCCCCCGTCGTCGACCACGAGCAACGCCTCCTCGGGATCATCAAGGCGGAGCAGCTCATCAAGGGGATCCAGGAGGACATGACGCGCGATCTGCAGACGATGTTCGGCGCCGGCGCCGACGAGCGCGCGTTCTCGCCGCTGAAGCTCTCGCTGAAGAAGCGCCTGCCGTGGCTGCACGTCAACCTCGCCACGGCGTTTCTGGCCGCCGCCGTCGTCGCCCTCTTCGAGGACGTCATCGCCCGCATCACGGTGCTGGCGGTCTTCCTCCCCGTCGTCGCCGGTCAGGGCGGCAACGCGGGCGCCCAGTCCCTCGCGATCGTCATGCGCGGGCTGGTGATGCGCGAGATCCCGCCGCAGAAGACGTGGAATCTCGTCTTCAAGGAGGGACTGCTCGGCTCCATCAACGGCGCGGTCACCGGTGTGGTGACCGCGCTCGTCGCCTGGGCGTGGTACGGAAACGGGTTTCTGGGCCTCGTCATCGGTATGGGCATGCTGCTGAACCTCTTCTTCGCCGGCCTCGCGGGCGCCTCGATCCCGATTCTGATGAAGCGCTTCGGCCTCGATCCGGCGCAGTGCTCGAGCATCATCCTGACGACGGTGACCGATGTGATGGGCTTCTTCGCCTTTCTGGGATTCGCGGTGGTTTTTCAGAGCCAGCTGGTGTAGGCGGGGCCCGGTCTCGTCCTCGTCCTCGTCCTCGATCCGATTCCGATTCCGAGGTCCGATTCCGAGGTCCGATTCAGAGGTCACAGATCTGAGACCAGAGACCGACTTCCTCGGCCGGATGTCGATCTGCGGAATCTGCGGACATCTCTTCCCGTCGTCCGTCGGCCGCGCTCTCGCCACGTCGTCTGCATTCCCTTCTCTCTCCCTCCTTTCCTGCCTTCCTGCTCTTCCTGCCTTCCTTGCCCCTGGTTTGCCGTCAGAGTTTCGCCGGCGGTGTCGAGCTACCTTCTCGGGAACGGGAGGGGACGGGGACGGAACCGTTAGCCGATCAGCTACCGCGTGACTTCGCCGACCCCTTCATCGCCTCGCGGCGGCGCTGGTGGGCCAGCTCGCGCATGTCGGTGACCTCGTCGAACTCGTCGACGATCTCCTTGCCGAGGATCTCCTCGAGGACGTCCTCGAGGGTCACCACGCCGGAGAGGCCGCCGAACTCGTCGAGCACCACGAACATGTGCTGCTTGCCCTCGAGGAACATCCGCAGCAGGCGGTCGAGCGTGATCGACTCGAGGACGAAGTGGACCGGCTTCATCAGCTTCTCGAGGGTGACGTTGTGCCGGTCGTCCGCCATCGCCGAGAGCACGTCGCGACGGTGCACCACGCCGACCACGTCGTCGAGGTCCTTGTCGTAGATGGGCACGCGGCTGTAGGAGAGAAACTCCCTCTTCGTGCGCGCCTCCTCGACCGTCTTCCCCGACTCGAGCGCGAACACGACCGTCCGCGGCGTCATCACGTCGTGCGCGGTCTTCGACCCGAGAGAGAGGATGTTCTGGATCACCAGGCCGCGATCGGCCTCGATGTCGCCGGAGCGCATGCCGAGACGCGCCATCATGACGATCTCGTCCTCGGAGATCTGATGCGCGGAGTGCCCGCGCCCGAGCAATCCGGTCACCAGGCGCGTCAGCCAGATCACGGGCGCGAAGATCCAGACGAGGAGCTGCAACGGCACGGCGATCAACGCGGCGATCGATCTCCCGTAGACGACGCCGGCCGTCTTCGGCAGCACCTCCGAGATGAAGAGGATCACCAGCGTGAAGAACACCGGAAAGAGCCACAGCAGGTAGGGGTGGTCGCGGAGCTCGCGTGCGGCGATGGCGCCGGCGAAGGCCGCGCCTCCGGTGTTCGAGACGGTGTTCAGCGTCAGGATCGCGGTGATCGGGCGGTCGACGTTCTTGCGCAGCCGCCGCAGGATCTGTCCGGACTGGCCGGTCTGGGCCAGCGCCTCGATGTGGCTGAAGGACACGGAATACAGCACCGCCTCGAAGAGCGAACACATCGCCGACGTGAAGACGACGATGCCGACGGCAAAAGCGAGCTCGACCATGGGGTCTCGGATTTCAGATCAACCGGTTGAGCGCTCCTCCGGCGTGGCGTGTCGCCGGAGCGTGACGACGTCGAGCGCAGGGGACCCCCGTATTCTATGAATCCCGCGAGTCCGTGAACAGCCTCCGCGGCCTCCCGCGGCCTTTTCACGCTCGATCGGCGCGCTCACTCGACGATCGCCGACACCTCCTCGGAGAAATCGCTCTCGTTGCCGCTCTCGTCGTACGCGGTGACGGCGACGAAGACCCTGCCGGCGTCGAGGCCGGTCAGGGTGAACGAGGTCGTCAGGCCGACGTCGATCGACGAGCGGTACGGCGCCTCGGATCGCGGCACTGTGCCGATATGGAGCACGAATCCGGCGAGGTCGTCGAGCACCGACCCATCCTCGTTGGTCGCCGGGGCGTCCCACGCGAGGGCGAGCCGCCCGCACCGGCTGTACCGCGCACACGGAAGCTCGTCGGGTGTCGGGTCGGGTCCGCAGCCGGGAAACGGCGCCGGGGGCGGCGGCCCGGCGCGGAAATGGTACGAAAGCAGCGAGATGCCGTCGGAGAGGTCGATGCGGCCGTCGTCGTTGATATCGGCCGCGAGGCGGCAGGGAAGGACCTCGCCGACACGAAAGAGGCGGTCGAGCAGGAACGCCACGTCCGCGACGTCGGTCGACCCGTCGGCGTTGACGTCGCCGCGGCGAAAGCGGATCGAGCCGCTCGGGTCGTCCGCGTTCGCCGGCGCTGCCGCGGCGACCAGCGCCGCGATGGCGAGCGTCGCGATGGTGAGCGCCGCGATGGTGGTCACGACGACGAGCGCCGCGGCGTCGCAGCGCGGGAATCGGCTCCCTCGCACGTCCTTTTCTCCCCGTGGGGTCCCGTGGACGATACCGTTCCCGCGTTGACACGCGAGCGGGGAGTCTACCGGAAGTCGATGGCGGGCTCAAGCACGTGGCCGGAGAATCGGCTGCCCCGGGAGGGCGGCGAGCCGGGGCGCGATCAGGGCCGCTTGAAGTGCTTGCTGGCGTGCCGCAGGAACGAGCGCTCCTCGGGCGACAGGCTGTCGATCCCGGCGGTGCTGATCTTGTCGAGCAGCAGGTCGACCCGCTGGCGGATCCGCGTCACGCGCTCCTCCTCGTTGCGACGCCGGCGCAGCTCGAGCCGGAGAAGCTGGCGATCCACCACGGGAATGAGCAAGACCGACACCAGCCCGAAGAGGAGCCCGCTGACCTGCGGAAGGAGCTCGACACGATAACCGGCGTAGTCGGGATCGATCAGCATCAGCCCCGTGCCGCCGAGGAGAATCACGGCCCAGATCAGGTGCCGCCTCGAGACGAAGCGGAAGACGCCCTCCTCCGGGTCCCCCACCCACGAGAAGACGGCGAGCGACGCGAGCGCCGGCGCCCCGCCGCCGAAGTAGAGGAGCTGCGTCTCGCTGCGCGCCGTCGTCCCGGCGAGCACCTCGATGAGCATCGCGACGACGGCGCTCAACGCGGCGACAAACACGTAGAAGAAGCCGAAACGGAGCGAGCCCCACTGCGACTCGAGCGCGCGGCCGGCCACGATCAAGGCCGCCAGCGACCCGGCGAGGTGGAGTATGTGGTCGTGGAAGAAGGGGTGCAGGAAGACCGCCGACGCGCGCCAGTCGCCGGACTTGAGCACCATCCACCGGGCGAGCGGGGAGTCCCAGGCCGGCATGTCGCGGATCCAGACGAGCCATACCACGCAACTGCCCGCGGTGATCAGCAGGACGACGGGGCAGTTCGCGAAACCGGGGCGGGGCTGCGGCGCGGGAAGGCCCTCCGGGGACTGACGGTCGAGGTTCATTCCAGCGCAATTGTAACAGCCGTGGAGGACCGTTCCAACGCGCGAGGGACGAGTCCGACGCGGGCGATCAGCGCTTCGAGAACTGGAAGCTCCGCCGGGCTCCGGCGCGACCGTACTTCTTGCGCTCCTTCTTGCGGCTGTCGCGAGTCAGGAACTTCCGGTCGCGGAGCGTCTCCTCGAACTCCTCGTTCGAGCGCAGGAGCGCGCGGGCGATGCCGAGTTGCACGGCGCCCGCCTGGCTGTTGACGCCGCCGCCGTTGACACGGATCACGAGGTCCATGTTCTTGTCGCACCCCACCACGATGAGCGGCGCGCGCACCTTCTCGAGAGCGGAAGCCTGCGAGAAGTATTCCTCCGGCGTCTTCTGATTCACGAGGATGCGTCCCTCGCCCGGCTTCAAGCGCACGCGAGCGACCGCCGTCTTTCGCCGTCCCGTGCCGATGTACAGTTCCTCTTTAGCGCTCTTCGCCATGACTCGTCGCTGTCTCCTGTCGGTCTCGTTCTCGCGTCAGCCGTCCGCGTCACCGTGCCGCATCAGCGCTCCACGCGGCGCTCAGTCGGTCCGCGCCGGCAGCTCCGCCGGGGCCTGCGCCGCGTGCGGGTGCTCGCTTCCCGGGTAGACCTTCAGCCGCTTGAACATCTTGCGACCGAGCTTGGTCTTCGGCAGCATGCGACGCACCGCGAGCTCGATCAGCTTCTCCGGCTTCTTGGCGCGTAGCTCGTCGTAAGTCTGCTCGACGAGACCGCCGATGTAGCCGGTGTAGTACCGGTGCACCTTGCCGGTCCCCTTGCCGCCGGTGAGACGCACCTTCTCGGCGTTGGTGACGACCACGAAGTCACCGGTGTCGACCCCCGGCGTCACGGTCGGCCTGTCCTTGCCCATCAGGGTCATCGCCACGCGCACCGCGAGCTTGCCGAGCACCTGATCGGTCGCATCGACATGCCACCACCGGCGCTCGACGTCCTGCGGTCGCATGCGGAAAGTCTTGTTCCGGAGAATCGTCATCGATCGCTCTTTCGCGTGTGGAGACCCCGCCGCGGGCAGGGCCGAAGAGGTAAGACTATAGCAGCGCACCGGAGCAGAGTCAACGGTGTGAAGGGAGCCCCCGGAGGGGGCGGAAAGGGGGGCGGGGGAGGGGTTTACCGGAGCATCCCCCCTCCCCTCTCGTCCTCGTCCTCGTCCTCGTCCTCGAACACCTCCTCCGATGGCCCGCCATGGGATTCCGATTCCGACACCGACTCCGACTCCGATCCCAACG
>JBFFXF010000155.1:0-17456 GCA_041569895.1 Planctomycetota bacterium | reverse complement strand
CGTGCTCACGCCGACCGTCCTGCGGGCGACGGACGGCACGCCGACGCGAGAGCATGGCAGGCTCCGGATGTGGTTCAGCTCGACCTGGTTCGCCGGAGGGGGCGGGGAACACACCCTGCACGAGACGTCGAGCGGGGACGGCGTTCGCTGGGACGAGCCATCGACCGCGCTCCTCCGGGGCGCCTACGCGCCGACGGTCCTCGCCACGGACGGCGGCTACCGCATGTGGTACACCGATGTCGAGCGCGATCCCTGGGTGATTCGCCACGCCTCGAGCCCGGACGGCCGGCGCTGGGACGTGACCGCCACGCCGGTTCTGGTGATCGATCAGGAGTGGGAGAGGGACCGGCTCTTCTACCCGGCGGTGCTCGAGGTCGACGGAGTCTTCCTGATGTGGTTCGGCAGCTACTGGTCGGCCAGGCCCCGGACGACGGCCATCGGCTTCGCCGTCAGCCGAGATGGCATCCGGTGGCGCAAGCATCCCGGGAATCCGGTGCTGCGGCCCGATCCCGATCGTTCCTGGGAGTCGCACTACGTCACCAGCCATTCGGTGATACGGCTCCCCGGCGGAGGGTTTCGCATCTGGTACGCCAGTCGAAAGGCGCCGCCCTTCCTCAACAAGTACTTCGCGATCACCACGGCTCGCTGGGACGGGCCTCGTCCGCGCGCCGTGCGCCGATGAGGGCGGCGTTGGGTGTCGGGCGCCGGCAGGCGGCAGTCCGCGGGCGCGCGAGGGCTCAGCTCGCGCCGTAGGTCTTCTCGAAGAACGGCTGCGATCGGAGGTTCTCGAGCCACGCCGTGGTCTTCGCGTAGGGCGAGAGGTCGATGCCGGCTCGCGGCGCGAGCGCGAGCACCGTGAGCAGGGTGATGTCGGCGATGGTGAGCTCCGGACCCGCGATGTGGGTGCTCCTGGCGAGCTGCGCCTCGACGATCGGCAGGTAGCGCTCGAGCCATTCGCGGCCCTCTCGCATCGAGCGCTCGTCGACCTCGAGGTCGTACTTCGGCGCCACGACGCGGTTGAAGTAGACCTTCGACATCGCCAGCCCGACGTGGTTGAGCGCGAAGTAGCTCCACTGCTCGACGAGGGCGCGTTCCTGGAGGTCTCCCGGGTAGATGGCGCTGCCGTGCTTCTCGGCGAGGTATCGGATGATCGCCTCGCTCTCGAAGAGCCTGAAGCCGTCGTCGTCGATCGCCGGGACCTTGCCGGCCGGGTGCAACGCGAGGAACTCGGGCTTCTTCATCTCCCCCGAGCGAAAGTCGAGCTCCTTCCACTCGTACTCGAGGCCGAGCAACTCGCAGACGGAGCGCACCTTGTTGCAGGGCGGGGACTGGCTGTTCCCGTAGAGCGTGAGCATGTCGATCTCCGATGGTCGTCTCGTCCGGCGTCTCCGTCCGGCGTCTCGTCCGGCGAATCGTTCAGGCCCGGTTGGCCCGGGGAGGCTACTGCGGCCCGGTCGCGAACTCAAGGAGTTTCGGTAAGTGTGCTCCCCTCAAGATCGCACGACGGTTCTGCCGACGATGAGACGGGTCAGACTCCATTCGAGGTATTACTGTGACAGCAATCGCGCCCGTCAGCAGCTTTCCGTCCGCGCCGATTTCTCCGGAACGTCCTGGCGATGCGGGGAACGCCCCGGCGGCGTCTCCGCCCGCGGTGCTCTCTTCCGGGAACGACGCGGTCCCGTCCGTGGGCCAGAGCGTGGCGGTCGATACCGTCTCCTTCAGCCTCGAGCTCCGCATCGTCGTGGAGCAGAGTCGCGAGCGTGCCGATTCGCGCCCGCGTGACGTCGAGGTCGACCGTCGTGTCGGCCGTCAGGTCAGGCGGCTCGGGCGCGCCATCCGGCGCGAGTTGCAGGAGATCGCCCGCGAGCTCGGCCTCGACAAGGAGACTCGCCGCGACGTGCGCGCGCTCGGAAAGGAGTTCGCGGCGACGCTGCGCGAGATCGCCCGCGATCTGGTCCGGGCGGGACGCGGCAGCGGTCGTGACGAAGACGACGATGATGATCATGATGATGACGATGACCACCGCCGCAATGTCGGCCGCATCGGGAGTCGCGACGATGACGACGACGGCGATGATGGCGATGATGGCGATGATGATGACGACGGCCGCCGCGTTGCTGGCGTGTCGCGGGGACGTCGCTCCACGGGCGCGCCGGCGCTGAACGAGGTGGTGCCGACGATCGAGGCGAGCTTCTCGTTCGTCAAGGCGGAGTTCCGGACGATCGTCGGTGCTCCCGATGTCGATACGGCGCCGGCTCCCGACACGGGCACGGCATCCGATGCGCCATCGTTCGAGGGCGCGAGCGCCGGCGAGTCGGCAAGCGCGCCCGCTGCCGCGGCGCAGACCGTCACGCCGCCCGCCGCCTCCGATTCGGCCCCGACCAGCGCGACCGACGCGACCCCGAGCCCCACCGTCGAGACGGTCCCGACCGACGCGAGCGCTCCCCCGGCCTCGACCGGCGAGGGCGACGCGCCGGACGTCGACACCGTCGTCGAGAGCTTCCAGGAAGCGATCAGCCGCCTGCAGGCGCTCTTCGATCGCCTCATCACGGGGCTCTCCGAGCTCATCGAGCAGTCCGTCGAGCCGGCGGAGACGGATCCGGCCCCGACGGATACGTCCCCGCTCGTGCTCCCGCCGGTGTCCCGGCTGACCTTCGAGAGCCGCACCGACCGGGTCGCGCTTTTCGACTCCGGCGGCAGTCTACAGCTGCTCGCGGTGAGCGAGCAGACCCGGCTGGATATCACGGTGTGAGGTTCTCGGGCACGGGAACGCGAACGGGGAGAGGCGTGGCGGACCTCACGCGCGCCGGCAGAAGAGATACCCCTGGTGGCCGCGCTTCTTGGTCTGCATCGCCTCGATGGTGAAGCCGGTCTCCTCGAGGTGTCGGCGCAGGGCCTCCGGGGCACCGGGCGCGGCGGGGTCGATGTGGTACTCGAGGCGAATTCGCTCGCAGCGCCGGAGCACGTCCGGGGACGCGTTCTGGAGGATCTCGTACTCGCACCCCTCGCAGTCGAGCTTCAACAGGGCGCATTCGGCGATGTCGTACGCGTCGAGGAGCGCTCCGAGTGTCGTCGCCTCGACGATCACGTCGGATCCGTTCCCCTCGCCGCTCGAATCCGACCTGATCGAATGCGCGTAGGGATCTCCATCGCGGCAGAGCTCCACCGGACCGCTCTCGCCGCAGACCGCCTTCTCGCACACGTCGATCCGGTCCTCGAGCCCGTTGCGCTCGATGTTGTGCCGGAGCAGCCGGATGTTGTCCGGCGCGGGCTCGACGCAGAGGACGCGCGCGCCGGCGATCGCAGCACGGAGCGCGAAGAAGCCGGCGTGGGCCCCGATGTCGACGACCCGGGCGCCGTCGAAATCCAGGCCGCGGAGACCATACTCGTCGTTGATGAAGATCCGGTGAAAGACGTGGAAGTCGCGCGATCGGCCACGTAGCCGGATGACGTGACCGCTGCGCAGCGGGACGTCGTACTTCTCCTCGCGAGCGCGCGATCGACGCGCCCGGAGATACGCGACCGGGCGCGAGACGGTCGACAGCACCGTCGGCAAATCGAGAAGCGAGCTCAGCCGGGGAATCATCCGATCGTGATCCCTTCCGTCTCCCTGTGCTCCTCCGGCGTGGCGAGTGCCTCGTCGACGAGCCCGCGGGCGCACCGCCGGGGCAGGTTGCCCTTCCTGACCGCGAGGTAGCGCGCCTTGTTCCGCTCCTGGTTCTTCTTGCTCGGGTGGCTCTCGTGCCAGAGGTGATAGACGAAGGACCGGTGCCAGACGCTCTGCGTCGCCGCGCCGGCCTGGCGCATCCTGCACCGCAGGTCCGAGTCCTCCTTCCCCCAGCCGACGTACTCGTGATCGAAGCCGTTGACGGCGACGAAGAGATCTCGCGCGACCGAGAAGTTGAGGCCCATGATGCGCGGCCGCGTCTTGCGTCGCACGGCGAGGCTCCACAGGTTGTGAAGGTGGTAACGCCGCAGCTCCCGCAGCCGGGCGGGGGTCATGTACTCCTCGTACACGCCCCGGCGGACGTCGTCGAGGCCGAGCGCCTCCGACTGCTCGCGCGTCAGCCGGACGTAGCCGCCGACGACGAACTTGAACGGCCGGTACGCGCGCCGGTGCCCCTCGACCCAGTTGGCGGCCGGGAGCGAGTCCTGATCGGTGAAGATCAGGCACTCCGCGTCCGTCTTGCGCACGGCGTTGTTGAGGGACTCGGCGCGGCGGAAACCGCGGTCCTCGTGCCAGGCGTGGATCAGGCGGTACGGCAGCTCCCCGCGGACGCGATCGAGCATCTCGCGGGTCTCGTCGCCCGAGCCGTCGTCGGCGATGACGACGTCGAACCGGGGATCGGTCTGGCGCGTCAACGCGACGAGGACGCGCTCGAGGGCCCAGGGCCAGTTGTAGGTGGTGATGACGACGCTCGTGGTGGGTCGTTGGTCGGTCATGGCCTTTCTATCGGAACCCTGGCGGGCCCTCCTCTGCGAAAAAACCAGCACGTCCACCACGGACGATACGAGATGCCGCCGGAGATCACAAGAAGCGATGGCATCGGGATCTGCGCCACCCGGCCCGCCGATCCGATTGCAGCGAGCCGCCGCCCGGCCCGGCGCGCTACCCGCGCAGCGTCCGCCGCACCAGCCAGCGGTTGAGGGCGAGGAAGGCGACGAGGGCGAGGCCCCACTGGGCGAGGCACGTCATGACGCTGTACGGATCGAAGGGGTCGTACCACGAATCGCGCGCGTACTCCGTCGCCGAGAGGAAGAGCCACCAGACGAGGAGGGCGATCGCCTGCGCCGGCACGAGCGCCGTGATGATCACTTGCCAGACGCGTGTCGCTCGCCAGTCGCCGTCGCCGCCGGCGAGCTCCTCGCGGCGGAAGCGTCCCGCGCCGTAGCGGGTCACCGCGAAGGCGACGAACGCTCCTGAGAGCATCAGGCCGACGCCCCAGACGAAGTCCTGGTTGGCGAGGAAACCGGCCCGCGCCGCCGAGGGCAGGCCGAGGAGGAAGCCCCCGCCGCAGACGATGATGACTGCCCGCCCCCGTCGCACGCCGAGGTCGACGAGGGCGCGGGTCGCGAGCTCGATCATCGAGATCAGCGAGCTGAACGCCGCGAAAGACAGGCCGAGGAAGAAGAGGATCGCCAGCGGACCGCCGAGACCCATGCGCGCGAAGAGCTGCGGCATCCAGATGAACGTCAGCCCCGTCGACGCCGGGCCGCTGTCCTTCATGATCGCCAGCACCTCGGGGCGGCTCATCTCGGCGCCGAGGATCGCGAACACGGTGCCGAAGACCATCATCGCGGCCAGAAGCGACACCGTGTTGTTGCCGACCGCCGTGATGAACGCGTTCTTGACCACGCCGTGCCGCCGCTGCATGTACGCGGCGTAGGTCAGGATCAGGCCCCACCCGGCGCCGGTGTCCCACGCGTTCTGCGTCAGCGCCTCGAGCCAGAGCTCCGGCTTGCCGAGGAGCGACCATTGCGGCGTGAAGAGGAATCGCAGCCCCTCCGCGGCGCCGTCGAGCGTGAGCGCGCGTACGAGCGCGATGATCACGATCAGGAGCAGGCACGGGATGAGCACGCGGTTGACGCGTTCGATCGAGCGCACGCCACGCCACACCGCCGCCGCGCCGAAACCCATGGCGATGGCGTGGGTCACCAGCGGCCACGAGCTGCCCTGGAAATCGTTCCACACGCGCTGCGCGGTCTCGGTCGATTCCGGCAGCGGCTGGAAGGTCGACTGCGCGAGGTAGAAGACGCACCACCCCCCGACGACGGAGTAGTAGAACATGATCGCCGTCGACACCCAGCCGACGAACGCGCCCATCCAGCCGAAGCGCTCGCCGGCGATGCGCGCGAAGGTCCCGACGACGCCGCTGCGGCCCTTGCGACCGAGCGCGTACTCCGCGACGATCAGCGGCACGCTCCACAGGAAGAGAAACGCCACCCACGCGATGAGGAAGGCGCCGGCGCCGTCGTCGCCGCCGTTCTGCGCGACGATCCGCGGGAAGCGCCAGATGTTGCCGGTGCCGACCGCGATGCCGAGGACGCTCATGAGGAGCCCGAGCCGCGTCGAGAAACGGTGCTCGGAATGGCTCGCCGCGGAGTGATTCTGCGCGGAGTGGTCGGGCTGCTCCGCGTCGTCCGGGCGCTCTGTCTGGTCCGCGTCAGCCATGGCGAGGAGCTCGATTCGGTCCCGGCGAGGAGCGCTCCATTATCGTGAAGCGCGGCGGGCCCGCAAGGCGGTGTCTCGACGGCTCCGGCTCCTCCATCGAGCGCCCGGGGACGATTCTGGCGGCGAGAATCGGCGACGGCGCGACCTTCTGGATGAGCGGAGAGAGCGGGGACATGCCGTGCCCGCCGGGTACGGGCACAGTCTGCACATATCGCGCTCGGGTTCGGGTCCGGGACCGTTGACGAATGGCGATCGCCAGCCTGGCTGGGAGGAGTGCGTTGTGAAGATGACGCTTCTCGGTGCTCTCATCGTGCTGCTGCTTCCAGGCCCGCTCGCGGGCGATGACCTCGACAGCCTCATCGCGGAATACCGCAAGGCGAGGTCGCAGTCGGGCCGTGGCGGTCCGGGTCGCGGACCTGGAGGCCGTGGTGGCGGACGCGGCGGTTTCGGTGGAGACGACCGCGCCGCGCAGCAGGCCCTCGACAAGATCGGCCAGCTCGGCAGCGACCGTGCGCTGGTGTTTCTCCTCGAGGAGCTCGAGCGCGCGCCGGCGCAGTTCGCCACGCTGAGCGCGCGGGCGGCGCTGAAGAGCACGCACCCCCGCTGCCCCGGCGTGGTCTTCGCCCTCCTCGGGCGCAAGCCGGCGAAGGTCGCGCTCGCCGTGCTCGATGCGGTCGATCCGCAGGAGAGCCCGTCGAGCGGCCCGCCGGGATTCGGTCGCGGGCCCTTCGGCGGACGCGGCGGCTTTCCGGGAGCGCCCCGTCGCGCCGGAGTCGAGGTCGACTGGGCGAAGGTCGAGGACGAGCTCCTGCGGGCGTCGCGCGCCGTCAAGGAGATCGAGCTCAAGAGGCGACTCGTTCCGGTGATGGCGAAGCTCCCCGGGCCGGCCGCCGCTCGCGGCATCATCCAGACCGCGACGAGCAGCTCGCGACCCGGCCCGGACGAGGACCTCCACACCGCGGCCGTCGAGGCGCTCGTCGCCGCCGGTGCGAACGCCGAGGTCCGCGCGTGGCTCGAGAAGGAGGCGTTCTCGCTGGCGAAATCGAATCCGGGCATGCTCGCGGTGGTCGCCGAGTCGACCGGACGGCTGAAGATCGCCGAGCTGCGCGGCGACATCGAGAAGCTGCTCTCGCACCGCTCCGAGCACGTCGTGATGGCGGCCATCGAGGCGCTCGGGCATCTGCCCGGTCAGCTCTCGCACGCGAACGTCAAGGCGATGGCGCGCCAGCTCGACCGCGCCAAGACGATCAACGATCGCGCCAGGATCCTCGACGCACTCGCACGCGACGGCAGTCCCGGCGCGCTCACGGTGGTGCTCGACTCGGCGGCCAAGAAGGACCGGGCGACGCGGGCCATCGCGGCGGGCAGTCTCGGCCTCGCCGCCGGCAACCCCGGCGCGGTGCGAGCGCTCATCGCGCTCCTCGAGGACGACGCGGTCGAGGTGCGATCGAACGCGCTGCTCGCCCTCGGCAAGGCGCGGGCGAAGGAGCTCGTGCCGGCGCTCATCGCCCGGCTCGAAAAGGAGCCGGTCGACCGGCTGAAGGCGGACGCCCTGCGACTGCTCGTCGACATGACCGGCCGCAACATGGGCTTCGTGGTCGCCGACTGGCGGCAATGGTGGGCCGGCGCGGAGCCGGGTTTCTCGTTCGCGCGCCCGGACGAGGGCTCGACGACGCGCGTCGTCGCGGACTCCTACTTCGGCATCGACGTGGTCTCGAAGCGCATCGCGTTTCTCGTCGACGTGTCGCGGAGCATGGAGTGGTCCGGCGGCGGCGGGTTCTTCGGGGGACGCGATCCGCAGCCGGAGGGAAAATCGAAGCTCGATCTCCTCAAGGAGGAGCTCACCGGGCTGCTGAAGCGGCTCGCCGGGGACGCGCAGGTGAACATCATCACCTTCGATGGCACGGTGCGCGAATGGAGCAAGTCGCTGCAGCCGCTCTCGGGCGGCGGCCGCGAGCGCGCCATCGCGTTCGTCAAGGGGCTCGAGACGGGGCTCCACACCAACGTCTTCGACAGCCTCGAGCGGGGTCTCGCCGACCGTCGCGTCGACACCATCTATCTCCTCACCGACGGCCAGCCGACGACCGGCCGCTTCGTCGACACACCTGGAATCCTCAGGGGCGTGCGCGAGATCAACCGCGTGCGCGGCGTGGCGATCCACTGCATCGCCTTCGGCGAGGAGTCGCAGCTCCTGCGCGCACTGGCCGCCGAGAACGGCGGCGTGTATCGTTACGTCGATCCGCAGCGTCCCGATCGAGGCCAGGCGAGCGGCGACCGGCCGGTCGAGGACGATGAACCGGACAAGCCGGGAACGGAGCGACTGACCGGCACGCCCTGACACCGGAGCGCTGAATGACCGTCGAGTTCACCCTGAACGGAAGGCCTCGCACCGTGCGCACCGAGGAAGAGCGGTCGCTCCTCGAGGTGCTTCGCGAGGATCTCGGCCTCACCGGGACGAAGTACGGCTGCGGCGAGGGCGACTGCCGCGCCTGCACGGTGCTCATCGACGGCAAGCCGACGCCGTCGTGTCTCACCGCGATCAAGGAGCTCGACGGCAAGAAGGTGCTGACGATCGAGGGGCTCGCCGACGGCGAGCAGTTGCACGCCGTCCAGCGCGCGTTCCTGGAGGCCGGTGCGCTGCAGTGTGGCTACTGCGTCCCGGGGATGATCCTCGCCGCCGCCGCGCTTCTCGAGCGTGACCCCGCTCCGGATGACGACGCCATCGTCGCGGGGATGAACGGCAACATTTGCCGCTGCTGCGGGTACGTCAACATCCTCGAGGCCGTGCGGCTCGCTTCCCGCCGGAAGGAGGCGTCGCGATGAGCCCGCGCCTGACGCGTGAAGAGCGGTCCCTCGAGCCCGAGCGCTACGAGCTCGACGAGGGGCCCGCGTACCGGTTCGACCTCGGGCGCCGCGAGTTCCTCGGCGTGCTCGGCGCCGGACTGCTGGTGACCGCGAGCGCGGCGGAGGCGCTGGCGCAGCAGCGGCGGCGTCCGGGAGGCCGAGGGGACGACGGCGGCACCATCGCCGATCGGGTCCACATCGGCGCGGACGGCGCCATCACGGTGCTCACCGGGAAGGTCGAGGTCGGGCAGGGATCGAGGACGCAGATCAGCATGGCCGCCGCCGAGGAGCTGCGCGTGCCGCTCGCCTCCGTGCGGCTGGTGATGGCCGACTCGTCGCTGTCCCCGGACGACGGCGGCACGTACGGCAGTCGAACGACGCCGGCGACGATACCCCGCGTGCGTCGCGCCTGCGCGGCAGCGCGCGAGCTGCTGGCCGAGACCGCGGCTCGCCAGTGGCGCGTCGATCGCGCGGCGGTTTCCGTCCGCGAGGGCAAGGTGGTCGAGGACGGCACGGATCGCGTCGCGACGTTCGCCGAGCTCGTCGGCCGGCATTTCGCCGACGGGCTCCAGCGCGAGGTGCAGACGGGCGTCACCGTGACGAGCGTCTCCGAGTGGCGAATCCTCGGCACCAGCCGTGGACGGGTCAACGGATCGGAGATCGTCACCGGCCGGCACCGCTACCCGTCGGACATGCGCCGTCCCGGCACGCTCCACGGCGTGGTCTTGCGTCCGCCGTCCTTCGGCGCGACGCTCGCCGCCATCGATCTCGCTGCAGCGCGTTCGATCGACGGCGTGGTCGCCGTGCGTGACGGCGATTTCGCCGGCTTCGCCGCGCCGACCTCGTGGCTCGCGCGCAAGGCCAGGGAAGCGGTCTCCGGCACGGCCCGCTGGAACGAGACGTCGCACCCCGACGGCGACGCGCTCTACGAGCACCTGAAGGAGCACTCGCGCGAGGGCGGTTCGCGCTTCGGCCGACGTGGCGGACGTCCACGCGAGCGCGGCTCGGTGGACGAGGCGATCAAGTCGGCGGCGCGTGTCCTGCGTGCGACCTATCACATCGCGTACGTGCAGCACGCGCCGATGGAGACGCGAGCGGCGCTGGCGGAATGGGACGCGGGCTCCGTCACCGTCTGGACGGGCACGCAGAACCCCTCGCGCGTTCGCGATCAGGTCGCCGAGGCGTTTCGCATCTCCGAGGAGCGCGTGCGGGTCATCGTGCCCGACACCGGCGGCGGCTTCGGCGGCAAGCACACCGGCGAGGTCGCCATCGAGGCGGCGAGGCTCGCTCGCGAGGCGGGAAAGCCGGTCGCCGTGCAGTGGACGCGCGAGGAGGAGTTCACCTGGGCGTACTTCCGGCCCGCCGGCGTCATCGAGCTCGCCGGCGGACTCGACGGCGCCGGCAAGCTGATGGCGTGGGAGCAGACGAACTACAACTCGGGCGCGTCGGCGCTGGCGACGTCGTACGACGTCCCGAACTCGCGCAGCCGGTACCGCTCGAGCGACGCGCCGTTGCGGCAGGGGGCCTACCGCGCCCTGGCGTCGACGGCCAACGTCTTCGCTCGCGAGTGCTTCATGGACGAGCTCGCCGCCACGGCCGGCGTCGACCCGCTCGACTTCCGGCTCCGCCATCTCGGCGACGCCAGGCTGCGGGCCGTCCTCGAGGCGGCGGCGGAGCGCTTCCGGTGGAGCGAGCGCGTGCGCGCGACTCGAGGCTCCGGCCGGCGAGGCGTCGGACTCGGCTGCGGCACCGAGAAGGGCTCGTACGCCGCGGCCTGCGCCGAGGTCGAGGTCTCGCCGGAGACCGGTCGTTACCGCGTGGTCGAGGTCTGCCAGGCCTTCGAGTGTGGGGCGATCCAGAACCCCGACAACCTGCGCGCGCAGGTGGAAGGCTGCATCGTCCAGGGTCTCGGCGGAGCGCTCAGCGAGGAGATCCGCTTCCGCGACGGGCGCATCCGGAACGCGTCGTTCTCGAGCTACCGCGTGCCGCGCTTCCGCAACGTGCCGGCTATCGACACCGTGCTCGTCGACCGACCGGACCTGCCATCGGTGGGCGGCGGCGAGACGCCGATCGTCGCCGTCGCGCCCGCCGTCGGGAACGCGCTGTTCGCCGCGGCCGGCGTGCGCATCCGTTCGTTGCCGCTCCGCGGCGAGGGGTTTCGTTCGGCGTGACGGTACTTGTCGGCCGGCTCTGGTCACTGATCGATCGAAAGAGAGAGAGGTCCTTTCGGAGGAAGAAGGAGGTTGCCATGACTGATCGTCTGGGGTCTCTCCGTTTCGTGTGTGTGTTGCGATTTCTGGTCGGTGCGCTCCTGGTGCTCGGTCTGGCCGGTCTCGCGCCCGGGCATGACCGCACAGGCGAGGCGGACTGCGAGCCGGGCGAGGAGGCCGAGGCGCCGGTGCGGCTCATCGGACACGACAGTCTCCGTCTGCCGCACGGCGAGCGCAGCGGCTCCATCTCGACCCGCCAGCGAGGGGATCGCATCGCGATCCATATCCGCGTGCGCGGGCTCGAGCCCGGGGCCACCTACGAGGTCGTCGCGAGTCAGACGACGACGACGACCGACGGCGAGGGGAACGAGGTCCAGGAGACCACGAGCGCGAGCCTCGGCACCATCACGACGCGCGACGCCGAGCCGCCCGATCCGCGGTGCTTCAAGGCGCACCTCAGGGCCGACGAGCCCGAGGATCCCGGCAACGGCGGCGACCCCGGCGGCGGGGGCGCACACCATCGCACCCGGACCCGGACGCCAAGGGCCCTGGCTGTCCTGACGCTCGACGAGGAGCGCACGACGCTGTCCTCCATCGTCTGGGTGCGAGGGCTCGAGGGCTCGGTCACCGGTGTGACGCTCGACCTCGGCGACGAGTCGATCGCGCTCGAGCTCGGCGAGAACAACCGCGGCTCGATCGAGGTCACGGAGGACCAGGTCGCGGCGCTGGTGGCCGGAGGCGCGTCGGTGTCGCTGACGACCGACGCCGACGAGTCGCTGAGCGGCGAGGTCGAGCCGTGCTTCCCGTTCCTCCAGCGTCTGGCCGAGCGGCTCGCGGGCTCCGGCGCCCTGCGGCTCGACACCGAGCGAGGCGACGAGATCCCCTTCGTCGAGAACGACGCGCGGGACCTCGAGGGCACCATCGTCGACGTCGTCGACTCCGAGGGGAACGTCGTCCTCTCGGGCGACATCGACGAGCTCACCGATCTCTCGGAGCTCTTCCGGCGGCGCTCGCGCTGGCCGTGGCACTTCGGGCGTCGCTCGGAGTGCGACGATCCGGCCGCGGAGGAGGGCGACGACGGCGACGAGGCGCGCGCGCTCGTCCAGGCGCCCTTCGATGAGAACGACGCCATCGACTCCATGGACGACGCGAGCTTCTTCGGCATCAGCGGCGTCCACGATGCGAGCTTCCGCCGCGGCGACTCGAACGACGACGGCCGCTTCGACATCGCCGACCCCGTGCACCTCCTGCTGCACATGTTCGCGGGTGGCCGGAGGCCGTACTGCGCCGATGCCGCCGACGCCGACGACAACGGCGCGGTGAACATCTCGGACGTCCTCGTCATGCTCGGCGAGCTGTTCCAGCGGCGACCGCCCGCCGGGGTGGCGCGGTTCGACCGCACGCCGGACCCGCTCTTCTGCGGCGCCGAGGGCTGAGCGAGCCCGCGGCCGTCCGGAGCAGCCGTGTTCACGAGTTGAGCGGGTCGAGACGGGTGACCCGGGGGAGGAGCCGGAGCCGGCGCCTCCCCCTTTTTTCTTTTGCGGTCCCGCGGCCGCCGGTTATTCTCATACCAACTGGTACGTATGAGCAATTTCGCAGGGCGTTTTTCGCGATGAGAACCAGGCACCCCGACCCGCCGACCCGCACGAGCCTGCTCGACGCCGCCGAGGAGCTGATGCTCGCCAAGGGCTTCGTGGCCACCACGGTCGACGAGATCTGCGCCGCGGCCGGTGTCACCAAGGGGAGCTTCTTCCACTATTTCAGGAACAAGGAGGAGCTCGGCAAGGTGCTCCTCGACCGCTTCTCGCAGCGGCAGGAGGCCAGGTTCCTCGAGGCGTGCGCCTCGATCGAGGACCCGCTCGAGCGCGTGATGACGATGATCGACACCGCCATCGCCGGGTCGCGCGACCCGGCGGGGAAGGGGTGTCTGGTCGGCACCTTCGCCCAGGAGATCTCCGAGACCCACCCGAAGCTGCGCCAGATCTGCGAGCTGTGCTTCGAGCGCCTGGCCGCGGCGGTGGCGCGCGATCTCGTCGAGGCGAAGGAGCGCCACGCGCCGGATGCGGCGTTCGACGCGGCGGCACTCGGCGACTTCTTCGTCGCCCTCGGCCAGGGCTCGCTTCTCCTGCTGAAGACCACCGGCGAGCGCGCGGTCATGGAGCGCAATCTGCTTCATTTCAAGGGCTACCTCCGCTCACTCTACGGCAAGTGAGGCGGGAGGTTTTTTTTTCGAGAGGAGCATACCGACCGGTCGGTATACCAGTTCTGGACAGGGAGGTGAGCGCCGGAGCATCGAGAGCTTTCCCGAAGCGGAGGACGAGCGGAGGTGGACGGTGCGAGACGGGATTGTGTCGGTCGCCGGCCCGGAGCGAGTGTCGCTCCGGGTTCGCGCACACGAAGGCGAACAAGGCAAACGCAAGGATCAGGAACACCACCATGAAGGAGAGTTCCGTTCACATCAGGGGGATCGTTGGGGCCTTCGTCTCCGGTCTTGTTTCATGGCGCACCGCGATGGCGTTCGCGGCGTCGGCCATGCTCGTCACGCCGCTCGGTCGCGGCGCGCTCGCCGGGGAGCCCGCCGGCAAGGAGTGCGCGGGGTGCCCGGTCGAGAAGAAGGTGAGCGAGCTGCTGGTCAGCTGGAAGGAGGCCTCCGAGGAGGCCAGGGCGCTGACGCAGAGCGAGCGACAGCGGATCTCCGCGCATCTGGCGAGTCTCGCGAAGAGGTGTCCGGTCGGGTCGCGACTCGGTGAGACACTCGTCGCCGTTCGCGATGTCCTCGGTGGGGCTGTCGCCGCCGACGAGGCCCTGTCGAAGCACTGCCCGGCGAAGACGTCCCCCGGGGAGACCGGCATCGCGGCGGATGTCCTCGAGGCGGGCCGTCGCCTCGGCGTGGCACGGTCGAAGGCCCTGCGCGGTCTTCACGAGCTCGCCTCGCATGTCGTCGCGGCGACCTCGGGATCGTGCTGGGCCTCGAACGACGAGACGAGGCCGGGCGTCGACGTCGAGTGCGGCCCCGAGAAGCGCACGTCGTCGACGTCGAAGACCGCCACCACAGGCGCGTGCCCCGTGACGTGCGCCGCAACGTCCCCGGTGAGGATGGCAGCTCGCATCGGCGCTCTGCGCGCCTCGTGGAACGCGGTGCCGTCCGAGCTCGCGGCGCAGAGTGACGAGACGCGTCGCGAGATCGCCGGCGGCATCGGCTCGATCGCCGAGACGTCGAAGATGATCGCGCTGGTGCCGCCCAGTGTCGTCGCGCTCGTTGACGGGTTCGAGGCGCTCGAGGCCATCCACGGCGAGATGGCCGCCTGGGCGATCGCGAATCCCGCCGCGATGCGCTCGATGCCGGTGGAGGTGCGCATCGCCTTCGAGAGCCATCGCGCGCTCATCGGTGAGACTCGCGAGCTTCTCCTCCGAGCGAAAGCCGCGATGGAGGCCGCGAGAGCGTCGTGCGACGAGGAGAGCGCACCGATCGAGACCGCCGTCAAGCGCTGATCCACCTCAGCGCGTCCCTCCAATCGAGCAGGCCCGGGTGACCGGGCCTGTTTTTTTGTGCGGCGAGAGCCCGCATGGCGCAGCTTTGAGCTGCTCCGTGGTAGAGTATCGGTGTTGCATCGGGCACGGGCACGGGCACGGGCACGGGCACGGGGACGGGGACGAGGACGAGGACGAGGACGAGTGCGGGCACGGGTCCAGGACCGGGGACCGAGGTCTGGAAAGGAGTTTCTCATGAAGGCGATGACGATCTTTTCGCTGTGCGTTCTGGTGTGCGTGTCCCGTGTCCTGGCCGCCGAAGACGATGCGCCGCCCGAGGAGTGGATTCAGCTCTTCAACGGCAAAAACCTCGACGGCTGGAAGGTGAAGATCGCCGGCCACGAGCTCGGCGAAAACTTCGCCGACACGTTTCGCGTCGAGGACGGCGTGCTCAAGGTGTCCTACGACGGGTACGACCAGTTCGGCGACAAGTTCGGGCACATCTTCCACGAGCGCGAGTTCTCGAGCTACCGGCTGCGCGTCGAGTACCGCTTCACCGGCGAGCAGGTCCGCGGCGGGCCCGGCTGGGCGTACCGCAACAGCGGCGTCATGATCCACGGCCAGGCGCCGGAGACCATCCGCAAGGACCAGAACTTCCCGGTGTCGATCGAGGTGCAGCTTCTCGGCGGCCGTGAGACCGGCGAGCGCTCGACCGCGAACCTCTGCACGCCCGGCACGAACGTCGTCATGGACGGCAAGCTGCACACGCGCCACTGCACTAACTCGCGCTCGGAGACCTACCGCGGCGATCAGTGGGTGACGGCGGAGATCGAGGTGCGCGGCAACAGGATCCGGCACCTCCTCGAGGGGGAGCCGGTGCTCGAGTACACCGACCCGCAGCTCGACCCGAGGGACGGCGACGCGCGCCGGCTGCTCGAGGAGGGCAAGCCGAAGATGCTGCGCGGCGGCACCATCTCCTTGCAGTCGGAGAGTCACCCCGTCGAGTTCCGCAAGGTCGAGCTGCTCGAGCTCGACGACGCCGGCGAGTGGGTCGACCTGCTCTCGGGCGGCGACCTGTCGCGCTTCTGGGAAACGACCGGCAACTGGAAGCTCGACGACGGCGTCGTCACGCTGACGCCGCGTCCGGGCGAGACGGGCTGGTCGAGGTTCGACGCCTACCTCTGGCTCAAGCAGCGCTATCGAGATTTCGAGATCGAGTTCGACTATCGCGTCGAGAAGCACGGCAACAGCGGTTTCTACTTCCACGTCGGCGACCGCAAGAGCCCGGTGGCGAAGGGGATCGAGGTGCAGATCTACGACTCCCATCGCGAGAGCGAGGGGGCGAAGAACCGCCGTCTCACCGACCACGACTCGGGCGGCATCATTCCGGGCATCCCGCCCGCGAAGAACGCGGCGCGTCCCGCCGGCGAGTGGAACCACTTCCACATCACGTGCCGCGGCAACGACCTGACCGTGAAGCTGAACGGCGTGGTGGTCAACGAGGTGAAGCTCGACCACCCGCGCCTCGAGAGCCGCCCGAAGGAGGGCTGGATCGGCTTCCAGGACCACGCCCTGCCGCTGGCGCTGAGGAAGATACGTATTCGCGGGTTGTGATCGCCGGTTCTCCTTCCCGTTCCCGAAGGGCTGCTCGACTCCGCGCGCGAGACTCTGCGACGGATCTCTAAGGAAGGCAGGAAGAAGAGGAAAGCAGGAAACGAGTCTGATCCGTTTCCTGCCTTCCTGAGTTTCCTGCCTTCCTTATGAATCGTCTGACAGCAAGCTCAGGAGGCCGGGCGCCCCTCGCCGGATCACCCCACCGATCCGCCGTGTCGTCGTGCCCGTCTCTCGATCAGGGTCGTCACCAGCGCCGTCCAGCCGGTCTGATGGCTCGCGCCGAGGCCGCGGCCGGTGTCGCCGTCGAAGTACTCGTGGAAGAGGAGCAGGTCGCGCCAGTGCGGGTCGCGGGAGTGTCTCTCGTCCTCGCCGTGCAGCGGTCGCCTGCCCGTCTCGTCCGGGAGGAAGATGCGCACCAGGCGGTCCGCGATCTCCCGCGCCACCTCGCCGAGGTTCATCATGCGGCCCGAGCCGACCGGGCACTCGACGCGGACGCTCTCGCCGTAGAAGTGGTGGAAGCGCTCGAGCGCCTCGATCAGCAGGAAGTTGACGGGGAACCAGACCGGGCCGCGCCAGTTCGAGTTGCCGCCGAAGAGGCCGGTGGTCGATTCGGCCGGGTCGTACTCGACGCGGTGCTCCGTCGAGTCGACGTGGAAGACGAACGGCTGCTCGCGATGGAATCGTGACAGCGACCGCACGCCGTACGGCGACAGGAACTCGTTCTCGTCGAGGACGTAGCGCAGGACGCGCGTCAGCCGCTCGCACGACGCGATCGCCAGCAGGCGGTGTCCGTGGCGCTCGTCGACGCCGACGTCGCGCTCCAGGTACGAGATGTCCTTTGCGAGGTCGGCCCGGTTCTCGAGGAACCAGTTCATGCGTTTCGTGAAGCCGGGGAGCCGTTCGAGGACGTCGTCCTCGAGCACCTCGACGGCAAAGAGGGGGATGATGCCGACCATCGAGCGCACCTTGAGCGGGATGGTCGAGCCGTCGACGTGCAGGCGGTCGTAGTAGAAGCCGTCCGCGTCGTCCCACAGACCCGTGCCGCCGAGCCGGTTGGTCGCGTCGGCGATCGCCACGAAATGCTCGAAGAACTTCGAGGCGACGTCCTCGTACGACGGATCCTCGCTCGCGAGCTCGAGCGCCAT
>JBFFXF010000154.1:0-17478 GCA_041569895.1 Planctomycetota bacterium | reverse complement strand
TTGCTGTCAGACGATTCATGAGGAAGGCAGGAAGCTCAGGAAGGCAGGAAACGGAAGGATTGATGGGGTTGAGCTACATGAAGCTTTCTCGATCCTCTGTCGAGAGCACCGGCCTTTGCTGACTCCTGCGAACCGAAAGAAACTCCTCTGTGCGTCTTTGTGCTCTCACGCGGTGCTGCGCTGGCGCAGCGCCGCGCCTCTGTGGTTCAAATCGAAACCCACTCTCGCTTCTGGACGGCGTTTTCGAGACCGACAGAGCTCGCAAGTCACGGCCAGACGCGTTTCCTGCCTTCCTCTTCTTCCTGCTTTCCTTATAGATGCGTCGCAGAGTCTCGCGAGCGAAGTCGAGTAGCTTTCGGGCACGGGGCCGGGCGCGGATCACGAGCCCGATTCCAGCGTCGACGTGTCGATCGGCTTGCCCTCGCGGTCGGTGACGCGGAGCGCGAAGGCCCAGTCGCCGCCGCCCTGAGTGATCTTCAGGAGCAGGCGGTTGGTGCCCTTCCCGAGCGTCGCCTCGACGACGTCCTGGTCGATCTTCAGGCCGCGAGGTCCCCGTGACGTGTGGATGCGCTCCTTGCCGAGCCAGCAGATGATGCCCTCGTCGCTGGCCATCTTCAGGAGCACCTCGCGGTCGCTGTTCGAGTGGAGCTCGGTGTACGCGTAGATCAGCACGTTCTCCGAGCGCCGGAAGAGCGGCAGCAGGTTGATGCGACCGTCGGGCGACAGCGTGTCGAGCTTGCGCCAGCGCACGCGTCGCGGTCCGATCGAGTGGACCTCCCTGAATCCCATCTCGCGTCCCGCCGCGAGTCGTTCCTCGGGGAAGTACGCGCGGGTGAAGCCCTCGTCGTCGGGGTTCCTGATCGGCGTCGTCAGCATCCACTCGACGACGAATCCCTGCTCCTTGAGCTTTCCCTGCGGATCGAAGCCGAGCTGCTTCATCCTGTCGACCGCGAGCTGGATGATCTCGCGCGGGAACTGGCCGGCGACGACCGTCTGCAGGCGCCTCGCCGCCTCTTCCTTCTCGCCCGCCTCGCCGAGCGCGCGAGCAAGCTCGATGACGCCGCGCGCCGCCTCGTTCGCCAGCAGCGAATCCCTGAAGTAGCGCGGCAGGATCTCGAGGCCGCGACGGTCGCCCGATTCGACGACGCCGCGCAGCGCGATCATCCTCTGGTGGTCGGTGGCCGCCGGCAGCGATTCGAGCACGCGGCCGCACATCTCGAAGGCCCCCGATCCGTCGCCGTCCTCGAGACGCTTCCTGGCGAGGGCCAGGTAACCCTTCACCGCCGTCGGGCGGATGGTCTCGTGGCCCTTCTCGGCGAGCTCGAAATAGGTCGCCTCGAGCTCGGGCTGCTCGAGTCGATCGAGGATGTCGAGCGCGGTGATGCGAAGCGCCGCGTCGGGGCTCTCGGCCGCGTCGGCAAGGAGCTGGGTGGTCGCGTCACGGTCGCGCTCGGCGAGCGTGCGAAGCAGCGCCGGTCGCGCCTCGCGGGCCACGCTCCGGTACGCGCCGGTGAGCTTTTCGAGGACCTCTCCGCCCTCGAGCGCGGCGAGCTGGCGTTGTGCGACGCGGCGCACGCGGATCGACGGATCGGCGAGCGCCTCGATCAGGACGTCGACGTTCTCGAGCGAGCCCGGAGGGCAGACTCCGAGTAGCGCGTGCTCGCGCAGGTATCCGTCCGGAGCCTTCGCCAGAGCGCGCCGGAAGAGCGCGACGGCGGTCTCGCGATCGACGCGCTCGGAGAGCACGTCGCCGAGGAGGAGGTACTTGCGGTAGAGCGCGTTCACCGCGATGCCGTCCGGCTTCTCGATCGCCGCCTCGAAGAGCGGGATCGCCGCCCTGACGCCGAGCCGGGCGAGGCCTCCGAGCGCCGCGAGTCGGGCCTCGGGAGAGCCCTCACGGGCGTGCTTCGAGAGCACCTCGACGACGCGTTCCCCGCCCTTCTTCGAGAGCGAATAGAGGAGCGACGGCGCGAGCTCGTCGCCGGCGCCATCGAGCGCCTCGACGAGCGCCTCGACGGCCGCGGAACCGGGAATGCGCTCGAGCGAGAGGCGGGCGGTCTCCGCGACGTGGCGATCGGCATCGCCGAGCAGCCGCGCGATGGCCGGCACCGATCGGTCACCGGCGATGTACCCGAGCAGGAAGACCGCCTCGCGCCGCGTGTCGACCGGCCGGTCCGCCGCCAGCAGCTTGCGGAGCTCGGCGCAGACATCGCCGCGCTCCTCGACGCCGCCGGGTCGCCCGGCGTGGTGCACGATCAGCTCGAGCGCCGCGCGCGCCGCGACACGCACGTTGACGCTGTCGTCGGTCAGCAGTCCGCCGAGCGCCACCACCGCCGGAGCGCCGATGGCAGGCGCCTCGAAACGCGCGGCGAGACGGACCGCGTCATCGGTGCTGGTAATCCTCGAGAGGAAGTCGGCGAGGTCCGCATGGTCGTCGGCGGCGAGGGTCAGCGCGGTGAGGAGGAGGAGGGTGTTCATGGAATCGTTTCCAGCGCAGGTTCACGCTTGTCGAGAAAACTCCAGAGCAGAGCCCAACGTGACGCTCGTCCTCGTCCTCGTCCTCGGGCACGGGCACGGGCACGGGCACGGGACCGGGAACGGGTACGGGAACGGTCGGTCATGATCATGTCGGGTGCTCAAATCCGCCACGGCGCCCGGTACGGCTTGGCGACCAGCCGGTTCGCCTCCTCGTCGCCGATGAAGCGCTCGGCGACGGGGTCCCAGCGCAGCTTGCGCCCGAGGCGGTAGGCGATGTTTCCGAGGATGCAGAGCGACGCCACACGGTGGCCGCTCTCGATGTGCATGATCGGCTGCTGTCTCGTCCGCACGCAGTCGACCCAGTTCTGCTCGTGACCGGGGCTCTCGTAGGGCACGAAGCCATCCGGCGGCGGCGTGTACTCCTTCGCCTTGTCCTCCGTGAAGGTGCCGCCGTCCCCGCCGCGCACGATGAGCGTGCCCTCGTCGCCGTGATAGCGCGCGCCGAAGCCGTAGAGCTCGCGCAGCTCCGCAGGACCAGGCTGGCTCCAGGTCATCGTCCAGTCGGGATTCTCGAACTCGTAGCGGATGTCCATTTTCGTCGGGCAGTCCCAGATGCCCCGCTCCGGCGGCGTGCCGGTCGCCTCGACGCTCACCGGACCGGTGGAGTCGGCGTCCATGATGAAGGACGCGACGCTCATCACGTGCGCGCCCCGGTCGCGGATCTGGCCGCCGCCGAAATCGAGCATCCAGCGGAAATTGAAGTGCACGCGGTCGCGGTTGTAGGGGACCCAGCGGTTCGGGCCGAGCCAGAGATCCCAGTCGAGGTCGGAGGGCGCCTCGGCGTCGGGCGCCTCGCCGCCGACCGGGTTCTCGTAGTGCCAGCACTCGACGTGGCGCACGCGGCCGATCTCGCCGTTGCGGATGTAACGACAGGAGAGGAACGCGTCACGCGTCGACCGTCCCTGCGAGCCGACCTGGACGATGCGTCCCCAGCGGCGGGCCGCGTCGACCATGGCGCGCCCCTCCTCGATCGTCGAGCACGCCGGCTTCTGGACGTAGACGTCCTTGCCGGCCTCGCACGCCATCACCGTCATGATGCCGTGCCAGTGATCGGGAGTGGCGATGACGACGCCGTCGATGTCCTGCTGCTCGAGGAGCTGGCGGAAGTCGCGGTAGAGCGGCACGTATCGCCCGACGATCTTCGCGGCGCGCTGCAGGTGCGGCTCGTAGACGTCACAGATCGCGCCGACGTACTCCTTGAAGAAACCGAGGTGCCCGGTGCCCATGCCGCCGACGCCGATGTGGCCGGTGACGATGCGCTCGTTCGGCGAGCTCTGCCCGAGGATGCCGCGAGGCAGGATCGCCGGCAGCGCGATCGCCGGCGCGGCGCGCAGCGTGCGTTCGAGGAACTGACGACGTGTCGTCTCTTTCATCTGGATCCCCTTGTCAAGTCGACCCGCGAAGGAGAGTCGATTCTAAGTTCGACCGACAGGGTTTTCCAGACCCACCCGTCCCCGTCCCCGGTCCCGGTCCCGGTCCCGTGCCCGAAAGGCTGCTCGATTCCGCGGGCGAGACTCTGACGCATCTATAAGGAAGGCAGGAAGAGCAGGAAGGCAGGAAACGGAAGGATTGATGGGGTTGATCTTCGTGAGCCTCCCTCGCTCCTCGAACGAAATCGAGCGGACAGGCCTTTGCTGATTCCCCTGCGAACCGAAAGAAACTCCTCTGTGCGTCTCTGTGCTCTCACGCGGTGCTGCGCTGACGCAGCGCCGCGCCTCTGTGGTTCACATCGTAACCAGGTCCCGCTTCTCGACGGCGTCTACGAGATCGACAGAGCTCGCAGGGCACGATCAGTTTCGTTTCCTGCGTTCCTCTTCTTCCTGCTTTCCTCATGAATCGTCTGCCAGCAAACCCTCAAAGTCGACTTTCCCCTCTTCCTCACCCCAGCACCCGCTCCCGCTTCGGATCGTACAGCGCGCGGGCGTGTCGCGTTGCCTCGAAGGACTCGCCCATGACCTCGATCTGGTAGGTGGTCTCCCGCGAGCGCTCGGCCGGCACGTACCCGTACGCGATCGTCTTCTCGACCGTGTGGCCGTAGCCGCCGCTCGTCAGCACGCCGAGGACCTCGCCGTCGAGCGCGATGGTCTCGCCCCCGTGGAGCATGACGCGCCCCTCGATGGTGAAGCAGCAGAGCCGCCGCTTCGGTCCCCCGGCCTTCGCCCGCTCGAGGGCCTCGCGTCCGATGAAGTCGCCCTTGTCGAGGGCGACGCAGAAGCCGAGTCCCGCCTCGTAGGGGGTGTAGTCGGGCGTCAGATCGGTGCTCCAGTAACGAAAGCCCTTCTCGAGCCGGCAGGACTCGATCGCCCGGTACCCGGCGTTGACGACGCCGAGGTCCTGGCCGGCGTCCCAGAGCCGGTCGTAGACGTGGCGGGCGAACTCGACCGGCACGTGGAGCTCCCAGCCGAGCTCGCCGACGTACGTCACCCGCAGCGCGAGCGCCGGCGCGTGGCCGACGGAGATCTCGCGGCAGCTCGCGAACGGGAACGCGTCGTTGCTGACGTCCGCATCGGTGACGCGCCCGAGCAGATCGCGCGCCCTCGGGCCGCAGACGTTGATCACGGCGCGGCTCGAGGTGATGTCGATGGCGCTGACGGAGCCGTCACGCGGCAGGTTGCGGCGGATCCAGTCGAGGTCGTGGGTGCCGAAGGCGGTGCCGGTGACGACCGAGAAGCGATTCTCCTCGAGGCGGCCGATGGTCAGGTCGGACTCGATGCCGCCGCGCTCGTTGCAGAGCTGCGTGTAGACGAGGCTGCCGGGCGGGCGGTCGACGTCGTTCGCGGCGATGCGCTGCAGGGCGGCGAGCGCGCCGGGGCCGCTGATCTCGAACTTGCTGAACGACGTCTGATCGATCAGCGCGACGCGGGTGCGTATCGCGCGATGCTCGGCCGCGACGTGCTCGAACCAGTTCGGCACGCCGAAGGTCGGCTCGTCGACCGGCTCGATTCCCTCCGGCGCGAACCAGTTCGGGCGCTCCCAGCCGAACTTCTCGCCGTAGCAGGCGCGCCGCTCGCGCAGGATGCCGTCGAGCGGGCTGCGCCGCAGCGGGCGCGCCGACTCGTGCTCCTCGTCCGGCCACCCCATGGCGTAGTGCTTGCCGTAGAGCTCGGCGGTGCGCTCGGTGATCCACGCGGTGCTGCGGTGGTGCGGGCCGAATCGACGGATGTCGACGCGCCAGAGGTCGAGGCTCGGACGCCCGTCGACGATCCACTCGGCGATCGCCCTTCCCGCGCCGCCGCCGGCCGCGATGCCGTGCGCGTTGAATCCCGCGGCGACGTAGAAGTTCTCCATGCCGGGAGCCAGCCCCATGACGAAGTTGCCGTCGGGCGTGAACGCCTCGGGCCCGTTGATCAGCTTCTTGATGCCGACGCGCTCGAGGATCGGCGTGCGCTTGATGGCGCGCTCCGAGAGCTGCTCGAAGTGCTCGAAGTCGGGCTCGAGGAGCTCCTGGCCGAACTCGCCCGGGATGCCGTTGACGTTCCACGGGATCGGGTTCGGCTCGTAGCCGCCCATCGCCAGCGCGCCGACCTCCTCCTTGTAGTAGACGAGGTTGTCCGGGTCGCGCATCGTCGGCAGCCCGGTCGGCATGTCGGGCACGTGATCGGTGACGATGTACTGGTGCATCATCGGCACCAGCGGGACGTTCACGCCCGCCATGCGGCCGATCTCGCGCGCCCACATCCCCGCCGCGTTGACCACCACGTCCGCGCGAACGGAGCCGCCATCGGTGACCACCTCGGTGACGCGGCCGTTCGACACCACGAGGTCCTCGACGCGCCTGTTGCGGAGGAACTCGGCGCCTCCCGATCGCGCTCCCTTCGCGAGCGCCAGCGCGACGCCGGCGGGATCGGCGTAGCCGTCGGTCGGCAGGAGCGCGCCGCCCTCGACGCCGTCGAGCGAGATCAGCGGGAAGAGCTCCTGCGCCTCGCGCGGGCCGACGAGCTGCATCTCGAGGCCGAAGCTGCGCGCGGTGGTCGCGGCCCGGCGCAGCTCGAACATGCGCTCCTTCGACGACGCGAGGCGGAGACCGCCGACCTGGCGCCAGCCGGTCGACTGTCCGGTCTCCTCCTCGAGCCGCTCGTAGAGCTCGACGCTGTACTGCAGCATGCGCGTGATGTTGCGCGAGGAGCGCAGCTGGCCGACGAGCCCCGCGGCGTGCCACGTCGAGCCGCTGGTGAGGTCCCCCTTCTCGATCACCAGGACGTCCTTCCAGCCCATCCTGGTGAGGTGATACGCGACGCTGCAGCCGATGATGCCGCCGCCGATGATGGCGACGCGGGTCTCCTGCGTCATGGCGTGGTTGGCTCGGCGGGTGGCTTCACTTCGTTCGTCGAGCTCGGTCGGCGAAATCGGTTGGCGTACTCCACGGCGCTACCGGGCTCTCCGGTCGCGGCCGAAAAGTCGCAGCGCGGACGCGACGGGCGGCATCGAAGCATGGTCGAGAAACCTCGTCAAGTGCTTGCGGCCGTACTCGGCGTAGTCGAAATCGAGCGTCGAGAGACCCGACTGGAGGAAACCCCAGAACGACTCGCGGAGGTCCGACGCCAGCCGCATCAGCAGGAGGCGGGCCCGGTCGATTTCGTTGACCGCGGCGCGATCGCGCGAGTACGCCGCGAGCAGCGTCTCGCAGCCGGAGTCGTCGAGCTCCTGATTGACCGCGAAGTTGCCGAGGTCGAAGAAGGGGTCGCCCATGGCGGCGTACTCCCAGTCGAGCACGTGGATCCTCTCGCCGTCGTCGATGAAGTTGCCGGCGAGGAGGTCGTTGTGGCACGGCGCGGCGGTCGCGTGGGCGCCGGTGGCCTGCTCGATGGCCTCCATCATCTCGAACGCGCTGTCGACCTCCCGCGGGAACGCGACGCCCTTCTCGAGAGCAATGCGGTGGTAGTCACGCACCGTCTGGAACGGCGAGAAGGTGCCGGGAAACGCCGGGCCCTCGTGGTACGTCCGGACCACCGAGGCGATGCGCGCGATGCGCCCCGGCTCCCGGGCGGTCTCCGCCGTCAGCGTCTCGCCCTCGAGGAATCGGGTCACCAGGATGCCCTTGTTGACATCCGCGAGCGCCACCTCGGGTCCGATGCCGAGCGCGGCCGCGATCCGCGAGCAGGCGACCTCGTGGTCACGGCGTATGCCCAGGTGCTCCGTCCCCGGATCGCAGACCCGCAGGACGTAGGACTGCCCGTCGACGTCGACCCGGTAGTTGCGGTTGGTGATGCCGCCGCCGAGCTCGGTGACGGTGGCGGCGCCGGGGCGGAATCCCGGGACCAGCTCGAGGAGGTGATCGATCTTCCGGTCAGGCATGGGCGTCGGCGGTGTCGGGCGCTTTGTCGAGCGTCGCCATGAGGCTCGCGTCTTGTTAGAATCTCGGCCGCGGTCGGGCCCGATCTTCGATCCTGTGAGATTACCGGAGCGAACCCGGATGGCCAACAGGCACGGAAACACTCATGGCAGGACCCACGGCATGCTGACGCCCGAGAAGCTCACCCAGCTCGTCCGGGACGGGGAGGTCGACACCGTGATCGTCGCCTTCACCGACCTCTACGGACGCTTCATGGGAAAGCGCTTCGACGGCGAGTACTTCCTGGAGGCCGTCGCCCGCGATGGCACGCATGCCTGCGACTATCTGCTCACCGTCGACATGGAGATGGAGCCGGTCCCGGGATACAGCTTCGCCAACTGGAAGAAGGGCTACGGCGACGTCCACCTCGTCCCCGACCTGTCGACCCTCCGGCTCGCCACCTGGCTCGACCGCACGGCAATGGTCATCTGCGACGTCGAGAGCCAGCGGTTCCACGAGCCCGTCGCGCAGGCGCCGCGCTCGATCCTGCGCAAGCAGGTGCAGGCGGCGCGCGAGCGGGATTTCGTCGCCATGGGGAGCTCGGAGCTCGAGTTCTACATCTTCGAGAGCTCCTACCGCGACGCCGACACAGGCGGTCACAGCGGTCTGCGTCCGGCCGGCTGGTACATCGAGGATTATCACATCCTCCAGGGCTCGCGCGTCGAGTCCTTCAACGGCGAGGCGCGCCGTCACCTCAGGCAGTCCGGCGTGCCGGTGGAGAGCTCCAAGGGAGAGTGGGGCCTCGGGCAGCACGAGCTCAACCTGCGCTACACCGACGTCCTCGGGATGGCCGACCGGCACTCGATCTACAAGCAGTGCCTCAAGGAGGTCGCGGACCGGCAGGGGATCTCGGTGACGTTCATGGCGAAGTACTCGGCCGACCGAGCCGGGTCGAGCTGCCACGTCCACCTCAGCCTGTGGCGCGATGGCGAGAGCGCCTTCGCCGGCGACCGCGAGATCGGCCCGGTGCACTGCTCCGAGACCTTCAAGTATTTCCTCGGCGGCTGGATGGCCCACGTGCCCGAGCTGATGGTCTTCTACGCGCCGACGGTGAACTCCTACAAGCGCTACCAGGACCTCTCGTGGGCGCCGACGAAGATCGCGTGGAGCTGCGACAACCGCACCGCCGGCTTCCGCGTCGTCGGCGAGGGTCCGAGTCTGCGCATCGAGTGCCGGCTGCCGGGGGCGGACTGCAACCCGTATCTCGTCTACGCCGCCGCGCTGGCGTCGGGCCTCGACGGCATCGCCCGCAAGACCGAGCCGCCGGCCCTCTTCGAGGGGGACGTCTACCGCGCTCGCGGTCTGCCGTCCGTGCCGCGGTCGCTGCGCGACTCGATCGACCTCTTCGCCAAGAGCAAGTTCGCGCGCGCGGCGTTCGGCGACGACGTCGTCGAGCACTACACCCACTTCTTCAGGACCGAGCAGGCGGGATTCGACAAGGCGGTCACCGACTGGGAGCGGTCGAGGTACTTCGAGAGGATCTGAGGTGGGGGCTCCGATCATCGGGATCACCACGTACGGGCGTGACGAGAAGGGCCAGTACGTGCTGCCGTCGGAGTACGTCGAATCCGTGCGTCGCGCCGGCGGCGTGCCGTTCCTGCTGCCCCCCGGCGAGACGCGCGTCGATGGATGGCTCGCGCAGATCGACGCGCTGATCCTCGCCGGCGGCGGCGACCTCGACCCGGCGCGCTACGGCGGCGAGCTTCACGAGACCATCTACATGCTCGACGAGGACCGCGACGCCACCGAGCTCGAGCTCGCCCGGCGCGTCGCGTCGGACGGCCTGCCGACGCTCGGCATCTGCCGGGGCACGCAGATCCTCAACGTCTCGCTCGGCGGGACGCTCCACGAGCACCTCCCGGACGTCGTCGGCGAGAGCATCCTGCACCGGGCGCCTCCGCGCGAGCCGATCCCGCACGAGGTCATCGTCGAGGGCGGCACGAAGCTCGCCGACATCGTCGGCGTGCTGCGGTTTCCGGCGGCATCGTGGCATCACCAGGCGATCGACACCGTGGCGCCGCAGCTCCGCGTCACGGCCCGCGCGCCCGACGGCACCATCGAGGCGGTCGAGTGGGTCGAGCACCCGTGGCTGATCGCCGTGCAATGGCACCCGGAGCTCACTTCGGCCGAGGATCCGATACAGCAACGACTCTTCGACGCGCTCGCGCGCGCCGCGGTCGAGATCGGGAGAGGGAAGCGATGAGCGTGGAAAACGGGAGACTGAAGGATCGCGTCGCCCTGATCACCGGGGCCGCGAGCGGCATCGGGCGAGAGTCGGCGCTCCTCTTCGCGCGCGAGGGCGCGGCGGTCGCGGCGGTGGACGTCGACACCGATCGCGGCGAGGAGACCGTCAAGGAGATCGAGACCGGCGGCGGTCGCGCCGTGTTCATCCGCGCCGACGTCTCGCGCAACTCGGACTGCGAGGAGATGGTGCATCGCACCGAGGAGGCTTTCGGCCGGCTCGACGTGCTCTTCAACAACGCGGGGATCATGCACGCCGACGACGGCGACGCGGTGTCGACGTCGGAGGAGGTGTGGGAGCGCACGCTGGCGATCAACCTGAAGGGCGTCTTCCTCGGCTGCAAGCACGGCATCCCGGCGCTGCGACGCGCCGGCGGCGGTTCGGTCATCAACACGGCGTCCTTCGTGGCGCTGATGGGCGCCGCGACGCCGCAGATCGCCTACACCGCGAGCAAGGGTGGCGTCGTTGCGCTCAGCCGCGAGCTCGCCATCGTCCACGCGCGCGAGAACATCCGCGTCAACGCGCTCTGCCCGGGCCCGCTGCAGACGGAGCTCCTGATGAGCTTCCTCGACACCGAGGAGAAGAAACAGCGACGCCTCGTCCACGTGCCGCTCGGCCGCTTCGGGCTGGCCGGCGAGATGGCCCGCGCGGCGCTCTTCCTCGCCTCGAACGAGTCGTCCTATTTGACGGGAAGCGCGTTCACGGTCGACGGCGGCATCACGGCGGCGTACGTCACCCCGGAGTGAGCCGGCGAGCCCCGCCGCCGTTGCCGCTCCTCCCCCCGCCTGGTACGATTCAGGCGCCTCGCAGAAAGGGCAGCCACCCCGCGCCCGGATGGTGGAACGGGAAGACACGCGACACTTAAAATGTCGTCCCCGAAAGGGGGTGCAGGTTCGAGTCCTGCTCCGGGCACTTTCCTCCTCCCGTCCCCGTCCCCCGGTCCCGGTCCCGTTCCCGTTCCCGTTCCCGTGCCCGAAGTCGCCGCCGCCGACGTCCACCTTGCCGGTCGGTTTCATGCGTTCCCAGGCGCGTGTGGCGCGTTCGACGGCGCTCCTTCGAGTGCAGCCGAGCTTCTCGAGGGCGAGAATCGCGTCCTTCGGAATCGGCCCGAACTCTCCCTCCGCATTTTCCGGACATCCGGAATCGCTTTCCGGATGTCCGGAAAACCGCCCTGCGACGACGCGCACCTGCGGCAACCCCCTGGCCTCCGCGTGCGGCGACGAGTCGAGGCCTCTGGAAGCTCGCCACGGCTGAAGCAGTTCCTCTGGCCTTCGCGGGCGATTACCATGACGTCCGATGAAAAGAGTCTTCGTCATCACCACAGCTGCCGGGCTCACCGCGGTCATCGTGACCTGGTTTCTGGCCGTGAGCTGGAAGGACATCGTGTACATGCTCGATCCCTGGAGCGTGCTTCTCGGGGAGTGGGACGTCGTGCGGGTCGAGAGCCGGAGTCCTCTCGAGTGGTTCGGGGGCTCGCAGACGGTGTGCGTGTTTCCCAGTGAGGGGGTCTTTCAGTTCGAGTCTGGCCAGAGGGGCTCCGCGCCCGGCGCCTGCCGAGCGTCGGGGCGCGCGCTCGAGCTCGACTATCCCGGGCTGACACCGGTTCGCTTCATCGTGCAGGTCGAGGAGTACGACTCGCTCCTGCTGCGCCACGTCGCCACGGGTCGATACGCATGGCTCAAGCGGCGCTTGAGGAAACAGGGTGAAAAGGATTCATAGCCACAGGAGAAGACTTCTACGATTCCCATGAAGAAAGCCTTCGTCATCACCGCAGCTGCCGCGCTCGCCGTGGTCATCGTCGTCTGGTTTCTCGCGGTGAGCTGGAAGGACATCATGTATCGGCTCGATCCCTGGAGCGTGCTGGTCGGGGAGTGGGACGTCGTGCGGGTCGAGCGTGGGAGTCCGTTCGAGTGGTTCGGGAGCTCGCACGTCGTCTGCAGTTTCTTCGACGACCAGAGAGTCCGGCTGGGCAGGGCCGGGGTCGGATCCTGTCGGGCGTCGGGGCGCTCGCTCGAGCTCGAGTATCGGGGGCTCGCGCCGGTGCGCTTCACCGTGCGGGTCGAGGGGTACGACTCGCTCGTCCTGCGCCACGTGGCGACGCGGCGACACGCGTGGCTCAGACGGCGGGCCTCGCAGCCGCGAGACGACACGGGGTGGCAGGTCCAGCGGTGACCCGCACCGTCCTGTTCAGTTGAGAAGTGCCTGGTGGATTTTTGTTGAACCCGCGCCCCCGGATTCAGTCACAATGCCGGTTCGTTCTTCTCGATTCTCGAGCCGAGCTCTGTTTTTTGGAAGCCGGGAGAGACGATCATGGCACGTCCGCTGAGCAGCGTTGCGCCGGAGTGGTGGGACTACACGACACTCGACCGCGAGATCCTCGACGACGCGGCGAAGCTCACGCCGGAGGACATGCTGCAGCTCTCGCGGCCGGGGTTCCGGGTCGTCTTCCACGACACGCTCGAGGACTTCTACCTTGCCGAGGCGCTCGAGTACATCGACGCGTGGCGGCAGTCGACGCCCGACAACCCCGCCGGCATCTGCGGGCCGATCGGGCCGACGGAGCAGCTGCCCCTGGTCGCGCGTCTGGTCAACGCGCTCGGCATCGACCTCGGCAAGCTCGACGCGCACTTCTGGGGAATGGATGAGTGGCTGATCGACGACCGCGAGGTCTCGGAGGACCACCCGCTGAGCTTCGCGAGGGCCGACCGGGAGCTCTGCTTCGACCGCATCGATCCCGCGCTCGTCATGCCCGCGAAGAACATCCACTTTCCGAAGGCCGACACGGCGTCGTACCGGAAGAGCTTCGACTCGGCGCGCTGCGTCGTCATGCAGGGCGGTCAGGGCGAGGTCAAGCACTGGGCGTTCAACGATCCGCCGCGCCGGGCGGGGAGCGCGATCGACGAGCCGCCGTCGCCGGAGGAGTATCGCCAGCTCGCGACGCGCGCCGTCGAGCTCCACCCGATGACGTTGATCCAGAACGCGCGCACGTCGGGCGGCGGCAACGTCGGGCTGGTGCCGCGGCGGGCGCTCACGGTGGGGCCGGTCGAGACCTGGAAGGCGGAGAAAGTGTCGATCTGGCACGCCGGCACGCACGACAACCCGTTCGGGCAGCGGCTGACGACGATGATGATCTCGAAGCGGATTCCCGACAGCTCGGTGCCGATGAGCCTGCTGGCCGATCACCCGAACGTGCAGTTCAACTTCTACCGGCACGGGATCGGCTCGTGCGAGGCGGAGATGCACTGACGGATGGCTGCCCCCGTCCGCGTCGCGCCCTGGGTCGAGCTCCGCTCGGCCGCGCGCCACCCGTTCATCTACCGCAAGATGATCGCCTCGTCGTCGCCGGACGCGGCGCCCGGTGACCTGGTCGCCGTCTACGACCGGCACGGCGAGCGCTTCGGCAGCGGCTTCTACAACCCGCGCTCGACGATCGCCCTGCGCATGCTCTGCTTCGACGAGACTCCCGTCGACGAGAGCTTCTTCCGCGCCCGGCTCGAGGACGCGGTCTCCCTCCGGCACGACGTGCTGGGTCTCCCCGACACCACCGATGCCTACCGGGTCGTCCATTCGGAGGGCGACGGCGTCAGCGGGCTCGTCGTCGATCGCTACGCCGACGTCCTCTGCGTCCAGGCGTACAGCCGCGGCGTCTACCGCGTGCTCGGCCTCTGCCTGCCGATCCTTGACGAGCTCCTCGGAACCGGTCGCCGGGTCGTCGGCATGGATCCGCAGACCGCGAAGCTCGAGGACTTCAGGCCGCCGCCGCCGGTCGCGGACGACGTGGTCCGCGGCGTCCGCATCACGGAGAACGGCGTGCGCTTCTCCGTCGACTTCGAGTCCGGCCACAAGACCGGCTTCTTCTGTGATCAGCGGGACAACCGCGCGCGCCTCGCCCGCCTGGCCGCCGGCCTCACGGTGCTCGACCTGTGCTGTTACACCGGGGGGTTCGCGCTCGCCGCCCGGGTCGCCGGCGACAGCGGCGAGTGCACCGGGGTCGATCTCGACGAGGCGGCGATCGCGCAGGCGCGTCGCAACGCCAACCTGAACCAGACGCGCGTCAAGTGGGTGCATGCCGACGCGTTCTCCTACGCCCGCCAGATGCAGGAGAACCGCCGGCAGTGGGACATCGTCGTCCTCGACCCGCCGAAGTTCATCAGTAGCCGTGGCGAGCTCGAGGAGGGGCGCCGGCGCTACCACGACCTCAACCGCCTGGCCGTGTCTCTGGTCAAGCGCGGGGGAGTCATGGTAACGTGTTCGTGCTCCGGTCTGCTCCAGGAGGCGGAGTTCGAGCGCCTGGTCGCGGAGGCGAGCCGGCGCCAGGGCCGGTCGCTGCAGTTCTTCGACCGGACCGGAGCCGGCCCGGATCACCCGGTGATGGCAAACTGTCCCGAGAGCCGCTACCTGAACGTGCTCTGGGCGCGGGTCTTGTAGTCGCGGCGCCCTCGCGAGAGGCGCGAGCGCGACCCGGAAAGGAGAACCAGAAAGCGATGTCGAAGCTAGCCAAGAACCTCGCGGAGGCGTTCAACGAGCAGGTGCAGACCGAGATCTCGTCGGCGTATCTCTACCTCGCCATGTCGGCGCTCTGCGAGTCGATGAGCTTCAAGGGCGCGGCGTCGTGGCTGCGCCACCAGTGGAGCGAGGAGCTCGGCCACGCGCTCCGTCTGGTCGACTACATGCACGACCGCGGCAACCGTCTCGTCCTCCACGCCATTCCCGAGCCGCGGGTGGAGCACGGCTCGCTCCTCGACGTCTTCACCAGCGTGCTCGAGCACGAGAAGCAGGTCTCGGAGTCGATCAACCAGCTCTACGGCCTCGCCGCCAAGGAGAGCGACTTCGCCGCGCAGGCGTTCCTCCAGTGGTACGTCTCGGAGCAGGTCGAGGAGGAGAGCACCGCGAACGACATCGTCGAGATGCTGCGGCTCGCCGGTGACGAGAGCTCCGTGCTGCTGATGGTCGACCGACAGCTCGCGGAGAGGAGCTCCGGCGGGGACGCCGATGATTCGTGATCTCCTCCGGCGCGCGTGTCTCCTGGCCGCCGTCCTCGCGGACGTCGTCGCGTCGGGGGCGCCCGGGCCGCCGGAGGGAACCCTGCGCGCCGGGGCGGCCTCCGCCGACATCGCCGCGGACGACGACATGGTCATCGGCGGCGGCATCCACCCGGGACGCGCGCGAGGGCAGGAGGGCGCGCTGCGCGCCTCGGCGGTGGTCATCGCCGCGAACGACGGCAACGACGCCGGCGCCTCGACACGCGAGGCGGTCGCCATCGTCTCGTGCGACGTCCTGATGATCCGTCGCGACTACCTCGACCCGGCCGCCCGTCGGATCGAGAAGAAGACGGGCATCCCGTTCGCCAACGTCCTCATCAACGCGACGCACACTCATCACGCCCCGAGCACGACGACGGTCCACGCCTACGAACGCTCCGAGGTCTTCTGCGAGCGCGTCCGTGACGCCGTCGTCGCCGCCGTCGTCAAGGCCCACGAGCGCATGAGCGAGTCCGGGCCGGTCGAGATGCTCTTCCGGCTGGGCCAGGAGGCGAGCGTCGGCCAGAACAGCCGCCTGCTCCTCGGCGACGGGACGATCTACTGGACCGGGCGGCGCGATGACATCGTGCGGCCCACGGGGCCGTTCGATCCCGACCTGCCGGTGCTCGCGTTCCGGAGCCTCGAACGCAGCCCGGCGGCCACGACGCCCCTTCGCGCGCTGGTCTTCAACCACTCGACGCACCTCATCGGCACGCGGAAGCCGGGAGTGCGGTCGCCGAGCTTTTACGGGCTCGCCGCCCAGGAGCTCGAGAAGGATCTCGCGGAGACCGTGGTCTTCGTCTCCGGCGCGTTCGGCTCGACGCACAACCTCACCCTCGGCTGCGACGAGATGGTGCTGCGGATGAAGGACGCCATCCGGAGGGCGCTCCGCAAGGCGAAACCGCTCGCCGCGACGCCGATCCGCGCCGTCAGGAAGGAGATCACCTACCGCGTGCGCCGCTTCGACGAGGCCGCCGAGGACGCCGCGGTGGTCGCCTACTGCACGAAGCGCATCCAGCAGCCCGAGTCGGTCTACACCGTCTTCCGTACCATGCGGAAGCATCTCGCGCCGCACCAGGGCGAGGAGCGCCGGACGTGGCTCCAGGCGCTGCGGATCGGCGACGTCGCGATCGTCGCCGTGCCGGGGGAGTTCTTCACGGTGCTCGGCATCGACATCAAGCGGGCGTCGCCATTCCGGTACACCGCCATCGCGGGCGTCGCCAACGACTACATCGGCTACATCCCGGACGACGAGGCCTACGACCTCGGCGGCTACCAGGTGTGGACCGGCTACCACAGTCTGGTTGAGCGCGGCACGGGCGAGATGATCGTCCGCGAGGCGGTGCGTCTGCTCGAGGAGCTGCACGACGGATGACCGACGGTCCCGATCAATCCACGCGATCGATTCTCTTCCTCTGCACCGGCAACTCGTGCCGCAGCCACATGGCGGAGGGCTGGCTGCGACACCTCGCCGGCGAGCGCGCCACGGCGCTGAGCGCCGGCTCGCGGCCCGCGGGCTACGTCCACCCGCTCGCCGTGCGCGCCATGGAGGAGGCCGGCGTCGACATCGCGGGCCATCGCTCGAAGTCGATCGAGGAGTTCCTCGGCGATCCGCCCGACGTCGTCATCTCGGTCTGCGACAGCGCCGCCGAGGAGTGCCCGGTCTTCCCGGGCCGCGTCGAGCGCCGGCACTGGCCCTTCGACGACCCCGCGCACGCCACCGGCACCGAGGAGGAGCGGCTGGCGGTTTTCCGGCGGGTGCGCGACGAGATCCGCGAGCGGATCGCCGTGGAGCTGGGGGCGCTGACGCGCTGACGCGCCCGGCGATTCGGTCACTTCGCCGTGATCGGGTCCGGGATTGTCTCGATGTACTGCTTGAAGTGGGGCAGGCGGTCGTTCGCCATCGCCCAGACGGAGACCGATGACGGCCGCGGCTTCGCGTTCGGGTCGATCGAGCTGATGTCGATCGAGTCGACCGCCGGGTCGGTGTCGACCACCGCGCCCGACTCGCGCGCGATCACCAGGCCCGCGGCGATGTCCCACACGTTGCCCCTGGAGTACGTCGCCGCGAACGAACCCGTCGCGACGTAGCAGAGGTTGACGATGATGCTGCCGAGGATGCGGTGCTTCGCGGGGCACCGCAGGCGGTGTCGCCGGTGGAGCCTCGAGACCGTGCCGACCGTGCAGAGGTTGCTGTAGGTCTCCACGTGCGAGGCGCGGATCGGCTTGCCGTTGAGGAACGCGCCGCCGCCCCGCGAGGCGAAGAAGAGCTGGTCGATCGCCGGGAAGTAGATCCAGCCGCGCTCGGGGCCGGCCTCGTCCCAGAACGCCAGCGACGGGCCCCA
>JBFFXF010000153.1:0-17491 GCA_041569895.1 Planctomycetota bacterium | reverse complement strand
GGCCCGGCGGCAAACCGCGAGCCACGCGGGGGCGATCAACACAGGGGCAGGCTTGCCGTTCACATCCAGGGACGTCAATCCACATCCGGTTCATGATCCGGATCCGGAACGGTTCTGGCGGCCCGGTTCCGTGAATTACAACTTAGTAGATCGACTTCCCCAGCGCCGAGAGGATGAGCTCCGTGCCGAGGCGGGCGGTGGCGTTGGCCACGTCGAGGATGGGGTTGGCCTCGACGATCTCGAGCGACGTCATGCGGCGCGAGTCGCTGATCAGCTCCATGGCGAGGTGGGCCTCGCGGTAGCTCATGCCGCCGCGCACCGGCGTGCCGACTCCCGGCGCGATCACCGGGTCGACGACGTCCATGTCGAAGCTGACGTGGAGGCCGTCGCAGTCATGTGAGGCGACGCGGATCGCCTGGTCCATCACGGTGGCGAGGCCGCGGCGGTCGATCTCCTTCATGGTGAAGACGCGCACGCCGGAGTTCGAGATGTTCTCCCGCTCGAGGTCGTCGAGGTTGCGGATGCCGACGAGGGCGCAGCGCGTCGGCTCGATCTTCGGCGCGAAGCCGCCGAGGTTGACCAGCGCGCGCGGGCCACGGCCGAGGGAGATCGCCAGCGGCATGCCGTGGATGTTTCCGGACGGCGACGTCTCCGGCGTGTTCATGTCGGCGTGGGCGTCGATCCAGAGGACGCCGAGGCGCCGCCCGCGGAAGTGACTCGCCGCGCCGGCGAGAGTGCCGATGGCGATCGAGTGGTCGCCGCCGAGGACCACCGGCATCCGGCGAGCGCGGAGGGACGCCTCGACGCGGGCCGAGACCGCCTCGAAGACGGCGCGCACCTCGCGGGCGCTGCCCCGCGACGCCACGGGCGGCACCGGCACGTCGCCCGAGTCGCGCACGCGGAGGCCCTCGGCGCGGATGCGCTCGACCAGGCCGGCGAGCCGGAACGCGGTGGGCGCGAGCCCGACGCCACGGGCATTGCCGCCGAAGTCGACCGGCACGCCGATGAGCTCGACCTCGGCCGGCCGGCGGGACGAGCGGCGCGTTTTCGGCTGCCGCGTGGTCTTCGCGGGCGCCCTCGAACGGCGGGTCTTTTGCTTTTTTGCGGGCATGATGATTCATTGTAGCGGTCGGGATGGGAAGTCCGGAACTTGAGCCTGTTTTTCCGGATGATGCCGATTCGCGAGGCTGCCCGTCCCGGTTTACACCGACATCTCGAAGCACCACGCAGACGATGGTCCACCGCAGCCCACCGCCTCCCCGCCGGCCCGCTCCCGAGGGCCCGTACGACCTCGCGATCGTCGGTGGCGGGATCAACGGGGCCGCCATGGCCCGCGACGCGGTGCTCCGCGGACTGCACGTCTGTCTCTTCGAGAAGGGCGATTTCGGCTGGGGGACGTCGAGCCGATCCTCGAAGATGCTCCACGGCGGCATGCGCTACCTGGAGCAGCTCCGCTTCGCGATGGTCTTCGAAGCGCTGCGCGAGCGCGCGCTGCAGCTCCGCCTCGCCCCGCACCTGAACAGCGCCCAGACCTTCGTCATCCCGGTGTACCGGGGCGCGCGGCGCGGGCCGCGGATGATCCGCCTCGGCGTCTGGCTCTACGACATGCTGGCGCTCGGCCGGCGCCTCGGGCGCGGTCGCTTCCTGAGCGCGCCGGAGGTCGGCGACCGGGTCCCCGGCGTGCTCGAGGAGGGGCTGCTCGGCGGCGGCCTCTACTTCGACGGCGTCATGGACGACGCCCGGCTCTGCCTGGTCAACGTCCTCGACGCGCGGGAGGCGGCGCGGCCGGGGCAGTGCTTCGTCCGCAACTACACCGAGGTGGTGGCGATCAAGGAGACCTCGCCGCTCGAGCTCGAGGTGCGCGACCGGGTGCTCGGACGGAGCTACCGCGTGCTGGCCAACCGGGTGGTGCGGGTCGTCGGGCCCTGGACCGACGTCGAGGGCGGCGCCGGGCGCGGTGAACGCCCGCTGCTGGTGCCGTCGAAGGGCGTGCACCTCGTGCTGCCCCAGCTCGAGGCATCCGCGCTCGGCCAGCACGGGCTGCTGCTGACGCACTCGAGCGACGGACGCGTCTTCTTCATGATCCCCTGGCGCGGCAAGACGCTCGTCGGCACCACCGAGACGCCATTCCGCAACTCGCCCGACCACCTGCGCGTCGAGCACGACGAGGTCGAGTACCTGCTCTCGGAGCTGCGCCGTCTCTTTCCGGGCCGCCCGTTCCCCCGCGAGGAGATCCTCGCGACCTATGCCGGCGTCCGCCCGCTCGCGAGGTCGCCGATCCTCGGCGCCGGGCTCGGACGCGTGTCGCGCAGCCACCGCATGGTGAACACGGGCCGCGGCGTGCTCACCGTCGTCGGCGGCAAGTACACGACGTACCGTGCGATCGCCGCCGAGGTCATCGACCGCGTGGCGCCAGGCACCGTCGACCGCCAGACGCGCACGCGCCCGCTCCACGGCGGCGAGCTCGGCGACTGGGACGCGTACCGCTCCGGCGCCGGCGAGCTCGTCGAGCGTCACGGCGAGCCGCTCGTCCACCACCTCTATCACCGCTACGGCTCGCGGCTCTCCGAGGTGCTCGCGCTCGTCGACGGAGACGCGTCGCTCGGCGAGCGACTCGCGCCCGACCGGCCGGAGATCCGCGCCGAGGTGGTCCACGGCGTCCTTCGCGAGGAGGTCCACTATCCGGAGGACTTCATCTCGAGGCGCACCGACCTGCGCTTCGCCCGCGGCAACGGCCGCGACGCCTACGACGAGGTCGAGCGCCTCCTCGTCGAGCACGGCCGGTCGATCGCGGCCGTGCCACCCGACCTGGACCGCGCGCGCGAGAGCTTCTTCGCCGAGCTCGAGTGGGAGGACGGCCTGCGTCGCGGTGCGCCGGTGGAGACCGCCGGCAAGTCACCGGCGCCGCGCGCGACGGAGTGATCTGATGCCCGAACTGCCGAACTTCCATCCGACGCACGTCCTGGTCCACTACAGCGAGATCGGGCTCAAGGGGAGGAACCGCGGCTACTTCGAGAACGCGCTGATGCACTCGATCAAGCGCGCTCTCCAGGGGCTCGGCGTCGTGCGCGTGCGACGCGTCTACGGTCGCGTGCTCGTCCACCTCGATCGGCCCGTGTCGGCGGAGGTCCCGGACCGGCTGCGCGCGGTCTACGGCATCGCCCACTTCGAGCCGGCGCTGCGGGTGCCGCTCGACCTCGACGCCGTCGAGCGCGCCGTCGGCGAGGCGATCGAGGGCATCTCGGTGGGCTCCTTCGCCGTCGTCACCCAGCGCGCCAACAAGAGCTTTCCGGTGAGGTCGATCGACGTCAACCGGCGCGTCGGGCAGTACGTCGTCGATCGCACCGGCTGGAAGGTATCGATCCGCGATCCCGAGCTGCCGATCTACCTCTACCTCGTCGACCGCCACACCTACATCGCCTTCCAGCGCTTCAGCGGCCCCCGCGGGCTGCCGGTCGGCGTCGCCGGCAAGGTCGCCTGCCTGCTCTCGGGCGGCATCGACTCGCCGGTCGCGGCGCACTTGATGATGCGCCGCGGGGCGGAGCCGGTGTTCGTGCACTTCCACAGCGCGCCGCACACCTCGACGGCGAGCCAGGCGAAGGTCATCGAGATCGCCGAGCACCTGATCCGCTTCTGCCGTCCGACGCGGCTCTACATGGTGCCGTTCGCGGAGCTGCAGCGACGCATCGTCACCGAGGCGCCGGCTCCGTTTCGCGTCATCATCTATCGCCGCTTCATGGTCCGCGCCGCCGAGGTGATCGCTCGACGCGAGGGGGCGCGTGCGCTGGTGACCGGCGAGTGCCTCGGACAGGTCGCCAGCCAGACGCTCGACAACCTGGCGACGACCGATGCGGCGGTGACGATGCCGATCCTGCGGCCGGTGATCGGCATGGACAAGCAGGAGATCGTCGCCGAGGCGACCTCGATCGGCACCTTCGACGTGTCGATCGAGCCGCACGAGGACTGCTGCTCGTACCTGATGCCGCAGTACCCCGCGACACACAGCACGCCGGAGGAGCTCGAGTCGATCGAGCGCGTCTTCGACGTCGCCGCCGAGGTCGAGAAGCTGGTCGAGAACGCCGAGGTCGTCGAGATCGGCAACCCATCGCCGGTGGAGTGAGGAATCCGTCCCCGTCCCCGTTCCCGTTCCCGTGCCCGTGCCCGATCTCGTCCTCGTCCTCGTCCCTCGTCCTCGACGACCGGCCCTCTGCCCTCTGCCCTCTGCTCTCTGCCCTCTGCTCTCTGCCCTCTGCTCTCTGCCCTCCGCTCTCTGGTCCCTGATCTCTGATCTCTGGTGTCGGCCTCGGTCTCGGTCGGTCTCCGGTCTCCGACTCAGCCTCCGCCGTGGACGCCCGGGCTCAGGCGACCAGCATCCCCTTTCTCAGCGAGTCCGACACCTCGCCGCCGCGCAGATCGGCGACGATCGCCAGCGCGAACTCCATCGCCGTGCCGGGGCCGCGGCTCGTGATGACGTTGCCGTCCCGGACGACGCGGTCCTCGCAGTACCTGGCGCCGGTGAGCTCCTTCTCGAAGCCCGGGTAGCTGGTGGCGCGCTTGCCGGCGAGGATCCCGGCCTTGCCGAGCGCGATCGGCGCGGCGCAGATGGCGCCGATGCGGTGTCCCTTCTCGTTCTGCTCGCGCAGGAGGGACTGCACCTCGGGGTTGTCGCGCAGGTTGGTGGCGCCGGGCAGGCCTCCCGGGAGGACGACCATGTCCCAGTCGCGCCGGCGCGCGTCGGCGAGCTCGACGTCGGTGGTGATCGCGATGGCGTGCGAGCCGGTGACGTTCCTCGAGCCGACGCCGACGGTGGTGACGTCGATCTCGGCCCGCCGCAGGACGTCGACGATGGTGATGGCCTCGATCTCCTCGAAGCCGCTGGCGAAGAGGATGGCGACTCTCTTTGTGCTCGGCATGGGTGGCCTCCGGCGAGTTGAAAGGAGCGGCGATTCGCCCGTTCGTCGTGTACCTTATAGTCCATGACGCAGCGAGTTCAATCCCGTGATCCGCGGCCGGGCGACGCCCTCCTGCCCCCCGAGCTCCGCGACCTCTCCCCCGGCGAGCTGCTGGTCACGGAGTTCTTCCACAGCATCCAGGGGGAGTCGACCCACGCCGGCCGGCCGTGCTTCTTCATCCGGCTTACCGGGTGCCCGCTGCGCTGCTCGTACTGCGACACCGAGTACGCCTTCTTCGAGGGGCACCGCGAGACCGTCGAGAGCTGCGTCCGGCGCGCGGAGGAGTCCGGTTGCCGGCTCGTCGAGGTCACCGGCGGGGAGCCGCTGGCGCAGCGAGGCGCTCCCGCCCTGCTCGTCGCGCTCTGCGATCGCGGCTTCGAGGTGCTGCTCGAGACCAGTGGGGCGGTCGACATCGACCGGGTCGACCCGCGCGTCAAGCGGATCGTCGACGTCAAGTGCCCCTCGAGCGACATGTCCGACCGCAACCTCCACGGGCTGGCGCGGCGCCTGCGACCCGGCGACGAGGTGAAGTTCGTCATCGGGGATCGCGCCGACTTCGACTGGGCGACGCGGTGGCTCGAGCGCGAGGGCCGGTCGCTGGCCGACGGGATCCCGGTTCATTTCTCGCCGACGTCGGGCCGATTACCTCCCCATGAGCTCGCCGGGTGGATCCTGGCGGAGCGGCTGCCGGTGCGGATCAACCTGCAGATCCACAAGGTGATCTGGCCCGAAGCGGACCGCGGAGTCTGACGGAGCGATCGTGCGCCCGACCACACTCGCGAGGCAGATCGACCGGGCGCGGGGCATCGTCGCCCTGGCGCTGCTGGCCGGTCTCGGGGTCATCCTGGCGCGACTCGCCGTGATCGGGACCGGCGAGAGCCGCGTCATCGAGGCGATCGAGGCGGGCGAGACGGGCGACGCGGCGGACGAGGGCGAGGGCGACGCCGGGGGTGCCACCGGCAGGTCGATCCACCTCCGCATCGAGCACCGCGGCGGCGACGACTCGATCACCGCGGAGTTCCGGTTCCAGGCGGTGATCGCGCGCGCCGCGGTCGAGGTCGACTTCGCGCGCCAGACGCTCCGGTTCGTCGACAGCGGACGCGTCGTCGCGCTGCCGCCCTACCGGACGACGCTCGTCCGCGAGGACGGCACCATGGAGGAGGCGGCGATCCATCTCCACGCCCTCCTCCTGCGCGAGCTCTTCGCGGCCGCCGTCGATCCCGAGGGCCGGCCCGGTTACCGCCGTCTCCCGTTCGAGCTCCTGCGCGAGTCGCTGTCGCGAGCGGCGCCGTCGCTGCGCGCCTTCTGGCGTCACGAGCGCGATGGGTAAATCCGACCTTGACGCGATCGGGGCCCCTGGTAGAGTCGAACGGGGCGGGATCCGGAGCTCACGGCGGTGATCTCTTCGTGTCCGCGGTTCTGTGAAGCGTGATGCTTCTTGTCGACCGCGACAGCCGGTACCGCGCACGATCACTGCCGGTGCGACCGCCGTCCCGTCGACCACCGCTGGGATCAACGTGGACGCGTGCACCGTGAACACGAACGACGAGAGAAAGCCGGGCTTGACGCCGGGACGCGGTTTCCCGGCGACGTGGACTGCGCTTCGTCTCTCGTCGCTGTCCGCCGTCGCCGCGCTGGCGATCGCCCTCGCGACCGTCACCGCCGGCTGCGGCACGCACCACGGCTACGCCGTGCTCGCGAGCTTTCCCCACAAGGACGCCATCGAGGTCACGGTGTTCGTCGACGCCGCGCTCGACGTCGACTCGTATCGCTCGATCGCGAGCCGCGAGCTCACCCGCTTCCTCTCCCTCCACGATCCGTCGCCCCACCCGCTCTACGAGTTCAACGTCGAGTTCCGGCGGGCGGAGCATCCCTACCAGAGGCTCGCGAGCCTGAACATCGAGCTCGGCGAGCCGGGCGCTCCCGCCCAGGCATCCGCGCAGGCGGACGAGGTCTCGCTGGCGCCGGCGGGCGGCGAGGGCGGTAGCGGCAAGAGCGGTAGCGGCGAGGGCGGCGCCGGCGCGGGCGTGCCCGTCGCCGCCGTGGCCGGGACGTGGACGCTCGTCCTCTACGGGAGCGACCAATGAGCGCGCGGCGCCGCGGCACGCCAGCGAACGCCCGGTCGAGGGTGCTGCTCTCGTGCGCGCTGCTCCTGGCGTCGGCGGGTGTGGCGTTGCTTCCGGGCTGCGCGCGTCTCTTCTACGCCAACTCGCGCGCCGGGTCGGCCTACACCATCTACTCCGATCACGACGACTCGTTCCTCGAGTCCACCAACGGGCTCGTCGACGCCATCTATCGCGAGTACCTCGACCTCTTCGACCTCGAGCTCGAGGAGGTCGGCACGACGACCATCGTCTTCGAGGGTCGATCCGACGTCGTCGACGCGGCGTACATGCCCGAGCTCCTCGGCTACTACCTGCCGTTCTTCAAGTTCATCCGGGTCGACACGACGCCGTCGTGGACCCGGCGCGAGCCGCTCCTCAAGCAGATCCTGCTGCACGAGATCGCGCACCACTTCCTGATCTCGCGATATCCGGCGGCGAACGACGCCTGCTGGCTGAACGAGGGCATCGCCGGCAACCTCGAGGTGACGGTGTTCGAGGGCGATCACTTCGAGTATGTGCTCCTGAACCCGTCGCTCCTGCGAGCCGCCAAGCGCGAGATCGACAGCCAGCCGCTGCCGCTCGCCGAGCTCATCGATCTCGACTGGCAGGAGTTCCACGAGCCTGCCACGAAGCAGCGGAATTACGCGCTCTCGTGGTCGCTCGTGCACTTCCTGCTCGAACGACACCTGCCGTCGTCGGTGCCCCTGTCGAGGCGCATCGGGCTCCTGCTCGAGCTCCCGGCCGACGAGCTGCTGGCGCTCGAGCCGGCGTGGATCGAATACGTCCGTTCGCTCGACGCCACCGAGCGACTCATCGATCTGGCCGGCGACGCCAGGCGCGGCTCGCTGGCGAGGTCCTGGGCCGTGTCGATGCTCGCCGAGGAGAGCGGCGCGGACCTCGAGAGAGTGGTCGCCGCGCTCGAGCGCAGTCTCGACGACGACGACTGGTTCGTGCGCAGCAGTGCGTGCGTCGCCGTGCTCGAGTGGAGCGCGAGGATCGGCCGGCTGGCGCTCGCCGACGACGATGCGCCGCCCCGGGGGCCGCTCGAGCGGGTCGCGGCGATAATCCGCGATCCACGAGAGCCGGCCGAGCTGCGCCGCACGGTGCTCAAGGCCGCCGGCGATTCGGGCGACCGCCAGTTCTGGCTGCCGCACCTGATCGAGCTCCTCGACGACCCGGACGCCGAGATCCGCGTCGCCGCGGCGCGGGCGCTGGCGCGGACTCCCGACGCGAAGCCGACGGTGGTCAACCCGTCCTTCTGGCGCGGCGAGCACTCGGCCGCCCGGGAGCGCGAGGTGAGCGAGTGGAAGGCGTGGTGGGAGGAGCGCGAGACGGCGCGGTCCTGAGACGCGGCGCGCCGTGCGGGCCGTGGCAGCTCCTGGTGGGCGGATCCTGGCGCGGAGATCGGAGATCCCGACCCGGCGCGCCCGGGCGGAGCTCCTGGACGCGGCTCCTGGACGGAGCTACTGGACGACCGCGGAGACCTCGTTCGACTGGGTGCTCTCGTTGCCGGAGGCGTCGATCGCGGTGACCACGAAGTAGTACGTGCCGGGGATCAGATCGGAGATCTCGACCGCGGTGTCGTCGTCGAGCTCGAAGACGTCGGTGTACGTGCCCGGCGTGCTCCCCATGTAGACGTTGTAACCGATCAGGTCGACCAGCGGATCGCCGTTCTCGTCCGTCGTCGGAGCGTCCCAGGAGAGGCTCACCGATCCGAGGGCCTGCGGATCCGACGAGCCGGAGCCCCCTCCGGCGCAGCTCGAGAGCGCCAGGGAGAGGCCGATGGCGAAGATGGGGACGGCGCCGACGCGCACTGCAAAGCCTGCCATGCTTTTCTTCTCCAGCCCTGGTGTGGAGGTCGATCGCAATCGTCGCCGCCGCCGCGTGCCCTGACGCGACCGACCTGACCGCGCTCCCGGCGCCGTCCCGAGTGACCCGGGGTCAGAGAATCGCAACTCCCCTGCCCGAATCGCACCGCTTCGTGCCCGGATCGCAACTCCGCTCGCCGCCTCGCGCTGGTGCCCCGGCGGGCGGCGCGGGCGTGGGGGCCCCCGCCGGCCCGCGCGGGGTGGAATTACAGGACGTGTAAATAATCGCTGCTTATGGGAAGCTGGGTCGCGGCGGGGGCGGCGCGGAGCGCGCCGGGCGAGATTTTTCCGCCCGTGCAACTGCTTGTGACGCCTGGAGCAAGGCGTGCCCGGCCGCCGCTCGTGGAGGGGGGCGACGGGTCGTCCGGACCACGTTTCGCTTTCCCTGCCCCGACAAGCAGTTGCCACGCTCCGCCGCGCCGCGCTGCCAGCGGGGGCGAGTCGGGGCCTGTGGCGCTTGTTGGGCGGCCATCATACTCTTCCAGTGGAGACTCCCGGGGTGGGCGCAGACGCGGGGCCTGGACGCGGCGACCGGGACTTCCGACTTCCAGAGCGACTTCAGAGGCACAGCGATGACCGCCGGGATCCGATCCTTCACCCGCGCCGCCGTGATGGTGGCGGCGCTGCTCCTCTCGCTGCTGGTCTCATCCGCTCACGCGGCGGAGAAGGACACGGTGCTCCTGGTCACCGGCGAGCTACTCGCGGGCAAGGTCCTCCGCATGAACGAGAAGGAGGTGTCCATCAAGCTCCAGAGCGGCGGGATCATAACCTTCAAGTCGAACCACGTTTCGAAGATCCGGCGCTGGGTTCCCGGCCGGGATATGCCCGAGGTGGTGATCTTCGACACCCAGCCGCCGCGGGATGTCGACTCCGGCTCCGACTCGCGCCCCGGCAGCGGCGACGTGCCCGTGCTGCGCCCGATGATCGGCGGCGACGTGATCCAGGCGGTCAAGCACGAGGCTCCGAGGGACTGGTACTTCGAACCGCCCCCGGGCTTCGAGGTCGCGCCCCCCGACAAGCACCCCGAGGCGGAGCGCGTCTGGATCGACCCCGTCGTCCAGGCCAAGGTGGTCCTCTCGGCGCACTCGGTCCAGGCGGCGACGCCCGAGCAACTGCGCCTCTCGACCATCGCCGAGCTCGGGGCGCTCAAGGACACCCGCATCGTGCGCGACCAGGCCCTCGAGCGCGGCGGCGATGGCGGATACCGCGGCTGGATCCTCGAGCTCGAGCACACGGTCACCGGAAGACCGGTCCGTCAGATCGAGCTCTACACCCGCGCGCGCAACCGCACCTTCGTCCTCAGCTACACGTGCCCGATCGCGGACTACCCGTCACTCGCACGCTTCTTCGAGGAGAGCCTCGAGAGCTTCCGCATGATCTCTCCGATCGAGACCTCGAAGGACGCGCCCGGGCGACCGTCGCGCGGCTCCTGACACGGGCGACGCGTCGCGGCAGACCGCAAGACCGCAGACCGCGGCGCAGCTCCGCCGTGCGCTGCCGCTCGCCCGACCTCGCCCAAACCTTCCCCTGTCGCCCGTCGTGCGCTTCGTGCGCTGTCGGAATCGGTTTTCTCCGAGATTGCGCATGGATAGAATGGGCGCATGCATCTCAACCTCGGCTCGATCATCGAGAACTCGAACCGCTTCTTCGCCGACAACGTCGCGCTGATACACGACGGCCGGCGGCTCACCTACCGCGAGTTGCGCGCCCACGTCATGGCCTTCGCGGCGCACCTGCGCCAGCTCGGGGTCGAACCGGGCGAGAAGGTGGCGCTCATGATGCCGAACCGCATGAGCTTCACGGTCGCCTACTTCGGCGTGCTCTACGCCGGCGCGGTGGTCGTTCCCATCAGCTTCCTCTCCGTGGGGCGTGAGATCACCTATCTCCTCGACGACTCTGACGCCGTCGCCCTGGTCGCGTGGTCCGGCCTCGAGGAGCCGACGACGGCCGGCTTCGAAGCCGCCGAGAAGTGCTCGCGGCTGATCCTCGTCGACGAGAGTCGCGGCCCGATGACCGTCGTCAACGGCGACCCGGTCGACCGGGACGCCGCGCTCGAGATCACCATGACCCGCCCGCAGGACACGGCGGTCATCCTGTACACCTCGGGCACCACCGGCCGGCCGAAGGGCGCCGAGCTGACGCACTTCAACCTGTTCTCCAACGCGCAGTACTCCTGCGAGCGGCTCTTCTGGCAACCGGGCGGGGCCACCGAGTTCATCGGGCCCGGCCACGTGACGCTCGCAGCCCTGCCGCTGTTCCACTCCTTCGGCCAGACGTGCAACCAGAACTCCTCGCTCTTCGGCGGCGCGGCGCTCACCTACCTCGAGCGCTTCGACGCCGAGAGCGCGCTCTCGGTGATGGCCCGCGACCGCGTGACGCTGTTCTCGGGCGTGCCGACGATGTACTTCCAGCTCCTGAAGTGCCCCGACCGCGAGCAGTATGACCTCACCTGCCTGAAGAACTGCGTCTCGGGCGGCGCGGCGATGCCGGTGGACGTGATGCGAGAGTTCGACGAAACGTACGGCGTCAACATCCTGGAGGGTTATGGACTCTCCGAGACGTCGCCGGTGGCGACCTTCAACGTCCTCTGGCGCGAGAAGAAGCCGGGCTCGATCGGACAGGCGATCTTCGGTGTCGACGTGCGCGTCTTCGACGACAAGGACCGCGAGGTCCCCGTCGGAGAGATCGGCGAGATCGTCATCCGCGGCCCGAACGTCATGAAGGGGTACTACAAGAGGCCGGAGGCGACCGCGAAGGCGCTGCGAAACGGCTGGCTGCACACGGGCGATATGGGGCGTGTCGACGAGGACGGCTACTTCTTCATCGTCGACCGCAAGAAGGACATGATCATTCGCGGCGGGTTCAATGTGTATCCACGCGAGGTCGAGGAGGTCCTTTACTCCCACGAGGCGGTCTTCGAGGCGGCCGTCGTCGGCATACCCGATGATCAGTACGGCGAGGAGGTCAAGGCGTTCATCGCGCTCAAGCCCGGCGCGCTCGTCCAGCCGGACGAGATCATTCGGTTCTGCAAGGAACGCCTCGCGGGCTCCAAATACCCACGTGTTGTCGAGGTGCTCGACGCGCTCCCGAAGGGTCCGACGGGCAAGATCCTTCGAAAGGAGCTGCGAGGGCGGTAGCGATCGACCGCTCTCCCTCTCCCCTTCGGCTTCGAGGATGCACCATGCACTTCCGCGAGATTGCCAACGCGAACTTCTACACGGCCTCCGAGGCGAAGTGCCGTCGCTGGATCGAGGAGCTCGTCGCGGCAGCCCCCGCCGCCGACGCGAGCGGTGAGATGGTCGCCGGAATCGTGCCGCACGCCGGGTGGGTCTTTTCTGGCAAGCTCGCCGCGCGGACGTTTCGCGCTCTGGCGGCAAGTGCGCGACCGCAAACGATCATCGTTTTTGGAACCGTGCATTACCCTGGAGTCGACCGCAATGCGGCGTATCCGGACGGCTCCTGGGAGACGCCGATCGGTTCGGTGGAGATCGATCACGAGCTCGCCGCCCGACTCGCTCGCGAGCTCCGCCCGGAGTTCGGAGGCGGCCTGGTCCTCGACGCTCGCGCCCACGATCGCGAGCACTCGATCGAGGTCAACCTGCCGTTCATCAAGTCGATCTTCCCGTCGGCGAAGATCGTGCCGATCGCCGTCCCGCCCCGCGGCGGCGCGGCGGAGCTGGGCGAGGGCATCGGCGAGCTCACCGCCGGCCAGCCCGTGATCGCCGTGGGTTCCACCGACCTCACGCACTACGGCGAGTGCTACCTGTTCACTCCGCGAGGCAAGGGGCCCGAGGCGTACAAGTGGATGCGCGAGAACGACCGGCGGATACTCGACCTCATCGAGAGCCTCGACGCCGAGGCCATCGAGCCCGAGGTCGCGGCGCATCGAAACGCCTGCGGACCCGGAGCGACCGCGGCGACGGTGGGCTTCGCGCGGGCCCGAAAGGTGACTTCGGGGAGGCTCCTGGACTACACGACGAGCTTCGACGTGGTGCCGGACCCGGAGTTTCGCATGGCCGTCGGATACGCCTCGGTCGTCTTCTGATCGCTCGACTCGCGCTCTCTCGGTGACGCACCGGCCGTCCACGCCCGTGGACGGGTGCTACACCGCGGCCGGGGACGGGAGGGGCTGACCGCGGCTGGCGAGGTACTCCACGATCCGTTCCGCCGCCTTCCCGTCGCCATACGGGTTGCTCACGCGACTCATCGCCTCCCGGGCGTCCGGATCCTCGAGCAGTCGCGTCACCTCGCGGACGATCTGGGCCCGATCGGTGCCCACCAGCAGCGAATTGCCGGCGTCGACCGATTCCGGCCGCTCCGTCACGCCGCGCATGACGAGCACAGGCTTGCCGAGCGACGGCGCCTCCTCCTGAATGCCTCCCGAGTCCGTGAGAATCAGGCACGCTGACCTCATCAGCCGGACAAACGGAACGTACGCAGCCGGCTGGGTCAGGTGCACGTTCGGGAGGCCGCCGAGAATCTCGTACACGGGTTTCTGGACGTTCGGATTGAGGTGAACCGGGTAAACGAACGCCGTCTCGCTGTGTCGCTGACTGAGCTCCCGAATCGCCTCGCAGATGTTCCTGAATCCCCGGCCGAAGCTCTCGCGACGGTGGCCCGTGATGAGGACCATACGGCGACCGCTCGCGACCACCGCCTCGAGCTCGCCGAGTGGCGGCGGCGACTCGTCGATCCTCGCCACGGTGTAGTCGAGCGCATCGATCACCGTGTTTCCGGTGACGAGGACCCTCGCCGGGTCGATCCCCTCGTCCAGCAGCGTCTGCCGCGCACGCTCGGTCGGGGCGAAATGGTGATCCGCCAGCGCCGTGACAAGTCTCCGGTTCATCTCCTCCGGAAACGGCACGAACTTGTCCGGAGTCCGAAGTCCAGCCTCGACGTGGCCGACTTCGGCGTGATGGTAATACCCGGAGAGCGCTCCGGCAAACGCGGACGTCGTATCCCCCTGGACGAGAATCACATTCGGTTCGAGGTCCCCCACCACGTCCTCGAGATTGCGCAACAGCTCGGCGGTGAGCTCCGATAGAGACCGGCGGGACCTGATGAGGTCGAATTCATGGTCGACCTGGATCTGGAAATGGTCGACCGCAGGTCGCGTCATGTCTCGATGTTGCCCGGTCAGACAGACGCGGGTCTCGAAGAAGTCGGGACGGCTCCGCAGCGAACGTACGACCGGGGCGAGCTTGATCGCCTCCGGTCTGGTGCCCATGACGACGAGCACCCTGCACCTGTCTTGCGATGTTTCCTCTGGCGGCGCCTTCTTCGCGGCTGTCATGCCCGGAAGAACGGTTTCTGGGTGTCGATCTCGACAAAGTCACTGTCGCCGGGGCGGACTTCTCGAAAGAAGCAGGACCGCGCACCGGTGTGACACGCAACGCCCTTGCCTTGCTGCTCGACGACAACCAGCACGCAATCCATGTCGCAGTCGACGGCAACGCGAACGACCTTTTGCGTATTGCCCGACGTCAACCCCTTGACCCAGAACTCCTTCCGGGAACGGCTCCAGAAGCAGGTCAGGCCCTCCCTGAGAGTGCGCTCGAGAGACGCCCTGTTCATCCAGGCCACCATGAGGACCTGGCCGTCGCCAACGTCCTGCACCACCGCGGGGATGAGACCGCGATCGTCGTATTTCAACTGGTCGAGATCGGGGAGTTTCAAGTTCTCAGCCATCGGAAGTCTCTAACAAGAACCATGAACCGGACCCGGCGATCCTATGGTCTCGCCGCGGGGTCGTCAACCTGGCGCGTCCGAAACCGTCCCGGGAGTCCACGGCGACGTTCGCAACGGTCTCACGTGGGAGACGCGGTGTGATCGATCGGAGTCACCGGGCGATAAGGGCAACGCGGCTAGCCCCGGGACGTGAGCTCGAGCGCCTGGCGGAGATCGACAGTTCCCTCGTACAGCGCCCGGCCCACGACGACACCCTCGAGCGAGCGGTGGCCGAGGGCGATGACTGTCCGGATGTGGTCCAGAGTGCCGATGCCGCCGGCGACGACGACGTCGACGTCCTCGGCATCGGCGAGACGGAGCGTCGCGGTGACGAGTTCGAGGTTGGGGCCGTCCAGCGTGCCGTCGCGATCGATGGCGGTCACGAGCAGTTTTTCGACGCCTGCTCCGACTGCGTAGTCCATGCCTGCGGACAGATCGAACGAGCTCTCCTCGGTCCAACCCGAGATCTTGACGCGTCCGTCCGCGACGTCCATGGCGAGGACGATGCGGGCGGCGCCAAACTCGTCGACGAGGTCGCGCAAGAACGCGGGATCGCGAAGGGCGCGAGTCCCGACGATGACTCGCCGGACGCCTCCGCCGAGGAGCCGGCGCACGCGCTCGTGATCGCGCAACCCGCCACCGACTTGCAGGGGAACGTCCAGACTCGCCGCGATGTCGAGAATCACGTCGGTCGAGTCGCGCTCGCCGAACGCGCTGCCCAGATCGATGACGTGGAGGTACTGCGCTCCTGAATCGACCCAGCGCCTCGCGGCGACAAGAGGTTCGTCGTCATAGTTTATCTGCGCATCGCTCGCGCCTCGGACGAGACGCACCACGCGACCCTCTCGCAAGTCGATGGCAGGAAAGATCTTCGGCGGTGGCATTGGCTTCACTGACCGGACCCGTGAGCCTCGAGCGTCACTCCGTCCGGCGCGCGGCTTTCTCGTCGAGGACGCCCTTGGTCGAGGGGACGTCCGTGAGTGTCGAGTCCCACTCGAGGGCCATTCTGAGCGCGAGCGCGGTCGCCTTGAAAAGCGCCTCGACCTGGTGGTGCGCGTTGCTCCCGTGCAGCAGCTTGGCGTGGAGATTGAGTCGCCCGTTCGAGACGAAGGCGCGAAAGAACTCCTCGACCAGATCGGTGTCGAAGCCACCGACCGTCGGTCGCGAGAAACCGGCGTCGAAATGGAGATAGGACCTTCCGCAGATGTCGACGACGACCATCGCCAGCGCATCGTCCAGTGGCGCGAAAGCATGCCCGAAGCGGCGGATCCGAAGATCGTCACCCAGGGCGTCACGAACTGCCATCCCGAGAGCGATGCCAACGTCCTCCACGAGGTGGTGCTGGTCGACGTGCAGATCGCCCGTCGCCTTGACCTCGAGCCCGAATCGCCCGTGCGCCGCGAGCGCCTCGAGCATGTGATCGAAAAACCCGATCCCCGTGTCGATGGAAGGTGGGCCGGGGCGATCCAGGTCCAAGGTCAGTCGCACGTCGGTTTCGCGTGTCTTGCGGCGCGTCTGTGCCGCCCGATCAGGTCGTCGAGCCATATGAGATCCCGTTGCAGTCTCGTCTCCGAAAAGTCACTCCGAGAGACTTCAGTTTATCGTCGAAAGAACTCGCGCACAGCCTCGAGTAATCGCCCATTCTCTTCCGGTGTTCCGATATTGATCCGCAGGCAATTCTCGAGCGCGGGATCCTTCCAGAGCTTGCGGACCAGGATACCCCGTCGCTGGAGCGCCTCGCGCAGCGCCTCGGCGCTCGCGAGACGTATCATGAAGAAGTTTCCCGACGAGGAGTAGACCCGCGCGTCGGGCAGCGCCCGGAACGCGTCCATCAGCCCGGTGCGCTCACGCGCGATCGTCGCGACGCGCTCCTCGAAGATGTCGCGGCGTCTCCAGAGCGTCCTTCCGGCGACGGCGTTGAAGAGACCGATGTGGAACGGAGGCACGATCTTGGCAATCGCGTCAGCCCCCTCGTCATTGGTCAACAAGTACCCTATCCGGAGGCCGGCCGCGGCGAGCGCCTTCGAGAAGGTTCTCAGGAGGAACACGCGGCGACCCTGTCGGGCGAGGTCCGCGCGATCCGAGTTCCTGCGGCTGAACTCGACATATGCCTCGTCGATGATCACCCACCCGCCCGCGTCCTCGGCCGCGCGGAGGATGGCCTCGACGTGCTCCGGCCCGAGGTCGGTCCCGGTCGGATTGTTCGGCAAGCAGAGCACGGTCAGCGCCGGCCTGGTTTTCTCGATACGCTCGCACACCTCGTCGATCGGGTATTCGAACGCGTGACGACCTCCGCCGAGGTCCTCCTCGACCAATCGGAAGGAGTCGATCCGGGTATCGGAGATCGTTCCCCACATGCGGTAGAGCGAGAAGGACGGGGAGGGGATCAGCGCCACGCGCCCGGGGCCACCGAAGGCCTCGAAAAGCCACTGCAGAAGCAGGTTCGATCCATTGCCCACGAAAACCGTCGAGCTGTCCAGGCCGACGGCGCGCGCGATGTCTCGGCGGAGCTCCTCGCCTACACTCTGGTGGTAGCGATTCCAGTGCTGTGTCCGCATCGCGTCCAGGATCTCGTCCTTGATCTCGTCGGGGATATCCCAGGGCGACTCGTTCTGATTCAGCTTGACGTCCCCGACCTCCTCGACGAGTTGATACGCGTCGACTTCCGAGAAGCCGCGCCGCGCCCCCTGAGGGCCAGCCGAGCGGCGGACGGCGATCGAGGCGCGGTGCGCCGGGAGGCGTTCTCCTTCGGCGAGCTCCTCGACGCTGGCGCCATGGCGCCGCACGAAAGACGCGGTCAGCTCGCAGACGTTACTCCTCTTCATGAAGTCCTCGACGG
>JBFFXF010000152.1:0-17622 GCA_041569895.1 Planctomycetota bacterium | reverse complement strand
TCATGGAGTACGTGCCGGGGTCCCCCGTCAGCGTCTACTGTGACGAGAAGCGTCTCGGCATCCGCGAACGTCTCGAGCTCTTCATGCAGATCTGCGACGGCGTCCAGCACGCTCACCAGAAGGGGGTCATCCACCGCGATCTCAAGTCGTCGAACATACTCGTGTCGACGGTCGACGACGAGCCGTTCCCGAAGATCATCGACTTCGGCATCGCCAAGTCCCTCAGTCGCCCCTTCACCGAGCACACGCTCCATACCGAGCGCGGGCAACTCCTCGGCACCTACGAGTTCATGAGCCCCGAGCAGGCCCGCAACGACCGGGACATCGACACGCGGACCGATATCTACTCGCTCGGCGTCATCCTCTACGAGATCCTGGTGGGCACTTTGCCGCTCCAGCATCTTCGCGAGGACGGCTTCGACCGCATCCGCCAGCGCATCTGCGAGGAAGTCCCCGATCGACCGAGCGTTCGATTCGACGCCGTTCGCCGGCGTCCCGAGGACGCGGCGCGCATCGCCCGGCGTCGCGGCGCGAGCATCCCCTCGCTGAGCCGCGCGCTGCGCGGAGATCTCGGCTGGATCGTCATGAAGGCGCTCGAGAAGGACCGGCGCGCGCGGTACGCGGCCGTCTCGGAGCTCGCCGACGACATACGCCGCTACCTCGCGGACCAGCCGGTGCTGGCGCGACGCTGGACGCCGGCGTACCAGCTCGGCAAGTTCGCGTCCCGCCATCGACGGGCGCTTGGAGTCGCGACGGTCGCGCTGCTTCTCGTCGTCGGGAGCTGGTTTCTCTCGGAGCGGTATGGTCTCAGGCGGCGGAATCGCGAGGCGGATGAACTGAACCGGCAGGCCATCGCGTCACTCGAGACGAGCCGGCTGCTCGAGAGCGAGCTCAGCGACCTCCGATCGGAGTATCGACGAGCGAGGGCAGAGACGGGCACATGGTGGCCGGTGTGGGAGCGGAGCGGGGAGATCCGGCTCCGGAACGAGGTCCGGTCGCTGGAGTCGGAGATCTGGGCGGCGCGGTTCGCCTCGATCGGACTGTTTCGGCGCGCCCAGGAGATCGCCAGCCCGGAATCCGAGCCGTTTCGCGCCGCGCAGCAGCAGCTCGCATCCCTCGCGTGGGCCAGGGACCAGGAGTCGTGGCCGACGAACCTCACTCAGCTCGTCGACACGTTCGGCGTCGTCGAGGAGGAACCTGAAGCGCGCATCGCCTTCGTTCTGGAGACGAGCCCGGCCGGCGCCGAGGTGTACTGCTTTCGGTATGAGCTTCACGAGGAGCACCTGCTGCCGATTCCGTTCGATGCGCGCGCCGGGCGCCATGACCCCGGGAAGGGACTGGTCGGAGAGCCATTCCTGCGCGTCGAGCGTCGCTGGGACTACCTGGAACTGGAAATCGAGGACCCGGCGCGCAAGGCCGAGCTCTATCCGTTTCACGCCGGCGACCGCCTGCTTCGCGTCAACGAGACCGAGGTACGGCACCGGGGGGACCTGGCGAGGGCGCTCCAGTCCGTGTTGGTGGACGAGCGCGTCACCGTCACGCTCCGATGTCCCGAGTCCGGGGGCGAGAAAACGGAGCGCGTCTGGGTCCCCTTTCCGCCGGAGCGTTTCGGCAAGGACTCGAAGAGACCCTTCCAGGAGCCGATCCGTCCAGGGCGAGTGCTCGACATCCGCGTTCAGTTCGCCATCACGTTCGAGGGCTATCCGCTCGATCCGAGCCCCGGCTGCCGTCTCGAGACGAGCGACGGCTCGACGCACTCCGTCGATCTGCCAGCGGGGAGCTACCTCCTCCTGATCCGCAGGGACGGCCACGTCGAGACGCGATTGCCGATCGCCTCGGGGCTCGGTCTGACGGAACGGGGGCGGCTCTCCGTCACACTCCTCGAGGACGCGGCGATGCCTCCCGGGTTCGTTCACATTCCAGCGGGACCGTTCTTCGCGGGCGGCGACCGGGAGGCCGAACAGACCCTGCCCGCGCAGGTGCACGACCTGCCGGTGTTCCTGATGAAAAGATTCGAGGTGACCTTTGACGAGTACACGGAGTTTCTCAACGACGCGAGAAACGGACTCGACATCTACGCCAAGGACGAAAGCGACGAGGAGGGAAGCCCCGAGGAAGGAAGCGCCGAGGCGCCCCGCAGCGTGCTCGACGCGTTCCCGCCACGTGTCTCGCAGCAAGTCGAAGAGATGGGGATTCGGTTCCAGGTCGTCCCTCGCTGGGGCGGGGAGCTCATTTACACGCGCGATTCCGGTCGCTGGACCCAGACACGGTTCCGCGGTGACTTCCCGGTCTGTGGAGTCTCGGCCTTCGCGGCAGCGGCTTACGCGAACTGGATGAGCGCCAAGCACCCCGGCTGGCGCTTTCGCCTGCCGACCGATCTGGAGTGGGAGAAGGCCGCGCGCGGCGTGGATCGGCGCACGTACGTCTGGGGACCGGAGGCGGACTGGCGCGCCTGTCATTCACTTTTCTACAGATACCCGACGGCGAAATGGTACGCCGCCACCGTCGGCGCGTTTCCGCTCGACGAGAGTCCCTTCGGCGTCCGTGACATGGCCGGATCGTTCGAGGAACCGACCAGCGACGCGGTCGGCAGCAAGGACGCGCGTTTTGTGTCGTACCGCGGCACGAGCTGCTTCGGCGCGACGGACTTCGAGCTCCGCTGCGCGAATCGAAACGGACGCTATCCGGAGTATCCGATCAAGACGAGCGGCATTCGCGTCGTGGCCGAGCTGCCGGGCGGACGGGACGAGTGACGTCGTGCCGCGCCGGCGTTCGGATTACCCGCACTCGTGCGGCTGGAAGCAGGTGACGTCGTCCGGCGTCGGATCGATGCCGCATACCGGATGGGGCGCCTTCGGCGGAAGGCCGCCGAGGAAGAGGAAGTTCAGGATGACGATGCCGTCGGTGATGTTGAGCTGACCGTCGTCGTCGGCGTCCGCCGCGTCGAGGCACTGGGGCTCCGGCGCGTCGAGGAAGAGGAAGTTCAAGAGGAAGACGCCATCGCTGATGTTGATTCCCCCTTCGCCGGTGGTATCGCCCCGCAGGAACTGAGCCGGGAACAGCCTCACCGCCCTGCCGATCCTCCCTGGCTGTCGAGCCCTCCCGTCGATGGTCGCCGAGGCCTCCGCCGGAATCGGACCGCCCAGCGCGTCCTCCGTCTCGAAGGGCAACTCCCCGGGCTCCGAGAACCGGAGGATGCAGGGTGCCGTGCTCTCGCCGGCGGCCGCCGACGGACCGCTCATGCTCGCGGCAAACTCGAGGACGCGGACGGTCCCCGACGGCGGAAGGGAGAGCGCGGGATCCGGGTCGAGAACGACGACGCTCGCGATGCCGCCGCGCGCGCCGTTCCCCGGCGGCTCGATGAGCCTGGTGCGATCGAAGGTGACGTTGTCGACGGCTGTCTCGATCGTCGCCGCGTCGACCTCGAGACACTCGTCGACGAAGAGCGAGTACGACCAGGCCCCGACGCCGGGCGCGGCGGCGAGGTTCGAGTCGATGTCGACGCCGAGCCGGAAGCGTGTCGTCCCGCCGACGTCGGCGCCGAGCTTCCACGGCTTGACGGAGCCCAGCGCGCCAGGCACCTCCGAGCCATCGAGAGGTCGGACCACGAGCGTGACCGTCTCCGGCTCCGGCTCGGTCGTGAAGCTCCAGATGGGGCCCGGCATCATGTCCGCGGTGACCTGCCAGAAGTACGTCGTCGCGCCCTGGAGGTCCTCCGGGTAGAAGCAGGGCCGGTCGAGATCGGGCTCGTCCTCGGGATCGACCTTCACCATCGGCGTACCGGTCCAGTACTCCACCGAGAAGGGGCCGTCGGTCCCGTCGGCCTCCCACTGGAGCGGCTCATCGGTCCGCATCGTACGGCCGTCGGCGGGGACCGGGAACCGGAAGGTCACGCCGGCCGCTCCGCGCCCGGGAAGATCCGCGGCCCCGCCGCCACCGCGCGCGTCGCCCCCGGCCCGGAGGCACGCTCCCGGCGCCACGTTGAAGGACGAGCTGGGACTCGTCGGCGTCATCTGCCCGGTGTCGACGAACGTGATGAGCGCCTCGTTGACGATCTGATCGCACGGCATGACCGTCGGCTCCGGATGGAGCTTCACCGTGAAGGCGACGTATCCCCTTCCGTCGAGGTCGTGCAGGGCGTCGGTGTGAGGGAGAAAACCGATCGGCAGGTTCGGGAGGCCGCACGCGTCGACGCTGCCCGTCGGAGCGAAGCAGTACTCGCACGTCGAGCTGTAGTAGCACAGGTGTTTGTCGAGCGTCTTCAGATCCCACGTCGCCTTGTTGGAGTAGAAGTCGTAAGTGGCCCGCATCTCGAAGAAATAACGAGTGGGGAGCGTGAATCCACACGGCTGCCATTTCAGCGGGTCGGTGAGCCGAAAGTAACGGCCGTTGCTCAGGTCGTTGTAGATGAGCGACGGCGAGGTGTAGCAGTAGCACGAGCTGTAACAGTACGTCCCGTGATAGAGATAGTTGTAGAGCTGCCCCGAGAACCCGAAATCAGAGAAGTTGATCGAGGCGATGTCGAACTGGTTCGAGAGCGTATCCTCGATCTTGACGTTCTGGATGGGGACGTTTCCGTTGTTCTCGAAGTGGATCTTGTACCAGACGGAGCCGCCCGGCGGCGGCAGGGGGTCGGGAACCTCCGGCCCCTCCTTCTCGTTCGGGTCGGAGGGATCGGAGACGATGACGTTGTATCGCGTCAGGTCGGTGAAGATCGAATCGGGAGGCTCGATCGGCGCGTCGGGGAGCTTCGCCTCATCCGCGGCCGCGCACTCGCTGCAGATCGCGGGCCGTTCGAGCAGCGGGCCGAGCATCGCCGGCGTCACGACGTCGATCGTGATGTCGACGTCGGCCACGGTCTCCCCCGGTGGCACATCGACGGGCAGCTCGAAGGTAACGCCACCGCTCGTCGCGCCGTTGACCGAGACGAGGTACTCGCCGTCGGCGAGACACGAGAAGGCGTAGTGTCCCCCGGCGATCGTCGGCGCGCACAGGATCTCGGCGGAGCCGACTCGCGCCGCCGTCACCCAGATGCCCTCGTAGCCGACGCCGTCCGTGTCGGTGATCGTCCCCGCGATCGAGCTGCGTGGCAAACCGAGCGCCTCCCGGGCGCCGAAGCGCAGGAGCTTCGTCGTCGAGAAGGTCGGCACGAAGCGGCGAAAGACACGCGACGCGATGCCGGCGAGATAGTCGTCGTAAGCGTCCCAGCGATCGCCGGTCTGTCCCGGTCCCCTGAGGTGCGCGAGAAACTCGGTCCAGGCCGCGTCCGGCATGCTTCCAGGTTTCGCCACGTCGCCCAGCTCGTCGGCGCTGCCGGGCGTCAGGAGGGACGCGGTGAACTCGATGCGGCGGCCGATCAGGGCGTCCGTGACGTACTCGATCCCGATGTCCTTCAGCTGCCCGGGCGTCAGCTCGGGCTGTCGAGCCGAGCCGGGGACATCCTTCGACTGGTCCGGCGCCAGCTCGGACACGCCGTTGGCTCCGACGGTGAGGACGTACACCTCGGAGGAGCCGGAGGACAGCGGCAGCGTCGCGAGTGGAGGTCGCGGATCGCCGGTCACATCGCGATCCATCAGGCGAAGCAGGATTCCCTCCATGGTCTCCTGCGGCGGCATGACGGTGTCGTCGAAGATCCGGGCCCTCACCCTGAGCAGTCGCGGCGACAGGGCCGTTTCCCCGGCGTTCTCGTACAGCAGGTGGAGCACACCGGGATCGTCCTGTGAAACCCTCGGAAACCCGTCGAGACTCGCCTTGACGAGAGCACCCGACGGCGGCTCCGGACCACACCCGGTGACCCGCACGACGTCCTCCGCGCGGCAGACCACTCCGGCCTTCGCGATGACGACGTCGAAGTCTCCCGACTGCTGCGGGTCCGTGCAGAAGAGCTCGACCTCGGCGCGTTCCGGAGAGACGACGTCGACGTCGATGGCGTCGAAACGGGCGCCCGAGTCGGGATGCTCGAGCCGGAACGTCGTGAGCTCGTTGAAGCCTCCGCCGAAGATGGTGGCGCGGAACCGGCACTGACCGCACGGCACCTTCCTCAGCGTGATCCCCGAAAACTTGAGCGGCACGACGCGGGCCCGGAATTTGACGATGTACGACGGATCTCCCGGCGCGAATGATCCGCGCAGCCGAACGTGGAGGAAGCCGCGGAGCGCGGACGGGATGACGAGCGTCTGGTTCCACTGTCCCCGCAGGTCGGCGCTCTGCGAGAAGTTCGTGGCGGTCGCCGGATCGGAGATCGAGCCGTCGGTCCACTGCACGTAGATGACGTTGCGATGAAGCTCCCTGTTGGCGTCGTCGTCGGTGAGCGTCAGCTCGATCGGCGCGCCGACCAGCCCGGTCGTGTCGTAGAACAGGTCCACGAACGGGCAGTTCTCGCTGAGCAGGAAACAGGCCGGCTCGTCGGGACAGCTGTCGTCGCAGTAGTCCGTGCACGTGCAATCGGGATCTCCCATCGGAGGCGTGTTGAAGCACGCCTCGACGCGATCGCAGATCAGCGGCACGGGATCCCCGCCTTCCGGATAGGCCGTTCTCGATGGCAAGATCGCAGCGAGAAACGCCCACACAATGAGACCGTTTCGAGGTGCCATGATTGCCCCTTTCGCTGGCGCGCTCCGGTTTCCCACAGCTCGACCCTCTCCACCCTGGCGGGGGTTTCCGAGCGACGATCCCCGTGTCGCAATGGTAAGCGACCGGCTGGTAGCCGCGCAACAGACAGTCGACTTCGAGAGGGGGCCCGGTAGAGTAGAGGGCGGGATCGCCGCCAGACCACGAGAAGACCGAGACATGTTCCGACTCGCCAGGATGTCCGTTCTGCTGTCCTGTGCGCTGCTTCCCGCGGTCGGCCGCGCCGAGACGATCGCGTCCGTGTGCGCCGGACTGCCGGCGGAGTGTGCCGGATGTCAGGATCACCACTTCTATCCGCGGGCGCCGGCCCAGCGACCGGGCGGCGCCCGCGAGACCGTGACCGGCGAGGCCATCGCCGAGGGGCTGATCTACGCGCGCTACGAGGTCGAGGGCGTGCTGGCGCACGTGCTCAAGCTGACGCTGGCGCAGAAGGGGCTGCGCGTTCGCAGTCTCAAGGCCGACGGGAAGGAGACGCTGCGCGAGATGGTCGACCGGCTGCAGGCCGCCGGCGAGCGCGTCGCGGGCGCGATCAACGGCGACTTCTTTCATGTCGACAGCGCTCGCGGCATCCCGTTCGGCCTGCAGGTCTCCGACGGCCGGCTGATCTTCGGACCGGCGCGGCGCTCGGTGATCGCCTTCGGCGCCGACAACAAGCCGGCGATCGGTGTCGTCACGCTGAAGGCCTCGCTCCGGGTCGACGGATCCGTGAGGCGGCACACGATCGAGGGCGTCAACACGCGCGAGTCGGACGTCGCCAGGTCGCCGGGAATCCACCTCTACACGCCGGAGTTTCTCGACCTCGACACCTCGTCGCTGCGCGGCGTCGGCGCGGTGATCGAGCGCGTCGAGCCGGCGCTCCTGGTCGGCGAACAATGCGAGGGCGAGGTGACGCGAATCGTCGCCGGCGGCGAGCGCATCACCATTCCCGACTCCGGCTGCCTGGTGTTCTTCGCCGGCTCGAACGAGCGGTCGCTCCCGGGCGTCCGCGTCGGCACGAAGCTGAAGCTCGATCTGTCGATGCCGCTCGTCAAGGGCAAGATCTCTCAGGCGATCGGCGGCGGCCCGCGTCTCGTCCGTCGCGGTCGCGTCTCGGTCGAGCTCGGCAAGTAGGACTTCGGCCGTCTCTACTCCCTCGAGATCAACCGGCGCCCGGCCCCGCGCTCGGCGGTCGGCTACGATCGGCGTCGCCAGACGCTCTTCCTGGTCGTCGTCGAGGGACGCCAGCGCGGCATCCCGGGAATGCGCCTGCCGGAGCTCGCCGAGTTCATGCGCAAGCTCGGGTGCCACGAGGCAATGAACTTCGACGGTGGCGGCTCCGCCGCGATGTGGGCCCTCGGCAAGGGCCTCGTGACGACGTCGGTCGGCGGCGGCGGCGCCATCGAGGAGCGACGCATCGCCAACAGCCTGCTGGTGACCGTCGACGGCCCCGCCGCCGGGAAGCCCGAATCCGGCGAGGTGAAGAAGCCCGGTTTCGGCCGCGACTGATGGCACGGACCGCCGTCCCGGGCAGCGCGAGAGCCTCGTGGATCCTGCTCGCCGCCGGCTGTCTGCTGATGGCCGCGAGCGCGTGGCTTCCGCCGGGACACCACCGCAGCTTCCGGCAGATCATCGCCGAGGACGCGGCGGCGCTCGCCGACTACGTCGAGCTCGGCGCCTGGCTCGAGTCCGTCTACTTCGCGGGACGTATCGGCGTCCTCGCGGCGTCGCCGGTCGCGGCTCTTCTCATCGTGGTCACCGCGCTGCTGCCTTCGCGCGTCGCGTTTGCCGTCGCCGCCTCGGGCCACTGCGCGATCCTCGCCGTGCTCGCGGCGACCGCGTGGGTGACGGCGTCGCTGAACGACTCGGAGCGACTCGCGCCGATCCTCCTCGCGGCCGGCTGTCTGTTGTCGGTCGTCGCCGCGGCCGAGGTCGTCCTCGTCGTGCGCCTCGCCGCCAGCAGGGTGCGGCGGTCCGACGCGCTCCACATCCTGCCGCTGGCGCTCTTCGCGGTGCTCGGGATCGGCGTCACCGCGGCGCTCTGGCGCAACGAGACCTGGCCGCCACACGGACTGCTCGCGATCGGCGCCGGATCGGCCATCGCGCTCGTGGGCGTCTGGCTGCGCGGCTATTGCCGGGCCCGGCGGGCGATCTCGCGGTAGGCCTCGAGCGCCGCCCGGTACTCGGCGATGGCCTCGGCGGGCAGCACCGCGCCGCTGCGCTCGATCTGACTCTCGACGCGGTGAATCAGATACGCCACCTGCTCGCGTCGCGGACGCAGCGGCCGTTCGGGGTGCTCGAAATGAAACGGCGCGGTGTGCGCGAACCGGACCCGGCCGCCGGGACGCGACTCGAAGCAACGTACGACGATCCAGGAGGACGCGTCGATCGACACGGTCTCGCGTGCGGTGGTCTCGACGGCGCCGGCATCCGTCGGCTTGCTCGCGACCGCCAGCGCCCGCGCCTCTCCGTTCCTGACGATCTCGATCCCGTCGATCGGGGTCTCGCTGACGACGCGCACGTCGATCCGGAAGTCGCGAGGCGCGTCGCCCTCGAGCCGGAACGTCTCGCCGGGAAGCCGCCGGTCGACCGTCACGAACATCATCGGCCCCGTGGTGACGAAGCTCCGCCCGCGGTCGAGGCCGCGGAACCACGCGTCGTAGCTGAACGGCCTGTCGACGTGGACGTAGACGCGGCCGAATCCGAGCGGCACCGGGTGGACCCCGGACGCCGTGCCCGCCGTCGGTCGCAGCCGGAAGCCGCAGTCGAGCAACGCGTAGTAGTTCTCGAGGCCGAAATCGATCCAGCCGCGCTCGGTGAAACCCGCCGCGTCACGCTCGACGCGCATGTACTCCGCCTCGCGCTCGCCGAAGCCCGCGAAGTGGAACTCGGTTCGCCAGACGTGATTGTTCGAGAGCTCGAAGAGGTCGACGTCCATCACCGGAACGAGCGCCATCGACCACGGCCAGTTGTGCTTGTCGAGCTCGATCAGCGCCCCGTCCCGCCGGGCTCGCTCGGCGATCGGCGCGACGGGCGGCACGCCGGACGAGAAGATGGCTCGATGGCCGAGCACGAAGAACGCGCCGAGCGTGTGCCGGGCATCGCCGACGGTGAAGATCTCGTACTCGGTGTTGCGCGGCCAGATGACGTGGGTCGCGTCGACGCGGATCGGCGCCACCGCCGTGTCCTCGTCGCTCGCGCCTCCCGAGGGCGCCTCGAACGCGCGCGTCACCCAGTGGACGAGCGGGAAGGCGACGTTGAGGTCCTCCGCGAGCATGATGTTCGGCAGCTCCTCGAGCGGACGGTGGACGTGCGTGTCCCCCGAGTACCAGCCGAGCGACGCCATGTCGATCCACCGCCGCAACGCGATCCGCACCCGCACGGGCTCATCGCCGATCTCGACACGCCGCGACGCCGGAAAGTACTCCTTGCCGTGCTCGACCTCGATGGTGTACGACCCGCGGGGCAGCTCGACGAGGAAGGGATGGGCCGACAGCGTCACGTGCCGCTCCACCGAGCGCGCAAACCGCTGCTTTTCGTAGCGCACCGCCGTGCCACCCTCGGAGCGCGGGAAGTGCCACGACCCATCAGACCCGCGGACGGACACGCGCGCGGGCAGCGGCGCCGAGGTGCGCGCATCGACGACCTCACCACGCAGCGCGACATCGGCGAACGCCGCGGGCGGAAGGACGTGCAGGGCGAGGATGGCGCATGCGACGGCGAGAGGTGGGAGCTCGAACAACGGAGGAGGGGCGTTCCAGGCTCGGAGAGGGAGAGTCCTCTTCGGAAGTTCTGCTGTCAGACGATTCATGAGGAAGGCAGGAAACTGAGGAAAGCAGGAAACGGAACGATTGATGGGGTCCGGCTTCGTGAGCCTCGCTCGCTTCTCAAACGGAATCGAGAGGACAGGTTCTCACGTCCGCTGCGCTGGCACACGCATCTGTGATTCAAATCGTAACCAAGTCTCGGTACTCGACGGCGGCGTCTTCGAAATCGACAGAGCTCGCAAGGCACGACCAGACTCGTTTCCTGCCTTCCTGCTCTTCCTGCCTTCCTTGCCCTGCTTTGCCGTCAGAGTCTCGCCCACGGCGTCGCGTAGCCCCACGAGCACGGGCTTCAACAATCGAGGTCGTCCTCGGTCGGGTCCGGGCCCTTTTCCGGGTACGGTGCCGGCGGCATCTCGGCGCCCGAGAAGAAGAAGGTGAGCAGGCGCACGGCGTCGGAGATGTCGAGCTTGCCGTCGTCGTTCGCGTCGGCCGCGTCGTCGCACAGGGGAGACTCGCCGCCGCGGAAGAGCCCGTCGAGGATGAAGATCACGTCGGAAACGTCGGTCTGCCCGTCGGCGTTGCCGTCGCCGCGGATGAACTCGGGCTCGACGACCGTGACCTCGCCGTCGACGGTGAACGGGATGAGCTTGTCGGCCGTGCCGCTCGGCGTCAGGAAGAGCTCGATCGGCGGCTGGCCGACGCCGTCCCGGAGCCGCACCGGGATCCTCTCGCCGTTGGTCAGCGACTGTTCGACCCCGACACGCATCAGCGCCACCACCTGGTCCGAGCCGACCGGAATGCTCGTCGAAACGTCGAGGAAGTCCATGACGATGCCGAAGGTCGTGACGCCGGCCACGGCGTCGATGTTCGGCGACGCGAACGCGGCGCCCTCGGCCACGGTCCCGGTGACGACGATGTCCTCGATCGACAGCCTCGACGGATCGTGGACGACGCCGAACGACACGCCGTTGAGGTCGCGGTCGGTCGACACGCGGGCCGCGAGCGGGTTGCCGCTGCTTCCCGGGTGCGCCGTGATCGAATCGAGGCGAAGCACCAGCTCGGTGTATTCGAACGCGTCGACGAGCACGTCGCGATCGGCGCCCTGCCGCAGCTCGACGTCGACGAGGCCGTCGTTCGCGCTGGCGGGCAGGAGCCCGGTGACCGTCTTCGTGTCGACCCGCTCCGGGTCGACCAGCGGCTCGCCGCCGACGAGGATCTCCACGCCGGACTGGAACTCGCTGCCGCGCACGGTCACGGGTATGCCGCCCTCGATCGGCCCGAGCGCCGGCACGATCGACGCCAGCGTCGGCGCTCTCGGCCCGTAGCGGTAGCCGTTCGGCAGCGCGTCGATTCCCAGCGTGTTGCTGATCGCCAGGGGCACCGCGCCCTCCGAGTGCGGCGGCATCGACGAGACGCGGATGAGCTCGAGACTCTCGACCTCGAATTCCGACGACGCCAGCGGGATGCCGTCGATCCGCAGCGTCGTGTCCTCCGTCCACGTGAAGTTGCGGCCACGAATGAGCACAGCGTTGCCTCCCGCTCCCGGCCCGTTGCCCGGATCGACGGAGAGCAGCGCCGGCGACGGATCCGCGCCGGGGCGTCCGTCGCCGTAGAGGAACTCGACCCCGTCGAGGTCGTCCTGCTCGAGGGTCCGCAGGTGGAAGCCGCGACTGGCGACCGACGCGAACATCGTCGCGTTGCGCACCGGCGTGTGGTCGAGCCCGAGCGCGTGCCCGAACTCGTGCACGGCCACGCCGAGGAGATCGACGGTCCCGGATTCCGGGTCGCGCGGACCGTTCCACCGGTTCTTCGATCCGTTCGTCCGGTCGTAGAAGACGATGTCGAACCTCGCCACGCGGCCGCGACTGTCGAAACGGATGAACGTCGCGGCGAGCGCGTCAGGATCCTCGTCATCGACGAAGGAGACGGTGTTCTCGCGATTCTGGAGGTCGGCGCCCACCCTGCTGGTGGTGCCCTCGTAGATCAGCTCGATGTTCGCCGTCGACTGGTTCTTCCACGCCTGCGAGGCCGAGCGAACGATCTCGATCTGCTGTTCGCGTGTCCCGGTGAGCTCGGTGTCGGGGAAGTTCGGATTGAACCGGAAGGTGGCGCGGCGATTGGCCCACGCCTTGCCGAGCGTCTCGTAGCCCGATGCCGGCGGCGCGATCGAGAGGAGCGCGACGACGACCCCACACCCGGCGACGAGGCCGGCACGCGACGATCGGGAGCGGTAGATTCTCGATCGGGTCATCGCGCGGCTCACTTCCCGCTGGAGTCCTTCGCGCCGGGCTCCGTCGAGCTCCCGCCGCGGTCCGGGTCGAGCGTGCGTGTGCCGCGCTCGCGATCGGCGGCGCGCGCCCTGGCGATGCAACGCCGCACGTCCTCGCGCACCGTGCCGAGGGGCTTCACCGACTCGATCGGCAGCTCGCTGCTGCCGACGACCTGCGTCCCGGCGCGCGTCTCGACCAGCGTGAACTTCCCCTGCAGCCAGCCGGTGGTCCACAGGCGCCCACGCCAGTCGCGCGCGAAGACGAGGACCTTCTCCCCGATCGAATAGCGCGGCGACTCGACGCACATCACCCAGTCATCGCCCACGCGGCCTCCGTACAGCCGCACGGTGACCTCCTTGTCGGGAGACCCCTTCCAGGCCTCGGTGACGCGCACGGTGACGTCGGTGACGATGATGCGCCCGATCTTCGGGACGTCGGTCCAGTGGCTCTTCAGTCCGGTGACCTCGCCGCAGACGACGAGCCTCGACTTGCCCACCAGCCGGTCCAGATCGAGCTTGATCAGCGCGGCGCGCGCCGTGGATCCCACCGCGAGCACGAGGAGCATCGCGGCGACGGCGAGTCCGGCGATCCGTGAAAACGACGTGTTTCTCGGCGACATCGCCCCACTCCCTGGTCGTGTTTCCGGGTGCATAGAGGACGCGCGATTTCCGAGCGACCCCCCGGGCCGCGTTCGTTCCCGTACCCGTTCCCGTACCCGTTCCCGAGGTGGTTGCGGGAACGGGTACGCGTACGGGGCGGACCACTCGAAATCATGTCCGCCTGTTCAGGCGAGCCCCCGAAGAAGGCACGTCTGAAAGGGAAAGGATACCCGTCGTTTCGAGATCTCCGCAACAACTATCAGCGCCCGCGCGTCAGGAGCAGCCGCACGTTCATCTTGCCGATGTGGAGAAAGTCCCGCACCGGCCTGAAATGCGACACCCGGCCGCCCTCGGGGGCATAGGAGACCTCGATCGGAATCGGCACGATCGGCACTCCGTTCCAGGCGCTGCGCACCAGGACCTCCATCTCGAAATCGAAGCGCGTGCCGCGGAACTCGATCTCACGCAGCTGCGCGAGCGGGTAGGCCCGGAAGCCGGTCTGCGTGTCGTCGAGACGCACCCCCGTGAGGAGCCGCAGCGACAGATTCGAGAACCAGAGTCCGAAACGGCTCCGCCGCGGCGCCCCGACACGACGCATGTCGCGCTGGCCGACCACGAGGGCGCGCGGGTCGCGCTCGATCGCCTCCACGAAACGCGGCAGGTCCTCGGGGAAGAGCTGCCCGTCGGAGTCGAGCGTGATGGCGTGCGTGAAGCCGCCCTCGCGCAAGAGCTCGAACCCGGTCCTGAGCGCCGTCCCCTTACCGCGATTCTCGGGGTGATGGTGCACGGTGATCCTCTCTCCGAGCTCCTCGAGGATCGCCGTGGTGTCGTCGGTCGAGCCGTCGTTGACGACGAGAACGTCCGGCAGCTGGAGCAGGGTCCTCTCGACGACGTCGCGCAACGTCGTGGCGTTGTTGTAGGTCGGAATGAGAACTGCCGCCCGCACGGGGTCGCCGGTTGCCATGAGGATATTCTATCAGTAGAAAGAAGGCGTCCCTCGCCGTTTCGCGTGCCCGGCCGAGGAGGCTCTCTCGGTGATGTCGCCTGCCGGGCGCGGCGCTTTCGGAGCTTTCGAGGCTCTGGAGGCTTTCGACCGGCAACCGCGGGGCGGGCGAGGAGTGCGAGGACGGTCGGTCGACGGTCAATCAACAGCACGGCGCGGAGGTCCGACGTGGCAGACAGGTCCGGCAGTCCCGATTCGTGCGCGGCGCTCCTGCAGACGATGGTCGCCGTCGACACCGTCAACTCGAACATCTCCGGGCGGCCGGACGCGGAGCTCGAGCTCTCGCTTCGTCTCGAGGAGATCGCCGGCGGCCTCGGCCTCGAGACGCGCCGCCTCCCGGTGAGCGGCGAGGGCTTCAATCTGCTCGTGTCGCTCGAGGTCGGCGCCGGACGACCCTGGCTCCTCTTCGAGAGCCACCTCGACACGGTGAGCGTCAGCGGCATGACCATCCCGCCGTTCGCCGGCGAGATCCGCGACGGCAGGCTGTGGGGACGCGGCGCGTGCGACACCAAGGGCACCGGCGCGGCGATGCTCAGCGCGCTGACCGAGTACGCCAGCGGCGGCGAGCAGCCGAACAACGTGGCGATCGTCTACACGCTCGACGAGGAGGTCGGCAAGCAGGGCATCCGCACGTTCGCCGAGCGCCAGTTGCCCGAGCTCGGCTGGAAGCCCGCGGGCGCCATCGTCGGCGAGCCCACCGGACTGCTGGCGGTGGTCGCGCACAACGGCATCGTGCGGTGGTCGATCGAGACGCGCGGCGTCGCCGCGCACTCGTGCGCCCCGGAGCGCGGGAAATCGGCGATCAGCATGATGATGCGCGTGATCGACGCGCTCGAGTCGCGCTACATCCCGTCGCTCGAGGCATCGCACGAGCTCACCGGCAGGGCGCGGTGCAGCATCAACGTCATCGACGGCGGCGTGTAGGCGAACATCGTCCCCGAGCGCTGCCGCATCCTGCTCGACCGGCGACTGGTCCCGGGCGAGGACTGGCGCGAGGTCTTCACGGCCGTCGAGCGCGTCCTCGACGAGGTGCGCGCGGAGCACCCGTGGATCGAGGTCGAACAGCCCGAGAGCGGCCGCTTCGTGCTGCCGCCCCTCGACCCGCGACAGGAGCCCTCGGCCGACGCGGACTTCGCGCGCGTCGTCTGCAGTGCGCTCGAGCGCCTCGACCTGCCCGCGACACCGTCGGGCGTGCAGTACGGCACCGACGCGCCCGAGCTGAGCGACGCGGGCGTGCCGGCGGTCGTCCTCGGCCCGGGCAACATCGAGCAGGCGCACACGAAAGATGAGTGGATCGACCTCGACGAGCTCGCCCGCGGCGTGGCGGTGTACAGGGAGATCATGCGGTCGGCGGTGTGACGCGGGAAACCACGAAGGTGCGAAGTTCGAAGCTCGGACAGTGAGAGTCGACTTCGGAGGTTCTTCCGTCAGACGATTCATGAGGAAGGCAGGAAACTCAGGAAAGCAGGAAACGGAGGGATGAATAGGGTTCGCGTTCGTGAGGTTGCTCGCTTCTCGAACGCCGTCGAGACGTCCGGCTTGCGACCATTCCCTGCGTTCCCTTCTCCTTTCTTTTCCTGCCTTCCTCTTCTTCCTGCCTTCCTTATAGATGCGTTGCAGAGTCTCGCCGGCGGAGTCTTTTTTCGGGCACGGGCACGGGCACGGGACCGGGAACGGGAACGGGAGGATGCTACTCCGACGGGCTTTCTCCCACTCGAAGGCAGAGCAATCTCCGTTCGTCTCGCATGTAGAGCCGTCCGCCGGCGAGCGCCGGGTATGCTCGCACCGTGGGTGAGAGCGGTTTCGCCCGGGCGCGGGTCGTGAACTTGTCGGGCTTCGCGTCGACCAGGGTGAGCTCGCCCGACTCGTGGAGGACGATCAACCGGTCGCCGGCGCGGATCAGGCAGCCGGCGCTGCCCCGGGGGCTGCGCCACCGCACCGTGCCGGTCGCGGCCTCGATGCAGCGGAGCTCCGGACCGGCCTCCTGGCGTCCGTGGAAACCGAAGAGGAAGCCGTCGTGGTGGATGCTGGTCGCGTAGTGGTTGGTGAGCGCCTCGTCCGACTTCCAGATGACCTCGGGGGCCGAGTCGCCGACCTCGAGGAGCGCCGCGCCGACGTTGTAGCTCGTCGAGATGAAGACGCGATCGCCGAGCACCAATGGCGTCGCCGCGTTGACCGACGCGTTGATGCGCGCGCGCCAGCGGAACTCCCACCGCACCTTGCCGGTCACCGGATCCACGTCGACGAGCCCGCGACGCGTGAAGAAGAAGCCGTGCCGAGCGCCGCGGATCGTCGCCACGACGGGCGAGGAGTAGCTCGCGTCGTGATCGGTCGCCTTCCACACGACGCCGCCGTCGTCGCGATCGAACGCGACGATGCCGCTCTCCTCCTCGCCGCCGACGTGCATCAGCACGCGGCTCCCCTCGACGAGAGGCGAGCACGCGGCGCCGAAGAAGCCCTTGCGCACGCGAAACTTCTTCGCGGTGTCGACAGTCCACACGACGTCTCCGTCGGAGAGCTCGAGGCACCGCAGCACGCCGTCGGCGCCGAACGTGTAGATGGAGCCGCCGGCGATCGCCGGCGTGGCGCGGGGCCCGTCGCCCGAGCCGTAGTCGTCGCGGTAGTCGGTCGGCCGCTCGACGTTCCACAGGCGCTTCCCTGACGACGCATCGAGGCAATCGACGACCTCCTCGTCGTCGATGCGGTGCACGATCACCAGTCGATCGCCGGCGACCACCGGCCCGCTGAAGCCCTCGCCGACCTCGAACCTCCAGAGCTCCTCCGGGCCGCCGGCGGGCCAGGACTCGGCGATCTTCTCCGGACTGACGCCGTCGCGCGACGGTCCGAGAAACTGCGGCCAGTCACCGGCCTGGAGCCGCAAGACCGGCGCGGAAACGACGAGCAGCGCGGCGATTGCGCGTGTCGCGAGACGGATGGCGACGTTCGCTCTTCTCCTGGCAACGGCGTTCGGGTTAAGATTGGCGCGATCGCCCATCGATCTGGCACGCATCACGATCACCGTCTTCGATCACCTTCGATCGACCTCAAGAGGCAGCAGCGTCTCGTTGGAGAGCGCAGGAAACACGGAGCACCACATGACCAGCAGAGCAGAGGGAACGCCGCGGCGCAAGGGGAGAAACGGCCGTCTGTCACGGCGCGAGTTCGTCAAGCGGTCCGGGGCGGGGATCGCGGCGAGCTCGGCGGCGCTCGCCGGACTGCCGTCGATCCTCGAGGCCGGCGTCGTCGGCCGCGACGAGCAGGTGCGCCTGGCGTGGATCGGCGTCGGCGGACGCGGACGGAGCCACATCCGCGAGGCGCTCAACAACCTCTCGACCGCGAACTTCACCATCGGAGCGATCTGCGACATCAACCCGGCG
>JBFFXF010000151.1:0-17692 GCA_041569895.1 Planctomycetota bacterium | reverse complement strand
GTGCCGGCGGTAGAACTCCTGCGACTTCGCGTGATCGAGGAACTCGCCCGGCCAGTCACGGGAGTGCGTCGCGACGCCGTCCATCGGCCCGACGTCGAACCGGCCCGAGGCCGTGCTCGTCACGACGTGCTCGAAGACCGCCGGGCGGTAGGTGCATATGTAGATGTCGAGGAGACCGTCCCGGTTGTAGTCCGCGGCCGACATCGAGACCGCGAGGTACGGCAGCGGCATCGCCTCGTCGCGCCGCTCGACGAATCGCCCGCCGGTGTTCTCGAGGTACATCGTCCTCTCGATGCTGCGGCCGAGCATCAGGTCCTGGTCGCCGTCGTTGTCGAAGTCGGCGAAGATGCCGCAGGTCGAGTGGCCGGCGACGTCCAGCCCGAGCGTCGCGGCGCGCTCCTCGAAGGTGCCATCCCCGCGATTTCGCAGCAGCAGGTTCTTGCCGTAGCGGACCATGACGTAAAGGTCATCGAGGCCGTCGCCGTCCACGTCGGCCACCGAGAGAGCGGGCTTGAGGTTGGCGGAGATCGGCGCGAAGTATCTCGCCGGCAGTCGCTGCGCGCCCGCCTCGTAGTAACGCATGGTCATCTCGTGGTGCACCGAGCGGCGCGCACGACGGCGGTCGTCGGCGTCCGGCAGGGCGCTGTCGAGCGACTCGACGAAGAGGAGCCGGTCGCTCGAGACGGTCTCGAGGCGCTTCGTCCGCCACGACGCGATCCGCCACACCGGGTCGCCGCCCGGGGACGACGGCTGGCGTCGCCAGCCGACCTCCTGCGTCGCCCTGACGCCGCTCCAGCCTCCCGATTCCATGCGTGCGAGCCCCTGGAACCCGACGTCGGCCGTGAACTCGCCGAAGTCTCCGCCGGCGAAGCGACCGTCCTTGATATAGAACTTCGCCTGCTCGAAGTACGAGACGCGCTCGAGCAGGGGTTGCCAGAGACGGAGATCGCCGAGCGCGACCTCCCGCTCGGCCTCGGCGAGCGGCCAGGTCTCGACACGGACGAGCCCGGTCGGCGGTCCACCGCGGGGAGCCGGCGCGCTCCCCGGGGAGAGATCGCGCACGAGCACCGTGGCGCCGAGGAGATCCGCGGCGGCGCCTCCCGGGAGCTCGAGGTCGAACGCGCTGTCCGAGAGGGCCGCGAGGCGCGGGGTGAGCTCGAGGATGAGCTCCTCGACGGCGACGAGCTCGCGGATGGTCTCCCTGTCGGCGCGCGTCACGACCCGCGTCCACACGTACCCGATCCCCTTGTACGCGACAAAGAGAAGGATGACCAGCGCGCTCAGCCGCCACTCGAATCGAAACCGCTTCACCGATGCTTCTCCGGAACTCTCGCCGCCCCCCCTTCGTCCCCGTCCCCGTCCCCGTCCCCGTTCCCGTTCCCGTGCCCGTTCCCGTCCCCGTGCCCGGACTCGGGCCCGAACCCGTATTGTACAGCATACGGCGTCAGTCCGGCCCGCCTCGAAGACCTCCGCGCGCCAGGGCCCCGCCCCGTCTATACTATCCCTTCCGGTACAACTCCTCTCCGCCCAGCACACGAGCGCCCGACGTGGCAAGCCCGAACGAGCCCCGAGCCGACCGAGCACCCGGTGACAGGCGACGCCCCTGGCGTCTCGCCGCCCTGGTCGTGCTGGCGCTCGTGGTCCTGGGACTGCTGGCGTTGAAGCCCTGGCGCCCGACCGCTCCCGGCGCTCCCGACACCGAGATCGCCGCGGCGCACGACGGCGTGCTGCCCGCCGTGCCCGGCGCCGCGCCGGATCGCTCGGCGGCGTTCCTCGAGCCGGTGATCCGCCGGCTCGATCCGGGGCTCGACGGCTGGGACACGGAGGTGCTGAGCGCGCGCGCGACCGATCTGCTCGCGACGCTCGCGAAGCGGATGAGCGGGCCGGTCCCGGCGGATGCCGCTTCCCTGGACGCCGCTTCCCTGGACGCCATCGCCGCGGTCTCCTTCGAGTCACGGCCGCTGCGTCCGTCGGCGCTCGCGCCGGTCCACTCCGACGACTCGATCGTCGTGCTCCGCGAGGACGCCGCCTCCCCGTCCTCGACCGCGACGCGCCACCGCGGCGCCGCGGGCCTCGCCGCGGCCCTCGCGGATCTGCGTTCGCCGTTCGCCGGCGCCGACGACCTGCACGTCAAGTTCAAGGTCGTCCGTGTCGATCCCGAGACCCCGACGCGCTTCCGCACCTCAGTGCTCTACCAGGCCAGCGGCCGGACGCCAGCGGGCATCGTGCAGCAGAACGCCGACTGGGAGTGCCGCTTCGACCACGACGCCGTCGAGTGTCGCCTGCTATCGATCGACGCGACGAACCACGTCGAGGTCACGCCCGGGGCCGGCGGCTCGCTCCGTTTCGCCGACGTGACGCAGGCGGTCCTCGGCCACACGGAGTCGTTCCGCCGCCAGCTGACGCGGGGCGTCGACCACTGGCGCGGACGTCTCGAGGCCAATCACGGCGTCGATCCGAACGGCAGCCAGGGCATCGCCCTCGGCGACGCGGACGGCGACGGCCTCGACGACCTCTTCGTCTGCCAGCAGGGCGGCCTGCCGAATCGCCTCTACCTGCAGAACGCCGACGGCACGCTGCGCGACGCATCCTCCGCCGCGGGCGTCGACTGGATGGAGGTCTGCCGCAGCGCTCTCCTCGTCGACCTCGACAACGACGGCGACCAGGACCTGGTGATGGCGCAGGGCTGGTACCTGATGGTCATGACCAACGACGGGTCCGGCGTGTTCACCGTCGCGCGTGAGGAGCGCAGCCCGGCGAACGTCTACTCGTGCGCCGCCGCCGACTACGACAACGACGGCGACCTCGACCTCTTCTACTGTGGCCGCAACCCGGGACGCGAGATGGAGGCGCCGGAGGGCATCCTGGGGACGCCGATCCCCTACCACGACGCCAACAACGGCGGCCCCAACATCCTCTGGGAGAACGACGGGCGGGGCGGCTTCACCGACGTCACCGGGCGCGTGGGCTTCGACGTCAACAACCGTCGCTACACCTTCGCCGCGGCGTGGGACGACTACGACAACGACGGCGACATGGACCTCTACGTGGCGAACGACTACGGCCGGAACAACCTCTATCGAAACGACGAGGTGGCCGGCGGCCGGCGCATCTTCCGCGACGTCGCCGCGGAGCTCGGCGTCGAGGACATCTCGGCGGGGATGTCGGTCGCGTGGGGCGACTACGACAACGACGGCCTCATGGACGTCTACGTCTCGAACATGTTCTCGTCCGCGGGCAACCGCATCGCCTTCCAGCGACGCTTCCGCCCGGCGGGCGAGGCCGGGGAGCTCGAGCACTTCCGCCGGCACGCCCGCGGCAACACGCTGTTTCGCAATCTCGGCGGCGCCGGGTTCGAGGACGTCAGCGTGGCGAGCGGCGTCACCATGGGTCGCTGGGCCTGGGGCTCGAAGTTCGTCGATCTCAACAACGACGGGCACCTCGACATCTACGTCACCAACGGCTACATCACGACCGAGGACACCGGCGACTTGTGAAGCTTCTACTGGCGACAGGTCGTGTCGCAATCGCCCGACGGTGACGCCGAGGAGAGCGGCGCCGAGGAGCTCCTGCGCTATCGGAACGCCTGGTCGGCGCTCAACCGACTGATCGGCGAGGGACGCTCCTTCAGCGGCCACGAGCGCAACTGCTGCTTCCTGAACACCGGCGCGGACCGTCGCGCCGTGCCGCGCTTCGCCGACGTCTCCGCCGCCACCGGGCTCGACCTCGAGGACGATGGCCGCGTCGTCGCCGTGGTCGACTGGGACCTCGACGGCGATCTCGACCTGTGGCTCGCCAACCGCACCGCACCGCGCGTGCGCCTGCTCAGAAACGACTCCCCGGCGACGCGCCGCTGGCTCGCCCTCCGCCTCGAGGGCGTGACGTGCAACCGGGACGCCATCGGGGCGCGCGTCGAGGTCGCGCTCGATGGCGGCTCGCGAAGCCTGATCGAGACGCTCCGCGCCGGCGACGGTTACCTGTCGCAGTCGAGCAAGTGGATGCACTTCGGTCTCGGCTCCGCGGCAGGGATCGACCACGTGACGGTGCGCTGGCCGGGCGGCGCGCCGCAGACCTTCACGGGCGTGCGGCCCGACCGCCGCTACGTCCTCCGCCAGGGACGCGCCGCGGCGGAGGAGTGGTCACCGCCATCGGGCAGGCGGCATCTCCAGCCCGGACCGGTCGCGCTGCCGCCGGCGGAATCCGCCAGCCGCACGGTGCTCACCGGTCCGGTGCCGCTTCCCGAGGTCCGCTACCTCTCCCGGGACGGCGAGAGCGTTTCCCTGGATCGCCACCGCGGCACGGCCCTCCTGGTCTCGCTCTGGTCGGACACGTGCCTTCCCTGCGTGAAGGAGCTGCGCGAGTGGACGCGAAACGAGCGGGCGCTTCGCGCCGCCGGGCTCGAGATCCTCGCGTTGAACGTCGACGAGCTCGACGTTCCCGATGCCGACGCGCGGGCCGCCGCGCTCGGACGCCTGGCGCGCCTCGGGTATCCGTTCCTCTCGGGACGCGCGACGGTCGAGCTGGTCGACCGCCTCGAGCTCTTCCACCGGGCCCTCGTCGAGCTCCAGCGCCCGCTGCCGGTGCCGACGAGCTTCCTCCTCGACGCGCAGGGTCGCGTCGCGGTGATCTACAAGGGACGCGTGCCACTCGATGAGCTCCTCGCCGACGTGCGCCTTCTCGGCGCGACTCCCGCGGCCCGCCGGGCGAGCGCGGTGCCGTTCCCCGGTCGATGGGCGTCGGAGCCGTTTCCCGCAGACCCGCGGCCGATCGTCCAGGCACTCGAGCTGCGCGACGAGCGCGAGGCCTCGCGTCGCTACCTCGAGCGCTGCCTCGCGATCGCCTCCACCTCCGGAAGCGGTGACGCCGGCATGGTCCTCCGGTCGGTCCGCCTCCTCGGCGATCGGCTCCTCGCCGATGGAGAGATCGCGGAGGCCGCCGGCACGTTCGAGCGACTCCACACGCTCGCCCCGCGGGACGGCGCGCTCCACCGGGAGGCCGGGATCAAGCTGTTGCTCCGGGGGCGCGCGAAGGAGGCCGCCGCGCACCTCGCTCGCGCGCTCGAGAGTCATCCCGATGACGCCGACCTCCTCTACAACCTCGGCCTCGCCGAGCTCGGCCTCGGACGCGCCGGCGCGGCCCGCGTGCACCTCGAGGCGGCGCTCGCCCGCAAGCCCGACGACCTCGCGACGCTCTTCCACCTCTCGAACGCGCTCCTGGCGGAGAATGACGCTCGCGGCGCGGTGCGACACCTGCGCCGCGCGCTCGCGCTGCGTCCGGGCTGGCCCTTCGCCGCGAACAACCTCGCGTGGATCCTCGCCACGCATCCCGACGCCTCGATGCGCGACGGAGCCGAGGCGGTTCGCCTCGCCGAGGCAGTGACGCGGGCCGACGGCGGTCGACGCCACGCCACGCTCGCCACGCTCGCCGCCGCGTACGCCGAGGCCGGGCGCTTCGACGACGCGGTGGCGGCGAGCCAGCGGGCCATCGACCTGGCGGCGTCGCAGGACTCCGCGGACGTCCTGGGGAAGCTGCAAGCGCGCCACGAGCTCTACCGCGCCGGGCGAGCGTTTCGGGCCGGGCCGTTTCGAAGCGAGGGCCGCTGAGCCGGCGGCCGAACCCGATCGCCGGTCCGACCTCTGCTCCCGGGGCCCCGCGGGCGAGAACCGTTGGAGTTCTCGGGTTCCTCGCGTAGACTGGCGACGCAGGAGGGTCGAGACGGCGCGGATCGCGCGCCTTTTTATAACGTACAGCTTCCGGGTCGATCGCAGGAAAAGGAGAGGGCCTTCCATGAAGTCCTGCTTCACGTACGGACTCGTCATCGCGGCCGCGCTATGTCTCGCCCGGTCGGAGGCGCGTGCCGATCTCATCGCGCACTACACGTTCGACAATGGCGATGCCACGGACGACACCGGCAACCTCTTCGACGGCACGCCCGATGGCGACGCCACGCCCGCCGGGGAGGGCTCCGGGGTCGACGGCACCGGCCAGTCGTTTCGGTTCAGCGGCCTCGGGCACATCGAGATCCCGATCGACGTCAGCTACACGTCGTTCCCGCGGCTGACGGTCACCATGTGGGTGCGGGCTGACCCGACCATCGTCGGCCAGCCCGGACTCTACAAGACGTTCGGCCACGACGACGGCGGGTGGGATCGCACCTTCGGCCTCGACAACCGCCCGGCCGCCGACGGATTCCGCTGGGCCGCGTTCACGGGAGGCCTGCGCCCGCAGCCGACGGTGAGCACGGGCACGCCGGTGACCGGCGCCTGGACGTTCCTGGCCGCTGTCTGGGACACCGACGACGCGACCGGAATGGCGACGGTGCGGTTTCACGCCGACGACAACTTCGTGGTCGCGGACATCAACAACACGACGGGACACTCGATCGCGACCATCGGGAGCCTGCGCTGGGACAACTTCAACGAGGCGTGGCGCGGCCTCATCGACGAGGTGCAGATCTGGGACGAGGCGCTGAGCATCGACGACGTCGAGGCGATTCGCGACGAGGTCGCGGGACCGCAGCCGGGAGCTCCGCAGGTCACCACCCTCCCCGCCGGCGGCCTCTCCAGCGACGGGACCGCGACCCTGCGTGCGCGCGTGTCGCCGAACGGCGCCGAGACCACCTACAAGTTCGAGTGGGGAGAGACGGACCAGTACGGCATGGAGACGCCCGAGGGGAACGCCGGGAGCGACTTCAGCGAGGTCATCGTCACGGCGGCGCTCGAGGGGCTCGCCGTCTCGACCAGATACCACTTCCGCATCGTCGCGAGCAACGAGAACGGGACCACGCTCGGCGCCGATCAGGAATTCATCATTCCGGGCCGCCTCGATCCGATCGCCCGCTACACCTTCGACTCCGGCGAGCCGCTCGACGACAGCGGCAACGGCAGAGACGGAACGGCGAAGGGCGACGCCTTTACGGCCGGACCCGACAGCGGCGTCACCGGCGACGGCGAGGCCTTCCAGTTCGGTGGAGCGGGTCAGGTCGAGATTCCCGTCGACATCAACTCGTCGACTCTCTCGGATCTGACCGTCACCATGTGGGTGAAGCCGGGCGACCTCGTGCCTGACTCGCCGGGGCTGTACAGGGCGTTCGGTCACGACGACGGCGGCTGGGACCGCGCCTTCGGGCTCGACAACCGAAACGGCGATTTCCGCTGGGCCGCGTTCAACGGAGCCGGCGTCACCGGACCGATGCCGACGCCGGTGACCTCCGAGTGGACCTTCGTCGCGGCGGTCTGGGACACCGGGCCCGACGAGACCACGGTCAGGCTGCACGCCAACGAGAACAACATCACCGAGCCGATCACCAACACGCCATCGAGGTTCGTGACGTCCGCGATCGGCAGCCTCCGGCCCGACAACTTCAACGAGGGCTGGGTCGGCCTCATCGACGAGGTGCAGATCTTCGGCGCGGCTCTGACCGTGGAGGAGGTCGAGGCGATCCGCATCGAGGTGCTCCAGCCGGACGAGGACGCGCCGACCGTGGTGACGCTGCCCGCCTCGGACCTCACCTCGAGCGGCGCCGTGCTCAACGCGCGCGTCATCCCGAACGGGCTGGCGACGACGGCGCAATTCGAGTGGGGATTGACGACGGACTACGGCAACATGACGCCCGAGATCGACGTCGGCAGCGGGTTCGCGGCGATTCCGCTCGCCGTGACGCTCGACGGGCTCGATGGCGAGACGGTCTACCACTTCCGGGCCGTCGCGGAGAACGAGGACGGCAGGGCGATCGGAGAGGACATGACCTTCCGGGTCCCCGACCGCCTCGTGCGCCTGCTCTACTACAGCTTCGACGAGAGCGAGCCGGAGGACGAGAGCGGCAACGAGAGGCACGGCACCCCCGAGGGGGACGCCGTTCCGGGCGGCGTCGGCAGCGGATTCGACGGTGAGGGCGAGGCCTTCGAGTTCTTCGGCTTCGGGCGAATCAGCGCGCCGATCGACGTCAATCCCTCGGCGTTCCCCGACCTCTCGGTCACCATGTGGGTGAAGCCCGGCGAGTTCATCCCGGACACGCCCGGGCTCTACAAGGCGTTCGGTCACGACGACGGCGGCTGGGATCGCGCCTTCGGCCTCGACAACCGAAACGGCGAGTTCCGCTATGTCGCCTTTACCGGCAACGGCGTCACCGGCGATCTGCCGACACCCGTGACCCCCGACTGGACCTTCCTGGCGGTGGTGTGGGACACGGAGGGCGATACCGCGACGGTGCGCGTGCAGGCCGACGACAACGTGCTCACCGAGGAGATCGTCAACCGCCCGTCGGCGTTCAAGACCACGTCGATCGGCAGCATCAACCCCGATCCGATCAACTTCAACGAGGGCTGGGTCGGCCTCATCGACGAGGTGCAGATCTTCGGCAAGGCGCTGACGGAGGAGGAGATCGAGGCGATCCGCACGGGCGCGCCGCCGACGACGCCGTTCCTCCGCGGCGATGTCCGTCAGGACGGCATACTCAACATCACCGACGCGCTCGGCGTCTTCGGCTTCCTCTTTCTCGGGCAGGAGGCGCCGACGTGTCTGGAGACGATGGACGTCAACGCCGATGGCATGACGAACATCACCGACGGCATCGGCATCCTCGGTTTCCTCTTCCTCGGCGCGGGCCCGCCCGCCGCCCCGTTCCCCGAGTGCGGCTCGGTGGACGGCCTCGACCCGGCCCGGTGCGAGTCGCACCCGCCGTGTGCGGGGGGATAAGGAGAATACCGCTTCACGCCGGGAGCCCTCTGCGAGCGCAAGCGACTCACGCCGACTCACCTCGCGAGCGGCGGCTCCTGGCGGTCGCGCTCGGCGTCCTCGCCCCAGCAGAGGCGGCGCTCGATGATCTTCGCGCCGGTGATGGCGTCGAGGTACCAGCCCCGGAAGTTGCCGGTCGTTGCCCGGATCGCCCGTCCAGCGGCGCTCTGCGTGATGGTCCAGGTCGTTCCCGGGACCGGGTTGGGGTTGAGGACGAGGTTCCACGCGCTCGGCGGCTCGCGGTCGGTGTCCGGCACGTACTCGTCGATGAAGTCGAGGTACCAGTTCGCGTAGCGGCCGTGGGTCGCCTGGAGGGTGAACCCTCCGTCAGTCCCCGTCACGCGCCAGAAGCAGTCCGCGCCCTTCTTCTCGCGGAGCGTGAGATTGCGCACGTGGGATCCCGCCTTCTGAGGAAAGCGATTCCGAACAAAACTGAAATCCACCGGCGGCAGCTGCGGCTCAACGCGATCGTCGCACGCCAGGTACCAGCCGCGAAACCGCCCGGAAGCCACCCGGATGAGCGTCCCCCTCCCGGTCTCGACGAACTGCCAGTGCGACTCGGCGCGCGGCTCGGACCGCAGCATGACGTTCTCGGCGAAACGGACGCGGCACGCGCCGTCGACGAGGGCGATCCCGGCGACCAACGCGAGGACGACGCCGACGGCGACCGCGACCGTGGCGAGGAGTCTCTGGGTTCGTGTCATCTGGGTCCGGGGCTCGGGGTCCACGTCCTCTTCGACGACCGAAACTGCGTCCTCACGTGAGATGACGCCGGACGTCCGGTTTTCTTGGGGTTCTCGTCGGGAATCTCACAGGGGCAGGACACCGAGCCGGCGCCACGGCAGACTCGGTGCCCATGAGCAAATTGGCATCGGATTGCCAGTTTGCCCGACCGAGGACGCGGGGCTGACAAGCTCGAGCCCGAAGTCGGAGGCCGCCCGCTCTCAGTCGAGGAAGTTATTTCGCTCCTCGAAGCGGATCTCCTCGGCGCCGTGGACCTTGTTGCGGAGGCTCGCGAGGTACGCCTCCATGGTGTGCTCGGCCACCTCGTGGTTCCCCAGGTTGCCCCAGAAGGAGAGCACCGCGGTGAACAGGGCCTGGTGGCGCTCGACGTAGATGTAGCGGTTCCCCGTCCACAGGATGACCTCGGGGCCGACGTGGGAGTAGCGCCAATCGACGTCGCGGAGGGAGAGCAGCGGCGGCACCTCCGCCACCGGATCGTTGCGGTTGACGAAACGGAGGATGGGGAGATCGCCGTAGCGACGCGCCCCGTCGACGTTGGTGACCTTCGGCTGGCCGAAGGTGATGACGCGCGTCACGCGGTACCCGTCCGCCTTCAGGTGCATGCCGAGAATCGCCGCCAGCGCCCCGCCCAGCGAGTGGCCGGTGACGGTGGTTCGGTAATCCCTCTTGAGGTAGGGACGGACATTCTCGTGCAGCTCGGCGCCGGCCCGGGAGAATCCGAGGTGCAGCGGGACCCCGAGGTTGACGTCCGGCTCGGGCGTGAATGTCGCGTCGACGCGGATGTTGGTCAGATTGCTCGTCCCCCGGACGGCGATGTGCTGTGTGCGCGTGCGGTCGTCGACGAGCACGAAGAAGCGCACGTCCGACTCGGGCAGGTCCTGGACGTGGACTCGATAGTCGCGGTATCGCCGCCGGATCTGCCGTCGCCTGAGGTACGCGGCATCGGCCCGCTCGGCGAACTCGAGCGCCTCGCGGAAATCGACCGGGTGCCGGTCGCGCCGCGAGGCCGGTCGCAGCAGCAAGAGGGCGCTGCAGCCGGCCGAGAGCGCGAGCAGCGCAAGCACCGGAAACGTGATTCGCAGTCGGACCATGCCCAGAGTATCGTCCGACTGGCTGAAATCTCTTGAGGAGACAGTGCCCCACTGTCGCAGGCCTTCACCGACTTCGATCGATTTTCCGTCAGACGATTCATGAGGAAGGGAGGAAACCGAGGAAATCAGGAAACGCAAAGCTTCGGGAGCTTCGCTCGAGCCGTCGAATGCCGGGTCTCGCAGCACTGGCGGGGGGCGGATGGGAACGCGCGACCTCGACTCACGCGCGCGCCCGACCCGGACCGTTCAGTCCTGTTCGTTCAGCTGGTCGAGGGCGCGCGACTCGACGGCGTCGAGCACGAGGATCTCGTTGTCCGGGAAGTTCAGCTGAACCCAGCACTGGTGCGGCGGAAACGGAGTGCCCGCGCCGTCATCGATCGCGACGACGGCGAGCTTGCTCGCCTTCTCCTTCGCCTCTTCCTCGGAGTCCGCCTCGATCGGCACGCTCACCAGGGCGGTCACCTTGACGTTGACCTGGAATTTCATGCTGCAGACCTTTTCCGTTCTTCCGACTGGGCGGGCCGCGCCGGGTTCGAGCAACACGCCCGCAATCCCATTTATCGTCACTGACCCCCTCTTCCGTTCTTCGATGTTTGGGCTTCCGCGAGGCCGGTAAGCCGGGCGGATCCCGCTCCGGTCCTCACGTGAGGATACGGTTCAGGAGGGGGAGCGCGGGCGAGTCGACGCGAGCGAGTCGACGCGACGACTCGCTTGCCGGGAAGCGTATCGGAACAAGGTGTCCGCAGGACGCCGTCGCGGAATCGAATGCGTCGCTGGTCAAGGTGCCGCTCCTCGCCGAGCTCGCCTACTTCTGCGTGCTCGGGGCGCTGGTTTTCTTTCCCGCCAGCATGTCCCAATAGCGCGAAACCGATTCGGCGAGGCCCGATCCGCGCCCGAGATCGAGCCTCGCCTCGCGGATTCCACTCGGTCAATCAGTCGTCATCGTCACCGTCCTCGCCGCCGACCGTGAGATGGTACGTCACGTCGAGCTGGAAATCCGGGTTGTCGGTCGTCGACTGGAAGCGAATGACGTGCTGGCCCGCCGGCAGCGGAGCGAGGAAGATCCACTGGCCATCTGCGACCGCGGGAAAACGATCTCCGGGCTCGAAGCCGATGACGTTGGCGAACGAGCCCTCGACGATGGAGAACGTGAAACCTCCGGGCGGTGCTCGCGCCGGGGAAGACAACAGAAATCCACCGCCCGGCCGGCCGCCTCCGGGCTCTCGACGAGGCTCGGTGCAGGTGGGCTCGAAGGGGAAATGAGGGCGTCTTCATGCCGCCCTCACGTTGCTCTCATCACCCGGCCGTATGATCTGACAGCGCTTCGAGACCGACCTGGCCAGGGAACCACGAAGCGCCGGGAGCACCGGCACGCGGACCGTGACGTGGTGTCGCGACGCGGTGTCGCGACGCGAGCCGCGCGACGAGGCCTTCCGGGGGAACTCCAGACACGATGAGGAATGCGATGAACACGACGACACGACACACGCGCGCTCTCTGGTTGGCTCTTGCGATGGCGGCCGTTCTCACGCTCGGCGTGGCGCCCGAGAGCTGGGGTGATCGGCACGGGGCCAACGAGATCCCCTTCGCCGTCGCCAGCATCTTTTTCGAGCTCAACGACACGGATGGCGACCTGGGAATTCACGCGCTCATCGATGGCGAGCCGTGGAAGGAGCTCGAGATCGAGGATCCCGCCGGCCGGCGGATGCTCAACGTCCGGACCGCGGGGCGCTTGACGAGACAGGGGCTGACCGAGCTCTTCTTCGAGAGCGCGGAGCCCGAGTTCGCCGAGCTGCCGCCCGAGGTCTTCTTCGAGCGCTTCCCGGAGGGCCAGTACGAGGTCGAGGGTGAAACGCTCGACGGGTTCGAGCTCGAGAGCGAGGTGCAGATCACGCATCTCGTGCCCGCGCGCCCCGACAACATCGCGATCAACGGGGTGCCGGCGTCGGACGACTGCGACGAGCTCGTGCCCGTGATCAACGGCGAGAACGGCGTCGTCATCAGCTGGGATCCGGTGACGCTCTCGCATCCCGAGCTCGGCCGCACCAACGAGCCGATCGAGGTGGTCCTCTACCAGGTGGTCGTCGAGCGGGAGGAGCCGACGCCCCTGGTCTTCAGCGTCGAGCTGCCGCCCTCGGTGACGGAGATCGACGTCCCGGAGGGGTTCCTCGAGCTCGGCGACGAGTTCAAGTACGAGATCCTGACCAGAGAGGCGAGCGGCAACCAGACTGCGTTCGAGAGCTGCTTCGAGCTCGAGTGACTCCCGCAGCGCCGGTGAGATAGGCTTTCCGTTTGCAGAAAAGTCGGCGAAACCCGATTGCTGTCAATCGGGTTTCGCCGTTGGTGTCGCCGTTCTTGAAGGCGAAGCCCGCGCTCGCACGCTCGCCGCGGGACCTCGCGACGGGTACGCTGTGGGCACGGGAAACCACCCACCTCAGACCTGGTGTGACCATGCAGCGAATCGAGCGATCCGCGGCGAGGAAGTACGCCTTCGACTGGCGCGACGCCCCGCTCCTGCGAATCGAGCCCGGGGAGACCTTCGAGATCGAGACCAACGACGCCAGCACGGGGTACTTTCGCTCGCCCGACGACAAAGCGATTCCGGCTCGCCGCCCCGGCTTCGATCGTGACCCGCCGCTGGCGAACCCGATCGGCGGTCCGGTCTTCGTCGAGGGCGCCGCGCGCGGCGACACGCTCGTCGTCTCCGTCGAGGAGATCGTCGTCGGTGACTTCTCCTGGACCGCCATCGGCCCGCGGCGCGGACCGCTGGGCGAGTCGACGCGCTGGCCGGAGCTCTCCGGCGAGTACACGACGAAGATCTTCCGGCATGAGCCCGGCCCGAGCGGCACGACGCGCGACGGCACGCTGCACTTCAGCGAGCGCGTGTCGTGGCCGATCACCCCGTTCGTCGGCACGCTCGGCGTGGCGCCCGACCGCGAGGTGACGACGACCATCGACGGCCAGGGCGCGTGGGGAGGGAACCTCGACATCCGCGACGTCGCGCCCGGCAACCGAATCCACCTGCCGGTCTACCACGAGGGGGCGCTCTTCTCGCTCGGCGACGTCCACGCCAGCCAGGGGGACACCGAGTTCACCGGCACGGCGGCGGAGACCAATGCCACCGTGCGCCTGAAGCTCGAGCTCATCAAGGGGAAGACCGTGCCGTCGGTGTGCATCGAGAAGCCCGACGCGATCGTCGCGATCCACTCCTATCGCCCGCTCGAGGTCGCGGTCGAGACGGCGACGATCCACCTCATCGACTGGCTCGTCACCGACTACGGCTTCTCGCCGACCGACGCCTACTGCCTCGTCAGCACCTGCCCCGACTTCCGCATCAACGTCTACCAGATGTGCAAGGTGGCAAAGCTGAGCTACGTGGCCGGCGCGGAGATCCCGAGGCGGATCATCGAGTGATCGGTCACGCGAGAGACGTCACGTCACCCGTTTCTCGCTCGAGTCCCGCCGGGAGTCGTCCACGTTCCCTGAGTACATCCCTTTCCGGGGTCTCGACGCGACTCTCTTTCACGGACACTCGCGCAGAAACCGCACGCTGAGCTCCACGCCGCAGTACTCCGCGAACGCGCCCGTCTTGACGAGGTCGAGGACCAGCGTGTCGCCCCTCGCGACCGGGAGTGTGAGGTCCTCTCCTGCAGGAGCGCCGTCGGCGAATCGGAACGGGTTCCGCGAGTCGTACGCGTCACCGGTGGCGAGGTCGCCCGAGGCCAGCAGCGTGCCCTCGAGCGAGAGCGTCCAGCGCATGCTCCGGCCGCGGTCGCGGACCAGCCACGCGCCGCCGGAGACCTCGATGATGCCGTCTTCCGGGCTGGTCCAGGAGACGCCGGCAGCGGAGCTCTCCGAACCGTGCATCATCACTGCGCCGACCGTGATGTCGAAATCGGGCGAGACCGGCGTCGACGCGACTCGCAACCATGCCGGCACGTGGCCGTGCGGCCATGCCGGCTGCGGAGCCGGGAAGGCGTTGTCGGGGTCCCAGTCCTCCACGTGGACCGTGATCGGAACGCCGGGAGCCGAGTTGTACGACCACGGTCCGTTGGGGTTCTCCTCGTCGCTCCAGTCGGCCGCGAGATCGTGGATCGTTTCGGCGACGGCCGGCAGCCGGATGACGCCGAGGTCGGTCAGTCCACCGCGTGCGGCCTCGGCCGCTGTTGATTCGACGGACAGGCACGTCCCGTCCTCGAGAGCCAGCGTCGCTCGCGCCACCAGGAAACGCTCGAGGGTCGGCACGCCGACGATGGTCACCGAACCATCGGCCGCAGTGACGCCGGACACGCCGGCGACGCTCACCTCGGCGCCCCCGCGGGGCGTGCCGTCCTCACCGACCACCACCGCACGCACCGTGGTCAGCGGGTCCGGTACGACGCTCAGCGCGATGGTGCCGGCTCGACCGACGTTGGCGCCGAAGTCGACGGCGCTCGCCCCGAGCTCGAGCCGCGTGACGCCCGCGGGGACGACGAGACGCATGGCGTACGGCGGCGTGCGATCGCTTTCGCGCACCTCGCCGTCGATTTCGAACTCGACGCTGGCCACGGCGATGTCGTCGCTCGCGAAGACGGTCACCGACACGGCCTCACCCTCGATCACCGTGGTCCCGGGAGCCGGCGACGTGATCGTGAGCTCGGGCGGGTTGCCGCCCGTGTCCTGGCGCGCGCGATACTGCCCGATGTAGAGACGCGAGTCGCCCGAGCGCTGCGCGGTGAGGTAGACGAAGCTCGCGTCGGCGACGATGCCCGTGCCGTCGTCGTCACGGAAGCCGCTGAAGTCGAGGAACGCGCGGGGCGTCGGGTTCGACGGCAGGCTGACGTCGAGGATCGGCACGCCGTTGACGAAGCCGTAGTCGGCGCCGAGCGCCAGCCTCTGATCGGACAGCGGTGGAACCGCCACGTCGGCGAGGGTGCCGCCGATCTCCCGCGCAAGTCGCGCGATGATCGACGGCGCATCCGGACGGCTGACGTCGACGATCACGAGACCGCCGGTGTCGGCGGCGACGAACGCGGTGCGGCCCTCGAGCGCGACGTCACGGGCGTCGCCCCCGGTCTCGACGAGGCCAGCGAGACGCGGCCGTGTCGGGTCGGAGACATCGACCGCCTGCAGACCGGCCTCGCCGGCGGCGATCACCGCGAGTCGACCCGAGACCGCAACGCCTCTCGCGACTCCCGGGACGCTGGTGGCTCCGACGACGCGAGGCGCCATCGGGCTGGTCACGTCGACGACGGCGAGCCCCGCCGCACGGGCGGCAACGTACACGAGCGTGCCGGAGACGGCGAGGTCCTCCGCCTCGCCGCCGATCCCCACGGACCGGATGGAGGTGGGGCTCCCGGCGGCGGAGATGTCCGCGACGTGAAGGCGGGACCCGGCAGCCACGAGGGCCAGCTCGCCGACCACCCGGACATCGCGGGCGTGTCCCGGCGTGTCGAGCGCGCCGACGATCACCGGCATCGTCCGATCGGAGACGTCGACCACCTGGAGCCCGGCCGGCCCCGCGGCGACGTACGCGACATCGCCGTGGATATCGACGGCGGCGGCGAACCCGGGGATGGCGACGAACCCGAGCGGCATCCCCTCGATGGGCGGCGGCTCGACCAGCACCACGAAGCGCACTCCGTTCGACGTCCGGTCGCCGACGGTGACCGTCACGTTGCCGCTCCGCGCTCCGGCGGGGACGATCACCTCGAGCGAGCTCCGGCGGGCCGACAGGACGTCGGCGACCACCGCGCCGAAGCGCACTTCGTTCGCGGTCGGATCCATGTCGAATCCGATGCCGGCGAGCCGCACGCGCTCGCCGACGCGGCCGCGGTTGGGGCTCAGGGTGTAGAGCGCCAGCAGGTTCGATGTCGGGAGGGCCGCAGGCGAGGATCCCGCCTGGAGCTGTTCGAGGTCGCCGACGCCGTCGCCATCGGTGTCGGCCGAGCGCGGGTTGCCTCCGCTGGCGTACTCGTCGAGGTTGGAGAGTCCGTCGAGGTCGGGATCGAGAAGAGCGTCGCCGGGATCCCGGGGATCGAGTCCGTTGAGGACTTCCCAGTCGTCGGGCATGCCGTCGTCGTCGACGTCCGGCCTCAGCCCCGAGAGCGCCGAGTCGTCCGCCACCACCGAGACCGGGAGCGGGAACCGTTCCCCGGTGGTCCGATTGACCAGGACGCCCGGAACGCCGTAGAGCCTGAAGCGCCCCTCGCTGTCCGAGAAACCGGAGCTGCCGCTGCTGAGGACCGGGACACCGGCGACGCGGCTCACCAGGGCCACCTCGCCGACCTCGGTCACGCCATTGCCGACGCCCGGTACCGGCGAGGACGTGCCTCGCAGGACGGCCGCGATGGCCGACAGCCAGGCATCGTCCGCGGCGGCGCGGCGCTGGAGCGCGGCGATCACCGAATCGATGACGGACTCCATGCGCTCGACGTCGCTCTCGATGCCCGTCAATTCCACGATCGCCTCATCGACGAGGCGGCGCGCCTCCTCCTCCGTCAGGACGCCCGCGCCCCTGCCCCCGATCGCCCCGCCGCCTCCCTGCGCCGCCCGGATCTGCTCGAGCTTGGCGCGCGCGATCTCCGCGGCCTCGCGGTAGCTGAGAAGCCGGCCGTGCTCGTCGCGGAGCTGGTTGCGCTCATCACGCATGGCGTTGATCTGCTCCTCGAGGTCGGCCTGATCGAGGAGGTCGCGCGAGCGTTCGAGCAGGTCTCGTGTCTCGTCGAGGCAGCGTTGCGGGTCGACTGCCGCGCCGAGCTCCTCGGCGCGACGCATGCGGTCGGCGGCGAGCTGCGAGAGCTGCTCGTAGTCGTGGTAGAGCCGGTCCAGCTCGAGGAAGAGATCGAGAGCGTCGAAGATGTCCTCGACCATGCCTCTGAGCTTGTCGATGGCCTCCGCGATGAGCACCGCTCCGGCCAGAACGGGGGATCCGGCGAGCGCGACGAGCTCCTTGATCAGCACCTTGACGGCGCTCTTGATCTGCCCCCTGATGCTCGGCTTCAGTTGGTTGAGGGCGAGCCAGATCATCTCGTGCAGCTTGGCTCGCGCGGCGGCTCGCTCCGCGCGCGCGACTTCGAGCGCGTCCCTGAACGCGGACATGCCGCTGCAGTTGTCGAGGATCCCCGAGGGGCTGGTGGGCT
>JBFFXF010000150.1:0-17870 GCA_041569895.1 Planctomycetota bacterium | reverse complement strand
GCGCCGCGAAGGCGAGCGCCACCGGGAGCGCCACCAGGAACGCCAGGGCGATGATGTCCTCCGCGCTTCTCTCCCGCGCGGCGCGCACGATGGTCTCGAACCGGAAGACGACCACCGCGACCCACGCCGCGAGGAAGAGGAGGATCCGCCACGCACGCCGGCCGTGGCCGCGCAGCACGTGGCCGAGGCCGGGGATCAGGCTCTCGCGGAGTCGCACCGGGGCCCGATCGCCCTGCGCGCGCGCCGGGGGCTCCGCGACGCCCGTCGAAGGTTCGTTGCCGGCGGTCACTGCAGCCTCACCCTCGGGTCGACGAGCGCGTAGAGGAGGTCGGCGACGAGACTTCCGAGCACCACCATCGTCGTGGCGATCAGCGTGATCCCCGAGACCACGAAGACGTCGCGGCCGTAGATCGCCTTGATCACCTCGCGCCCCATGCCGGGCCACGAGAAGATCTGCTCGACGATCACCGACCCCGAGACCAGGAAGGGCAGCGTCAGTCCGAAGAGGGTGATCACGGGGATCAGCGCGTTCCGCATCGCGTGCTTCCAGACGACGGCGCCCTCCGGCAGCCCCTTGGCGCGCGCGGTGCGGATGTAGTCCTGGCCGAGGACCTCGAGCAGCGCCGATCGCTGGTATCGCGCCGTCGCGGCCGCGGCGCCGATGCCGAGCACGAAGGTCGGCAGCAGCATGTGCTCGATGAGATCGAGCAGGCCGGTCTCCCCGATGTCGTGCATCCCCTCGCTCGGCAGCCACTGGAGCTTGACCGCGAAGAGCAGCATCAGCATCAGCCCCAACCAGAAGCTCGGCATCGAATAGACGAAGAGCGCCCCGAGCGTGAAGGCGTGGTCGAGCTTCGAGTACTGCCGCGTGGCCGACACCACGCCGATGAGCACGCCGACGATGTAGTCGAGGAGCAGCGCCGCGGTGCCGAGGATCAGCGAGTTGACGAGCGGCTCGGCGAGCAGCGATGTCACCGGGCGCTTGGTGAGGACCGAGGAGCCGAGGTCGATGGTGACGCCCGCGGTGTCGAGTTGCTCGACGGGGACGTAGATATCGACGCCGCCCGCCCGGTAGGAACCGGGCTCGACCGGAACGGGGCCGTAGAGCCCCTCGGCGGTGCGCTCGAGCAGGATGGTCTCGCCGCCGGGCCCGTCGAGCGTGACGCGGTCCGGGGCCGACGCCAGGGTGGGGGAGACCTGCAGGCGGCCCCCGGAGGCGCGCAGCGTGACGCCGGACGTCTCGAGGGCAGTCTCCGTCTCGCCGACGACGAAGAAGGTGTCGAGCACGGAGAAGCGGCCGCTGGCGATGTCGGCGTCGGGATAGCTGCCGTCCGGACGGCGCTCGACGCGCACCTCCCGGGCGCCGAAGTCGATGCGGCTGCGTTCGGTCGGCGTCAGGACGATCTCATCCGGCGGCCGCTGCACCGTCGCAAAAAGCCGGTTGGTTCCGTCCTCGCCGAACAGCCTGATCTCGAGGCCGCCGGACTCGAAGACGCGGACGTCCGGCTGCCTCCAGAAGAGCTTGCCGAGGTGGATGAAGTAGCGTACGAGGACCGGCTTGTCGTAGCCCCACTTCGCACGCAGCCGCTCGAGGTCCTCCTTCGTCATCTTCGGGTTTTCGAGATTGGCGAAGGGGTCCCCGGGGGCGAGGTTGACCGCGAAGAAGGTCAACGTGTACACGCCCCAGATGATCAGCAGCCCGATCAGCAGTCGGCGGACGACGAACGCGAACATTCGGACGTTCAGCTAGCGGGATTCCGCGGCTCGGTACTTCTGCTCGCTCTTCGGCACCCACCACTCGTGGATGTTCTCGATCTGTCTGAGCGACGTCACCTTGACGTTCTGGAAGCGGCGATGGATGCCGACGAGGCCGCGCGGCTCGTAGACCATGGTGTAGGGCTGGTCGCGGTCGAGGATCTCCTGGAACTCGTCCCAGAGCTTCTTGGCGGCCTCGAAGTCCTTCATGACCCGCGCCGTGTCGATGATCTCGTCGACGCGGTCGTCCTTGTAGTCGACGAAGTTGAACCGGCCGTTGGCAGCCGAGGAGTGCCAGATCGGCTTGTTGTCGACCTTGGTGGCGACGCCCCAGACGCCGGCGTACGACTCGAACTTGTGCGCCTTGAGCTGCTCGGACATCTGGTTGAAGTCCATCACCTGGATCTGCATGTCGACACCGATGTCCCGCAGGTTGGACTGGGCGTAGACGCAGATCTGCCTGCGCACCTCGTTTCCTGCGTTGGTGAAGATCGTGAAGCGAAACGGCTTGCCGTCCTTCTCGAAAAGCCCCTCGGCGTTTCTCTTCCAGCCGGCCTCCTCGAGGAGCTCGACGGCGCGGTCGGGATCGTACGGCAGCGGCTGGATGTTCTTGTTCGAGGCCCACATCGACGAGATGATCTGCGGCGCCGCCACCTTGGCGAAGCCATAGAAGATCGACTCGACGATGTTCTCGCGATCGATCGCGTGGGTCATCGCCCGTCGGACTCGGCGGTCGCTGAAGAGCGGGTGCCCGCAGTTCCAGCCGATGTAGCCGTACGTTCGCGTCACGTAGGAGTAGAGCTGGAGGTGCGGCGCCTCGAGAACACGCCGCGCGTCCTTGGGGATCACCGAGATCATCACGTCGATGTCGCCGGCGAGGAGGGCGCTGATCTGCGTGCGCAGGTCGCCGACGACGCGGAACACCACCTTCTCGAGGTACGGCTTTCCCGGCTCCCAGTAGTGCGGGTTTCTGCCGAGGACGATTTGCTGGTTGGGGACGTACTCCTCGAGCCGGAATGGTCCGCCGCAGACCATCGACTGCTCGCGCCAGTCGTGTCCCTGCCACCGGTCGAACGGGACCTTGCCGAAGACGTGCTTCGGGACGATCTGGACGTCGTTGATGTCCATCAGCTGGTAGGGCGACTCCTGCGTGTAGTGGACGGTGAAGTCGCGCGGCGAATGGATCTCGATGTCGCGGATGAAGTCGACGATCGACGCCGACACCCACGCGACGTCCGGATTGCGCGCCGCCTCCCACGAGAACCGGATGTCCTCCCCGGTGATCGGCGTGCCGTCGCTCCACTCGCACTCCCGCAGCTTGAAACGGATCGACAGGCCGTCGGCGCCGAACTCCCACGACTCGGCGATCCTCGGCGTGAAGGTCGGCGGGCCCTTGTAGTAGTCGGCCTCCTCGAGCATCAGCCGGGGGAAGATCAGGTCCTGCACCTCCTGGGCCTCGCGTGACGTCGACGTGAACGGATTGAGCGAGTCGATGTCGCTCAGCAGCGCGATCACCGCGGTGTCGCCCCGCACCGGTGTCGCGCCGGCCGGCGCCGGCTTGAAGGCGGTGGTCATCTCGCCGCGGATCTCGTCGGGATGCAGCGGCCGCGTTCCGGCGGAGGGGGTGAGGTCGCCTGCAGGGGCGCCGGACGGCGACCCGCCGCCGTCGGTGGTGGGTCCGCCCGTGCCCGAGTCGCACGAGCCGAGAGCGAGCACGGGGAGCGCCCACAGCGCTGTCCGGATCGCGAGCGATCGCATGTCGTCACCTCCAGCCTCGTCGGCGTTGAGTCTCTTCCGCGTTGATCACCGCGTTGATCACCGCGTTGATCGGAGTCGGCACAGCTTACCAGTCGGCACCGGCCGCCGAAACCACAATCGGGGCGGTCGCCCGGGATCGTTTCCGCAGCGCGCGGCCGGGTCTCGCTCCGGTGTGCGCGCCCCGGTCGAGCACCATCGTCCCGTTGACGATGACGTACTCGATCCCCTCGTTGTACTGGAACGGGTCGAGATAGGTGGCGCGGTCGATGACCGTGTCGGGGTCGAAGACGGTGATGTCGGCGAAGCTCCCCCGGCGGATCACGCCACGACCGGTGAGGCCGAGCTTGGCAGCGTTCAGCGAGGTCATCTTCCGCACCGCGTCCTCGAGGGTCAGTAGACCGCGCTCGCGGACGAACCGGCCGAGCACCCGCGGAAAGGTGCCGAAGTTGCGCGGGTGGGGCTTGCCGCGGCGCAGCGGACCCTCGATCGCGTACGCCGATCCGTCGGAGCCGATCGAGCACCACGGCCGGGCGAGCGCCAGGTCGCGATCGGCCTCGGTGTGGTGCGCGTAGATGGTGCTGATCGAGCCCCTCTCCTCGATCAGGAAGTCGAAGAGCACGTCGAGCGGATCCGGCTGCGGCGAGGCGCCACGGGTGCGCTCGGCGATGACGCGGTCCATGGTGGCGCCCTCGAAGCGCTCGTTCGCCCGGCTCAGGTCGGCGTTGACGAGCATGCGGCTCCAGTCGCCGCCGACCGCGAGGTAGTGGTTGTACCAGTCTTGCTCCGGATCGCGGATGTCGCGCTTCATGCGCTCGCGCTCCGCGGCGTCCCGCAGGCGCTCGAGCATCCTCTCGACACCGCCCTCGTGGGCCCAGGGCGGGACGATGCTGGCGAGGTTGTTGTTGCCGCGGACGTAGGGGTAGATGTTCGCCTGCACGTCGACACCGCGCGCGCGCGCCGCCTCGATCAGATCGACGACCTCCTGCATGCGGCCCCAGAGCCGCTCGTCGGCGATCTTGATGTGGATGATGTCGACGGGCACGCCCGCGCGCTCGCCGATGGCGATCGCCTCCTTGACGGCGTCGAGGACGCCGGTGCCCTCGTGGCGGATGTGCGTCGAGTAGATCCCCTCGTGAGCGGCAACGGCGCGGCAGAGATCGACGAGGTCCGCCGTCGTCGCGAGCAGTCCGGGCGGCTGCGCGGCGAGGCAGGAGAGTCCGAACGCGCCCTCGGCCATCGCCTCGTGGACGAGATCGTGCATCGCCTCGAGGTCCCCGGCGGTCGGACGATCGAACGAGTCGCCCATGACGCACCGCCAGACGTTCCCCTGGCTGACGTAGGAGGCGACGTTGGTGGCGATGCCGGCGCGCTCGAGCGCGTCGAGGTAGCCGCCGAGCGTCGACCACTCGAGGCGGATGCCGCCGGCGACCGCGGATCTCGGCTGCAGCTTGCCCTTGTACGGCCCGCCCGAGGTGTGCTCGCCGAGGACCTCCGTCGTCACGCCCTGGCGGATCTTGCTCTGCGCGTTGCCGTCCTCGAGGAGCAGCATGTCCGAGTGCGAGTGCATGTCGATGAATCCGGGAGCGACGACGAGCCCGCGGCAGTCGATGGTTCTGGTGGCGACATGGGCCGGCAGCCGCCCGACGGCGACGATGCGATCGCCGCGAACGGCGACCTCCCCGTGTCGCCACGGGTTGCCGGTGCCGTCGACGATCCGTCCACCGGCGAGGACCATGTCATAGCGCACGACCGCTTCCTGTCGCGCGCACGACACGCCGCACGCGAGCGCGAGCCCGACGGTGGCGACGCGGATCGACCTCACGAGATCACCCCGAGCTTCTTCCCGACGCGAGTGAAGGCCTCGACGGCGCGATCGATGTGCTCCTTCTCGTGCGCCGCCGAGAGCTGCACGCGAATGCGCGCCTGCCCCTTCGGCACCACGGGATACGAGAAGCCGATGACGTAGATGCCCTCCTCGAGGAGGTCGCTCGCCATGGTCACGGCGAGCCTCGCGTCACCGAGCATGATGGGCACGATCGGGTGTTCGCCGGGCCGGATCGAAAACCCCGCCGCGGACATGCGCTCGCGGAAGTAACGCGTGTTCTCCTCGAGGCGGTCCCGAAGCTCCGTCGTCGACGAGAGCAGCTTGAAGACGGCGATCCCGGCGGCGACCAGAGGGGGCGGCAGCGAGTTCGAGAAGAGATACGGCCGCGATCGCTGCCGCAGCACGTCGATCAGCTCCTGCCGGCCGGTGGTGAATCCACCCGAGGCGCCCCCGAGCGCCTTGCCGAGCGTCGACGTGAAGAGATCGACGCCGTCCATGACGCCGTGGTGCTCCGCGGAGCCGCGTCCGGTCTTCCCGATGAAACCGGTCGCGTGGGAGTCGTCGACGACGACGAGCGCGTCACGGGAACGCGCCAGCGGCACCAGGCGATCGAGCGGCGCGATGTCCCCGTCCATGCTGAAGACGCCGTCGGTGGCGACCAGACGCGTGCGTGCGCCGGCGCACTCGTCGAGCTTCGCCGCCAGGTCGTCCATGTCGGCGTGAGCGTATCGGAAACGCTGGGCCTTCGAGAGCCGGACGCCGTCGATGATCGAGGCGTGGTTGAGCGCGTCGCTGAGCACCGCGTCCTCGCTGTCGAGGAGCGTCTCGAACAGCCCGCCGTTGGCGTCGAAGCACGACGAGTAGAGGATGGTGTCGTCGGTGCCGAAGAACGTCGCGATGGCGCGCTCGAGCCGGCGGTGCAGGTCCTGCGTCCCGCAGATGAACCGCACCGAGGAGACCCCGAAGCCGTGGGACTCGAGCGCCTCTCGCGCGGCCGCGATGACGCGCGGATCGTTCGCCAGGCCGAGGTAGTTGTTGGCGCAGAAGTTGAGCACCTCGCGCCCATCGTCGACCCGGATCGCCACCCCCTGGGGCGTGGTGATCGTCCGCTCGTCCTTGGCGAGCCCGTCCCGGCGGATGCGCTGGAGCTCGTCGCGGTACCTTTGAAGGAGGTCGGCCATCGCCTTTCCGACGAATCGTCTCTACCCGGCGGATCGTCCCTTCCCGACGGCATGCTACCCCCGATGCCGCCCGAGCGCCAGATCCACCGGCGCGCGTCACGCGCGACGTGGGCGCAGCGGCGCCATCACGACCATTCGAGCAGCACCTTGCCGCACTCTCCGGAGCGCACGACGCGAAACGCCTCCTGGAACTCATCGGCCGGGAAGCGGTGGGTGAGGACGCCCGAGATGTCGAGACCGCTGCGCAGCATCTGCGACATCTTGTACCAGGTCTCGAAGAGCTCGCGTCCGTAGATTCCCTTGACCACGAGCCCCTTGAAGATGACGTCGTCCCAGTTGATGCGCGTCGACTCCGGCAGCAATCCGAGCAGGGCGACGCGACCGCCGTGGTACATGTTCCGCAGCATGTCGCGGAAGGCGTCGGGGTGGCCCGACATCTCGAGCCCGATGTCGAACCCGTTCGACATGCCGAGCTCATCGACGGTCGCGCGGATCGAGGCGGAGCGCACGTTGACCGCGCGCGTGGCGCCCATCTTCGTCGCCAGCCCGAGCCGGTAGTCGTTGACGTCGGTGACGACGATGTGGCGGGCGCCGCGGAAGCGGCAGATCGCCGTCGCCATCAGGCCGATCGGCCCCGCGCCGGTGATGAGCACGTCCTCGGCGACGACCTCGAACGAGAGCGCGCAGTGGGTGGCGTTGCCGAACGGATCGAAGAAGGCCGCGATCTCCGACGGCACGTCGTCATGCACCGGCCACAGATTGAACGACGGCATGACGACGTACTCCGCGAAGGCGCCGTCGCGCTGCACTCCGATGCCGATCGTGCGATGACAGAGGTGGCGCTTGCCGGCGCGGCAGTTCCGGCAGATGCCGCAGGTGATGTGCCCCTCGCCGGTGACCCGGTCGCCCTTCGAGAACCCCTCGACGCCCGGGCCGAGCTCGACGATCTCGCCGACGAACTCGTGCCCGATGACCAGGGGCGGCTGGATGGTGCGTCGCGCCCACTCGTCCCACTCGTAAATGTGGAGATCGGTGCCGCAGATTGCGGAATGCGTGACGCGAATGAGGACGTCGTTGGTGCCGACCTCGGGCTCCGGGACGCTCCGCAGGGTGAGCCCCGGCGCGGCGTCTGCCTTGACGATCGCCTTCATGGTGAGGGGCGCCGGCGCCGAACGATCGGCCCCCGGCGCCCCGCGCTCCTTCCTACGCCTCCTACTGCCTGGCGAGCAGGCGCTGTCGCGCGCGCTCGAGCTCCTCGACACCGACCCGACGCGTCTCGATGCCGTTGCGATCGAAAACGGCGACGGATCCGTCCTCGAGTGAGCAGGCCGACGCGACGATGGCGCCGCTGGAGTCCTTGAGGACCACCGAGCGCCCCTCGCCCGCCTCGAGAACGAGCTGGTCGACGACCGCCTCGCCCTCGTAGGCGCTGAGCACGGTCTTCACTCCGGGGAGCTGCGCCGTGGCCGGCGTGGGCCGGATCGTCTCCGTCGCGTCGCCCTCGTCGGCGTTCGCCGCCATGTCGTCCGGGGGCGAGATCGGATTGGTGCCGCCCCAGAACTCGATGGTGTTGAAGATGATCGCGTCGCCGAGCGTCGCGAAACTGTAGATCGGCAGGATGACGAACCCGAGGAAGACGAGCTCGTTCACCCACTCGTTGCCGACGTCTCCGTTGAAGTGGTGGACCTTCTTCACGAGGTTGAAGGAGCCATAACATCCCACGAACAACGATGCGACAAGGGAGAGGGCGAGCGCCCTCCGAACCATCGCATGACGCAGGGTCTTCATGAGAACCCCCTATAAAACCAGTTCTCCTGACCGAGGTACCCTAGAGCCCAGGGCTCTTACCGGTCGCGCACCTCTCTACCATGAATATTCGGAACGCACAACGACGGACTTCAGCGACTCTTCGGCATTTTATCGAGCCGTTGGAGTGCAGGTGCCGTTCCGGCAAAGGATTAGCGGACCATGGGCGGCCGGCAGGCGGGGGTCGGAAAGGCCGGGTCGAGGCTCGCGAGCGCGCGATGCACCTCGTCGACGGTCTCGTCGAGGGTGGAGGTGCCGGCGGTGAGGCCGACCACGCCAAAGGGCTCGAACCACGCCGGATCGAGGTCCGCGGCGCCCTCGACATGCACCCACGGGACGCCGCGCGACGCGGCCAGGCGGGCGAGCTCGCGGGTGTTGTTCGAGTTGCGGCCGCCGACGACGACCAGGGCGTCGACGCGGTCGATGAGGTCGAGCACCGCCTCCTGGCGCTGGCGGGTGGGCTGACAGACGGTGTCCTCGAAGCGGATCTCCTTGCCGCGGTTGCGATCGACAATCGCGGCGAGCACCTCCTGCGCGACGCGCGGGGGCACCGTGGTCTGGCAGACGACGCCGATGCGAGGCTCGTCCCACGACTCGGCCTGGTCGGCGGTCTCGACCACCGCCCAGCGGTCGAGGTCGCCGACGATCCCCTCGACCTCGACGTGCCCGGGCTTGCCGATGACGACGACGAAGAACCCCGCGTCCGCGAGCGATCGCGCCGCGACGTGCACCCCGCGGACGAGCGGGCACGTGGTGTCGACCAGCTCCTTGCCGGCGCTCTCGAGCCGGCGGCGCTCGCGTTCGCTGATGCCGTGCGCCGTGATCATCACGCGTGGCGTCACGGGAATCGCGTCGCGTGCCGTCTCCGGCGTCCTGGAGAAGCCGCGCCGATCGAGCTCGCGAATCACCGCGGGGTTGTGGACGAGCTCGCCGCGCACCGTCACGCCGCCGGGCTGGTCGATCACCCGCGCCGCAGCGATGGCGTCGCGCACCCCGAAGCACATCCCCATGTGTTCCGCTCGCAAGACTTTCATGTGTCTCTCGATCCGCGCTCCACGCGTCGTCTTAACTCCGTCAGATGGCCTTGCGAAGGAAAAATACTTTACAATCCAAAGCAAATGACCATGAAAAAACGCCGCTCACGCCGGCACCCAGTCCTGCGAGATCGCCCCGCCGCGGCGCGACGCCCGACTCCGGCGGCCGTTTTCGCCGGCGCTGGCACTCGAGAACGACTCGACCGTCTTCACCAGCCCCTCGAGCTCCTCGACGTAGCTCAGGAACCGCGTCCGACCGTGCGCGGTCAGCCGGCAGAGCGTCTGCGGGCGCCGCTTGTGAAAGCCCTTCCAGATCTCGATCAGCCCGGCGTCGTTGAGCACCTGGAGGTGCCTGCTGAGGTTGCCGTCGGTCAGCGAGCAGAGGTGCTTGAGATCGGCGAAGAGCAGCCCGTCGGGATGCGTGTAGAGCGACGTCATGATCCCGAGTCGGGCCTTCTCGTGCAGCACTCGATCGAGGCGATCGTAGGCGAACTGACCGGTCGATGGACGGTCACCGGTGCTCGCGGCCGACTTCTTCCGTCGCGCCATCGTCCCTCCTTTCGAGGTTTCGGTGCAGGACCAGGGCGGCGAGGAACTGGCCCGCTCCGAAGACGGTGGCCATGCTCCACGGGCTGGTGCTCGACTCCGGCAGCGCGAGAAGCGCGCAGCCGCCGACGAAGTAGAGCAGCCCGACCCACCCGATCGCCCGCGGCAGGAACGGCCGCGAGGCGAGGATTCCGATGCCGAAGATCAACGCCCAGAGCCCGGGAAGGAGCGCCACCAGACCGTCGTCGTGGCGCGCGAGGGCGAGGGTGACGACCGCCCCGGCGGCGAGCGACGGCAGGAACTGGCACAGCACTCGCAGCGTCGTGCGCCGGAAGACCGCGCTTCGCGACGTGACGCACTCGAAGACGATCTCGCCGATGATCAGCGCCGCGCAGACGGCCGCCACCGTCGACCAGTAGCCGACGTACGCGAGGGACGCGCCGGTGCCGACGACGTGAGGCTGGAGGACGCCGGCGACCACGGCGATGACGCCGGAGATCGCCACCGGCACCGGGCGATAGCCGCGGTAGACCTCGGTTCGCTCGAGGTGCCCGTAGATCTCGTCGATCTGCTCGAGGGCGCGATCGATCTCCACGACGGTGCGCTCCGATCCTTGACGCGCCGGCGGCCTTGCCGGCGAGCGTTCCTGGGCCCGTTCACGAGTGCGCCACACGTTCTCTCTCCTCGCGCCGAGACTACGCGGTTTGCTTTGCGATGGAAAGCTTTTTCCGGGCGGCCGCACGGAGAATGGCGCAAGGCGGGGGCGCGCCGCCCTCGTCCCGGGGCCCGTCCGTTTACGGGAACGGGAACGGGAACGGGAACGGGAACGGGTACGGGAACGTGACTCAGGTCAGAGTCCTCAATCCGCGTACTCTGCGTTCCTCTTCTCCGGGACCGACACGGAGGCGCCCCGCTCGAACTGCGACCGCCGCTCGCTCCTGATCTCCTCGAGCGGCTGCGGGTGCGCGCGCGCCGCCGTCGCGGCCGACTCCGCGGGGGTGTCGGTGTCGCGCGCGGCGATCTCCAGGCGTCGTCCCGTCGCGTCGAGGAACGCGAAGCGCGCCAGGCGCCGGCGTTGCAGCCAGTACGCCAGCGTCGTCCTCAGCACGCCGAGACCGTACGCGATGCTGCGTCGCAGCGATATCGAGCTCGACTCCGGCGCGTAGCGCGTCGGGCAGGAGATCTCCGCGATCGAGAAGCCGAAGTGATGCACCTGGACGAGCATCTGGTTGTCGAAGACGAAGTCGTCGGAGTTCTCCTCGAGGGGAAGCGTCGCGAGCACCTCTCTCGAGAACGCCCGGTAGCCGGTGTGGTACTCGCTGAGCTTGCACCCGAGCACGAGGTTCTGGAAGAGCGTCAACAGCCGGTTCGCGATGTACTTGTAGCGCGGCATGCCGCCACGCACGGCGCGTCCCCCGAGGATGCGGCTCGCCAGGGCGACGTCGTACACCCCGCTCGCGATCATCGAGCTCAGCGCCGTGATCAGTCTCGGCGTGTACTGATAATCGGGGTGCACCATGACGACGATGTCCGCGCCGAGCTCCAGCGCCTCGAGGTAGCACGTCTTCTGGTTCCCCCCGTAGCCGCGGTTTCGCGGGTGTCGTATGACGTGGGGGATGCCGAGCTCGGCGGCGCGGGCGGCGGTCTCGTCGCTGGACGCGTCGTCGACGAGGACGACGTCGTCGACGACGTCGTGCGGGATCTCGCCGTACGTCCTCTCGAGCGTCTGTGCCGCGTTGTACGCGGGGAGCACGACGACGACGCGCTTGCCGTTGAGCATCGCCCTGGTTTCTCGGAATCGGTCCCGGGGAGGGACACTTTGGGTGGAGAACTCCCCGCCTGTTTCTCGACATCCTGAGAGCGGGTTCTGAACCTGTATCCGCGACCATCCCGGCTTCGACGGCAAGCCCGGGCCGAGCCGTCCCGGGCGAAGACCCGTCGCGAAGCGGTGACCCGGGGTCGAGACCGATGAGCGATCACACGTGTCCCCTCTGTGTGTCGGTCGAGCTGACGACGCACATCGCCGATCCACCGGCGGTGCTGCGCTGCGGCCGGTGCGGCCTGATGCGGCTCGACGAGCTCCCGTCGCCAGACGAGCGGGCGTCGGCGTACCAGGGCGACTACTACGAGGAGGGAAGCGGCGAGCGCTTTCTCGGCATCTTCGAGCTCGCCGTGCGCTGGTTCCGGAGATGGCGCATGCGCGACATCCTGCGTCACCTACCCGAGGCGCGCGGCGCGCGCACGCGAACGGACGCCGTGCTCGACGTCGGCTGCGGGCGCGGCCGGCTGCTCGAGTGCTTCCGCGATGCGGGCTGGGTGATCGTCGGCACGCAGATCTCGGAGACGGCGCGCGACGCGTGCGAGAGGCGACTGTCGACGACGGTGCATCTCGGAGAGCTTCCCGACCTGCCGCTGCCCGCGCGCTCGTTCCGCGCCGTGGTGTTCTACCACGTCCTCGAGCACCTCGATCGGCCGCAGGAGTACCTCGCCGAGGCGCATCGCGTGCTCCGTGACGACGGTCTGCTCGTCGTGGAAGTTCCCGACGCGAGCTCGCCCGGCTTCCGGCTGCTCGGCGTTCGTGACTTCTGCTTCGACTACCCGAACCACCTCTTCTTCTTCACCGCGCCGGCGCTGCAGAAGATGCTCGAGCAGGCGGGATTCGCGGTGCGCGCCGTGCGCCGCTTCTCGCTGGAGTACTCGGCGTTCTCGACCCTCCAGAACATCCTCAACCTCATCCCCGGCTCGCCGAACCGCCTCTATCGATCGCTGATGCGCAACGCGCAGGGCCGGCGCCTGCGACGCGACCCGCGCACGTGGCTCCACTGGGTCCTCGGGTGCATCCTGGCGGCGCCGGCCCTGGTGCTGGCGCTCGCCGGCGCCGCGCTCGGCCAGGGCAACACGCTCCGCTTCTACTGCGAGCGTGGCGAGACGGTGTCCGCGCCGGCGCCCACGGCGAGCGCCCCCGCGGCGGTCGCCATCGCGAGAGTGACATGACACGCCGGGCGAGTCTGCTGCTCCTCGTGCTGCTCGCCCTCGCGGCGTTCTCGACGGCGTTCGGCAACGGCTTCACCAACTGGGACGACCCGGACTACATCACGGAGAACCGGCTGGTGTGGGGCCTGTCGCCGGACCGCGTCGCCGCCGCGTTCACGAGCTTCCACCTCTACAACTACAACCCGCTCCATCTCGTCTCCTACATGGTCGATCACCTCCTCTGGGGGCTCGATCCGCGGGGATACCTCTTCACCAACCTCCTGATGCACGCGGGCGCCGGCATCCTGGTGCGCGAGATCCTCCGTCGACTCGGCGCGCGGGAGGGAGTCGCCCTGCTCGTCGCCGCCGTGTTCCTCATCCACCCGACGCGCTGCGAGTCGGTCGTCTGGCTCTCCGAGCGCAAGGACGTGCTCTCGGGGCTCCTCGCCATGGCGTCGGTGCTCTGCTTCGTCACCCATCTGTCGCGGCGCGGTCCGACGACGCCCTCGTGGAGCTTTTCGGCGGGCGCCTTCACCTTCTTCGTCGCCGCCTTGCTCGCGAAGAGCCAGGTGGTGACGCTGCCGGCGGCGCTCTGGGCGATCGCCATCTACCGCGGACGCGACTGGCGACGGGCCGCGCTCGAGCAGGGGCCCTTCCTCGCGGTCGCCGTGGTGTTCGCGGTGATCACCCTGCGCGCGCACGCCGGCAGCGCGGAGGGGGCGGCGGGCTCGATCGCGGGCTTCAGCCTGGTGCGTCCGCTCGCCGCCCTGCCACACTACGTCGCGCACCTGGTGTGGCCGCTCGGGCTGTCGCCGCTCTACGAAATCGAGCCGCCCGGGATCGCCGACGCGCTGCCGGGTCTCGCGCTCGTCGTCGCCGCCGCGGTCGCCGCCGTCCGGAGCGTGCGACGACGACGCGTCGCCTTCACCGGCATCGTGTGGTTCTTCGCGCTGCTCCTGCCCGTGAGCGGGCTGTTGCCGAACCGCGTGCTGGTCGCGGACCGCTACCTCTACGTGCCGATCGTCGGCATCGCATGGGTCGTGTTCGACGCGCTCGACGTCCTCGCGGCCGGGCGACTCGACTCGACCCGCCGCTCCGTGGTCAATGGAGCTGCCGCGACGGCGGTCGTCGTCGCGCTGGTTGCGGCGTCCGCGTCGTACGCCACCGTCTGGCGCGACTCCGGGACTCTCTGGCGGCGCGTGCTCGACGTCGCCCCGGCATCGTCGGTGGCGCGCGCGAACCTCGGCATGCACCTCCTCGAGCGCGGGCAGATCGACGAGGCCGAGCGGCTCTTCGAGGAGGACCTCGACGAGAGTCCGCGGTTCGCGGAGAGCTTCCACGGTCTCGCCCGGGTGCGCCTCGCGCAGGGACGCGGCGAGGAGGCGATCGCGCTCCTGAGGCGACTCTGCGATCTCGAGCCCTCGGCGCGCTCGCGCGCGCGGCTCGCCGCGATGGCGCTCGACGCCGGAGGTCCGGCGAGCGCGCTCGCCGAGTTCGACGCCACCGCCCCGACACGCGATGGACACCGCGGCGGCGACCGGAGCGAGGCGGGGGACGCGGATGGGGCCCCGTCGAGCTTCGCGCTCGAGCAAGTGCGGTTTCGCATCGACATGGCTCGCGGACGGCTTGCCGAGGCGCGACGGAGGTGTCTCCGGTCGATCGAGCGCAACCGCTTTCACGAGGACGGCTGGTATCACCTCGGGCTGGTCGACGAGCGGCTGGGCGACGACGCCGGCGCGATGGCGAGCTACGAGCGGGCGATCGCGTGCAATCCGCGGCTCCAGGAGGCGCACGAGGCGCTCGCGCTGGCCCTGCGGCGCTCGGGTCGTCCGGCGGAGGCCGTCCGCCGGCTCGAGCGGGCCCCACGCGTCACCGCGTCGTCGTCCAACCTGCTGGCGATCTGTCGCCTGGCGCAGGGCGACGTCGAGGGGAGCCTCGACGCCATGCGGCGCGCGGTGATGCTCGACCCGGCGAACGAGCGCTACTGGGCGAACCGCGCACGCGTCGCCCTGCGGGCGCGAAGCCTGCGCGAGGCGCGCGAGTGCGTCGCCGTCGCCGCGGCGAGGGATCCCGGAATCGTCGACGCGCTCGAGCCGCCGCTGCGCGAGCTTCTCGGCGAGCCGATGACCGCGGAGGAGAGCGAGTGACGCGTCCGGACGACAGACGGATCGCGCGGCGCGTCGGGGCTCTCGTCGCCGTCGTCGCGCTCGCGCACGCGCCGGCGCTGCTCGGACCCTTCGTCCTCGACGACCGCCTGCTGATCATCGAGAACCCGCGGCTCGGCGACCTCGCGAGCGTGCTCGGGTTCTTCTCCGAGCCCGTGACCGCCCACCTCCCCGGCGGCGCGTCGAACGTCTACTACCGGCCACTGTCATTCCTCAGCCTGTGGATCGACCGCCAGATCTGGGGAGACCGTCCGTTCGGCTTCCACCTGACCAACCTCCTGCTCCACCTCGCGTCCACGCTCCTCGTCTACCGGCTGGTGTCACGATGGACCGGTCGCCACGACGCCGCGCCGCTCGCGGTCGCCGGAATCTGGGCGCTGTTGCCGGTGAACGTCGAGCCGGTCGCCTACATCGCCGCGAGGCACGACGCGCTGTTCACGGTGCTCTACCTCGCCGCCCTCGACATCTTCACCGCCGGGCGTCACGGGTGGCGGCTCGCCGTCTTCCCGGTCGTCGCCGTGGGCGCGTTCATCTCGAAGGAGATGGCGGTGACGCTCCCGGCGGCGGCGATCCTCTGGGAGCTCCTCGTCCCGCGTGCCGGGTCGCGTGACGCGCCACGCGACTGGCGATCGCCGGCCTCACGGAAGGCGCGGATCGGCGTCTGCGGCCTGACGCTGGTCGCGCTTCTCGGCATCCGCCTCGCCGTGGTCGCCGGAGCGCCGGGCGAGGGGTCGGAGCCGGCGACGCCCGACCTCCTGCTCGTCGGCTCGGTCGCGTGGCACTACGTCACCATCCTCGCGCAACCGCTCGCCTACAGCATCGACCGGTCGAACGACGTCACCGCGAGCGTCGCGGCGGCGGCGCTGTCGGTCGTCTGCGCCGCGGGGCTCGCCGTCGCGCTCTGGCTCGGGTCGCGCCGGGCGCCTCCCGCGACGCGTCGCCTCGTCCTCTTCGCGGCGCTCTGGGCGGTCGTCGCCTACGCGCCGGTCTCGAACGTCGTGCCGCTCTACTCCGTGTGCGCGGATCGCTACCTTTACCTTCCGTCGTTGGGACTCGTGCTCGCCGTCTTCGCCGCCATCGCGTGGCGCCCGCTCCCGGCGTTCGCATCGCCGCGCGTCCGACTGGTCGCCGGCGTCACCGCGGGAGTGCTCCTGCTTGCCCTGACGTGGTGCCGCTCGACGTTCTTCACGAGCGAGTCGCTCCTCTACGGCGTCTCGCTGCGCTCGAGCGAGAGCGCCATGTTGCGCAACAACCACGGCCTCGTCCTCCGCAAGCGAGGTGACGCGTCGGGCGCGGCGCGCGAGCTTCGCAGGGCGCTCGAGATCGCTCCGTCGTACCACCGCGCGCGCTTCAACCTCGGCGTCGTCGCCAGAGAGCAGGGCGATCTCGACACCGCGGAGGAGATGTTCGCGGCGTACGTCGAGGCCGTTCCCGCCGACCCGGACGGCTCGTTCCAGTGGGGGCTCGCGGCGCTGGCGCGCGAGGAGTTCGTGGTCGCGGCCGCGCGACTCGAGCGCGCCGACCGCCTGAGGCCGAGGCATCTCGGCACGCGGTATCACCTGGCGATCGCGCTCGAGCAGGACGGCAAGGGGGACCGCGCGCTCGAGCTGCTCGAGAACCTCGCTCCCCGTGATCGCATGCACCCGAGGATCCGCGAGCTCACCGCACGACTGCGGCGCAACGCGTCGGCGACCTCGCCGCCGGCGGTCAGTCCCGCTTCCTCGCCTTGATGATGAGCTCGCCCTGGAAGACGTAGTGGTGCTCGAGATACTCGAAGCCGTGCCGGTCGAGCAGCTCCCGGAGCGACGCGAGCGTGTAGTGCGTGATGTGCTCGTCGGCGTATCCGCCGGGCATCACCTTGCCGTAGACCCACTCGACGAACCGCCACTGCCACTTCGCGTAGTCGGGAGTCCCGAGAATCAGCGTGCCCCTCGATCGCAGCACGCGGTTGAACTCGCTGAAGATGCGCTCGTCGGACGGCACGTGCTCGATCACCTCCGAGCAGATCACCTGATCGAACGCGGCGTCTCGCACGGGGAGCCGCTCGAGCGACGCGCAGACCAGGTGGTTGCCGAGCATTCGCCGGTAGCGCAGCTTCTTGCGGCTGAGGTCGAGTCCGACCGCGCCGGGCAGCGCCTCGAGGATCCGCGACGACCCGCACCCGATGTCGAGCACCGTGCCGTTGCGGTCCGCGAGCCCGGTGATGATGCGGTAGCGCCGCCGCTGCCACCAGCGCTGTGGCAGGATCCAGCTGTCGTACGCGCGCTCGTCGTAGTCGGCGCTCTCGACCGAGTTTCGCAGTCTCCACGACTTGAACAGCAGGCGCAGGTACGAGATCCCGAATCGGATGATGCGCGCCTTCGACACGCCGTGCACCCGCGGGAAGTAATGGAAGGGGATCTCGTGGACGGTGTAGCCGTGGGAGTATCCCTTGACGAGCACCTCCTGCAGGAAGCTGAAGTCGTTGTGGACCGTGTCGATCTCCTCGAGGACGCTCTTGCGATAGAGACGGAAGCCGCTCGACATGTCGGCGACCGGCAGGTCGAGCACTCGCGCGAAGACCCGATTCAGGACGACGCTGAGCACGTGCCGGAACCACGGCATGTTGGCGTTGCCGCCCTTGACGTACCGCGACGCGATGACGATCTCGGCGCGGTCGCGATTGCGGTAGAGGCTGCGCAGCACGTTCGGCGGGTGCGAGAGGTCCGAGTCCATCGTCGCGACGTACGCTCCGGCCGCGCGACCGAACGCCTCCCGGAGGGCGGCGCCGTAGCCCGGCTCGGACTGCTCGATCACCGTCGCGCCGGCGCGTCGCGCCGTCTCGCGG
>JBFFXF010000149.1:0-18054 GCA_041569895.1 Planctomycetota bacterium | reverse complement strand
GGCAGGTCCTTGCCCGCGTCGAGTTGCGCTTCCAGCCGCGCATGCGCGGAGTCGCGGGCGACGATGATCGGCCCGGTCAGCGAGAGCCGCGTCTTGACCGGGTATTTCGTCAAGGTGCCGAGGATTTCGGACATCGGCATGTTGAGGTCGATTTCGACAACCTCACCCTTGAGGTCGTCATCGGTAACGTCGGGCAGGTATTTCGCCGGATCGGTTTCGAGCTGTTCGAGGAAGACGCCGTCCTTTGTGATTTTGCCCATGATTTGACGGTCGGCCGAGCATGACACGCCAAGACCGATCGGCAGGCTCGCGCCGTGCCGGGGCAGCCGGATGACGCGCACGTCGTGACAGAAATACTTGCCGCCGAATTGCGCACCGATGCCGATCCGCTGGCTGATCTCGAGGACCTTGCGCTCCATCTCGAGGTCGCGGAAGGCGTGCCCGCTCGGACTCCCCGACGTCGGCAGGTTGTCGAGATAGCCGGCGGTCGCGAGCTTGGTGACCTTGAGGGTGTACTCGGCGGAGGTGCCGCCGACGACGAGCGCCAGGTGGTACGGCGGACAGGCCGCCGTGCCGATCGTGCGCAGCTTCTCGTCGACGAACTTCTCGAACGACTTCGGGTTGAGGAGCGCCTTCGTCTGCTGGTAGAGGAAGAACTTGTTCGCCGAGCCGCCACCCTTGGCGATGAAGAGCAGCCTGTACTCGTCGCCGGGCACCGACATGATCTCGACCTGGGCCGGCAGGTTGCAGCCGGTGTTCTTCTCCTCGAACATCGACAGCGGCGCGAGCTGCGAGTACCGGTAGTTCTCCTCGGTGTAGGAGCGGAAGACGCCGCGCGAGAGCGCCTCGGCGTCGTCGCCGCCGGTCCAGACGCGTTCGCCCTTCTTTCCGAAGACGATCGCCGTGCCGGTGTCCTGGCAGCTCGGGAAGGTCCCCTCCGCCGCGACGACGGCGTTCTCGAGCAGCTCCCGCGCCACGAACCGGTCGTTGTCGGACGCTTCCGGGTCGTCGAGGATCTTCGCGAGGCTCTCGAGGTGGTGCGTCCGGTAGAAGTGGTTCATGTCGTGGAACGCCTCGCGCGCCAGGAGCGTCAGGGCTTCCGGGTCGACGCCGAGCACCTCGATCCAGGTGCCGCCGGCCTCTTGCAACGCGCGGACCGCGACTCCATCGCCGGCGAGTTTCCGGTACGAGGTGGTGTCGTCCCCGGTGGGCAGGAGGTCCTGATAGGCGAACTCGATCATGGCGGCTGTCCTGTCTCGACCTTGTTCGGCGCACGCCCGCGATTCCCGGGGCGCCGGCAACCCCGCGGCAACGATCGAAGTATAGGTGGCCGGCCCCGTTCCGGCAACCGGTGGAGATCGCCGGGGTGATTCCTTATGATATTGCCGTTTCCATGTCGACAGCACACGACTCCTCAAGAGCGCGCGACGGAGCGTCCCTGCGGCCGGTGGTCGTCCTCCTGGCCCTGCTGGCGGTCCCGCTTCACGCCGGCGGCGGCGACGCGAGCGGGTCTGTCGACTTCAATCGGGAGGTCAAGCCGACGCTCGCGGCGCGGTGCTTCAAGTGCCACGGCGGCGTCAAGCGCAAGAGCGGCCTCAGCCTGCTCTTCCGCGACCAGGCGACGGCGAGGCTGCGGTCCGGCAAGCGGGCGATCGTCCCGGGCGAGGCCGCGGCGAGCGAGCTGCTGCGACGCGTGACCGCGGAGGATCCCGACGAACGCATGCCGCCCGACGGCAAGCCGCTCACCGCCGAGCAGATCGACGCGCTGCGGCGGTGGATCGCCGCCGGGGCGCCCTACGACACTCACTGGTCGCTGGTGCCGCCCGCGAAGACCACCCTGCCGCGCCTCCGCGACTCGCGCGACGTGCGCGGGGCGATCGACGTCTTCATCGCCGCGAGTCTCGAGCGGGAGGGGATCGAGGCCACGCGACCCGCCGACCGCGCGACGTTGATCCGCCGTCTGTCGCTCGATCTGATCGGGCTGCCGCCGACAATCGACGAGATCGACGCGTTCGAGAACGACCGCTCGCCGGACGCGTACGAGCGGCTCATCGACAGGCTGCTGGCCTCGCCGCGTTTCGGCGAGCGCTGGGCGCGGCGGTGGCTCGACCTCGCGCGCTACGCCGACACGCAGGGCTACGAGAAGGACAACCGCCGGACCATCTGGCGCTACCGCGACTGGGTGATCGACGCGTTCAACCGTGACCTCGCTTACGACCGGTTCACCATCGAGCAGCTCGCCGGCGACCTGCTCCCGGATGCGGGGAACAATCAGCTGCTGGCGACGGCATTCCACCGCAACACGATGACCAACACGGAGGGCGGCACGGACGACGAGGAGTTCCGTGTCGCCGCGGTGATGGACCGCGTCAACACGACGTGGCAGGTCTGGATGGGAACCACGTTCGGCTGCGTGCAGTGCCACAGCCATCCCTACGACCCCTTCAAGCACGAGGACTACTATCGGTTCCTCGCCTTCCTCAACAACACCGAGGACAGCGACAAGCCCGACGAGCGCCCGACGGTCGCCACGCCGACGCCGGAGCAGTCGCGACGCATCGAGGCCCTCGAGCGGGAGCTCGCCTCGGCTCGCGAGCTCCTCGGACGCTCGACGCCCGAGCTCGCCGCGGCGCGGCAGCGCTGGACGGAGCAAATCGCCGGCGCGCGCGGCTGGACGACACCGCGGGTCGAGTCGGCGACCGCCGAGTCGGACGTCGCGCTGCGAGCGCTCGACGATGGCTCCCTGCTCGTCGCCGCGGACGCGAGCGCCGCGAACGACGCCTACACGCTGCGTCTCGAGCCCGGCGATCGTGGTCGGCTCACGGCGTTGCGTCTCGAGGCGCTGCCGCACGAATCGCTGCCGGCGAACGGACCGGGACGCGCCCCGGACGGCAACTTCGTCCTCTCGGGCATCGCGGTCTCCGTCGTCCTGGCGGACGGGTCGGAGGAGCGATTGGTCGAGCTGTCCCGCGCCCGCGCCGACTTCGAGCAGAAGGACTTCCCCGTGGCGCACGTCCTCTCGAATCCGGACGTCGCCCGGCACGGGTGGGCGGTGCATCCGCAGGCGGGGAAGCCTCACGAGGCGGTGTTCGTCGCCTCGAGCCCGGTCGAGCTCGCCGCCGGCGATCGGCTGGTCGTCCGTCTCGAGCACCGCTACGGACAGCCGGAGTTCACCCTCGGGCGCTTCCGGGTGTCGATCACCGGCGACCCGGCGCGCGTCGCGGCGGGCGACGTGCCGCCGGCGGTGGTGCAGGCCGCGTCGAGGGCGCCTGAGGAACGCACCGCGGAGGAGAGCGCCGAGCTCGAGCGCGTGTTTCGCGAGCTGGCTCCGGAGCTCGCGCCGGTGCGGGCGCGAATCGCCGCGCTCGAGAAGGAGCGCGCCTCGATCCAGCCTCCGACGACACCGATCCTGCGCGAGCTCCCCGCCGACAGGCGCCGCACGACGCACGTCTTCACCCGCGGCAGCTTTCTCGATCCGGCGGAGGCGGTCGAGCCGGGCGTGCCGCAGGCGATGCACGCGCTCGACGACGCGCCCGGAGATCGTGGGTCAGGTGGCGGCGCGTCCGCCGACCGGCTCGCGATGGCGCGCTGGATCGCGTCGCCCGGGAACCCGCTCACCGGTCGCGTCGCGGTGAATCGCGTCTGGGAGCAGCTCTTCGGCATCGGACTCGTCGAGACGAGCGAGGACTTCGGCACGCAGGGGACGCTGCCGACGCACCCCGAGCTCCTCGACTGGCTCGCCGTGCGCTTCACGGGGGATTTCGCGTGGAGCATGAAGCGGCTCCTGCGCGAGATCGTCACCTCGGCCGCGTACCGGCGGTCATCGGCCGCGACGCCCGAGCTCCTGGCGCGCGATCCGAAGAACCTGCTGCTGGCGCGCGGTCCGCGGCTGCGGCTCGAGGCCGAGATGGTGCGCGATCAGTCGCTCGCGGTCAGCGGGCTCCTCAGCAGCACGATGTTCGGGCCGAGCGTCATGCCGCCGCAGCCGGATGGCGTCTGGCAGGTCGTCTACAGCGGCGACAGCTGGAAGACGAGCCCCGGCGCCGACAAGTACCGTCGCGGCCTCTACACCTTCTGGCGACGCACGAGCCCGTACCCGTCGATGATGGCCTTCGACGCGACCAGCCGCGAGTACTGCACCATCCGACGTCTGCGCACCAACACGCCGCTGCAGGCGCTGGTGACGCTCAACGATCCCGTCTACGTCGAGGCGGCCCAGGCTCTGGCGCGTCGCATCGTGCGCGAGGGCGGGCGCGACGTCGCGTCGCGTCTCCGGTACGCGTTCCGCCTCTGCCTCGGCCGGCCGCCGGTCGACCTCGAGATCGAACGACTCTCGGCCCTGGTGACGAGCGAGCTCGAGCACTTCCGCGCCGACGCGGACGCCGCTCACGCGCTGGCGACCAGCGAGCTCGGTCCGGCGCCCGAGGGCCTGGACCACGCCGAGCTCGCGGCGTGGACCGTCGTCGGCAACGTGCTGATGAACCTGGACGAGTTCCTGACCAAGGGATGACGCCAATGGAACCGCTCTTCGAATCGCTCAGAGAGACCACCCGCCGGCACTTTTTCGGCCAGTGCAAGGTCGGCATCGGCGCCATGGCGCTCGCCTCGCTTCTCGCCGAGGAGCGCCGCGCCGTCGCCGCGTCTCGCGCCGAGGGGAGCGCGCTCCCGGGGCTGCCGCACTTCCGCCCGCGCGCGAAGCACGTCATCTATCTGCACATGGCGGGCAGCCCGCCGCAGCAGGAGCTCTTCGACCACAAGCCGGCGCTCAAGAAGCACGACGGGCAGCCGTGTCCGGCCGAGTACCTCGAGGGAGAGCGCTTCGCTTTCATCAAGGGAACGCCGCGCCTCCTCGGCACGCCGTACGAGTTTCGGCCGCACGGGCGCAGCGGGACGCTCGTCTCGGAGCTGCTCCCGAACATCTCGAGGTGCATCGACGACATCGCGGTCGTCAAGAGCATGCACACCGACTTCTTCAATCACGCGCCGGCGCAGATGTTTCTCCACACCGGCGTGCAGCGCTTCGGCAACCCGTCGATGGGCTCGTGGCTGGTCTACGGGCTCGGTTCCGAGAATCGCAACCTGCCGGGCTTCGTCGTCCTGGTCTCGGGCGGCAAGGTGCCGAGCGCCGGCAAGAGCGTCTGGGGGAGCGGTTTCTTGCCGACGATCTACCAGGGCGTCCAGTGCCGCAGCTCGGGCGAGCCCGTCCTCTATCTCGGCGACCCGCGTGGCATGAGCCGCGACGTGCGCCGCCGCAGCCTCGACGCCATCCGCGACCTCAACCGGATCCGCTACGAGCAGCACCTCGACCCGGAGACGGTGACGCGCATAGGCCAGTACGAGATGGCGTTCCGCATGCAGATGGCAGTGCCGGGCGCGATGGACATCGCGCGCGAGCCGGCGCACGTCCTCGAGTCGTACGGCGCCTCGCCGGGCGGGGCGTCCTTCGCGAACAACTGCCTGCTCGCGCGGCGGCTGGTCGAGCAGGGAGTCCGATTCGTGCAGCTCTTCGACTGGGGCTGGGACGCCCACGGCACCGGGAAGCACGACGATATCATTCACCAGCTTCCGAAAAAGTGCGGCGAGACGGACCGACCGATCGCGGCGCTGATCGAAGACCTCAAGAACCGCGGGCTCCTCGACGATACGCTGATCGTCTGGAGTGGGGAGTTCGGGCGCACGCCGATGAACGAGAAACGGAACAACTCGAAGTTTCTCGGCCGTGACCACCACCCGCACGCGTTCACCATCTGGATGGCCGGCGGCGGTGTCCGCGGCGGCATCACTCACGGCGAGACCGACGAGCTCGGCTACTTCGCCGCCGAGAAGAAGGTGCACGTGCACGACCTCCAGGCGACGATCCTCCACCTCATGGGGATCGACCACGAGAAGCTCACATACCGGTTCATGGGTCTCGATCAGCGGCTGACAGGCGTGACGCGTGAGTCCCACGTGCAGCACGAGCTGATCGCGTGAAGAAGAAAGGCACGATCGAGTCATGCTGAAGAAGCTCTTTATCATCCTGTTCGTTCTCATCGTCCTGATCGCCGGCGTCGGCGTCTTCCTGCCGTCGGCGGTGCACGTCGAGCGCAGCACGGTCATCGCGGCGCCGCCCGAGGAGGTGCACGCGTACATCGCGAACTTCAAGGACGGCTGGTCGAAGTGGTCGCCGTTGAACACCAGGGCCGACGAGACGCTGACGTACGTCTATGAGGGTCCGGACAGCGGCGTCGGCGCGGTGCAGGCATGGACCAGCGAGAAGTCGGGGAACGGCCGCCTCGAGATCGTCAAGAGCGATCCGCAATCGGGCGTCGAGTACGAGATCACCTACAGCGGCACGGAGAAGCATCGCGTCGTCATGACCCTCGACAGGCTGGAGAGCGGCACCAAGGTCACCTGGACCACGGACTACGACGTCGGCTGGAACATCCCGTACCGCTACATGTCGCTGATGCTCAAGGACGTGATGAACGACTACTACGACGCTGGACTGGCGCAGCTCAAGAACACCGTCGAGCAGGACGACGCTCCGACCGACGGGGGCGAGAGCGCCAGCGACACCAAGCCCGCGACGTCGGGAGAGTCGGGCGAGCCGAAGCCCGCCGTCGACGCCGGTTCGAAGACCAAGTAATCGATTCTTGCATGCCGACCGTCCTCATCACGCCGGAGGCCTACCGCGACTCGGATGGTCCCCACGTCGCGTTGCTCCGCGAGGCCGGTTTCGATATCCGCTATCCGGTGGATCCCCGCTTCGCGCGCGGGCTTGCCGCCGAGGAGAAGGCCGTCGAGGAGCTCGGCGTCGCCGAGGCCGTGATCGCGGGCGGTGAATGGTACACCGAGACGATCCTCGCCGCGCTGCCGAGGCTGCGGGTGATCGCGCGCTCGGGAGTGGGCTACGACCGGGTCGACGTCGCTGCGGCGACGGCGCGGAGGATCGCGGTGACGATCACCCCGAACGCCAACCACGAGGCGGTCGCCGAGCAGGCGCTGGCGCTTCTCTTCGCGGTGGCGAAGTCGATCGTCACCGGCGATCGGAGCACGCGGAGCGGCGAGTGGCCGCGGGCTCCGCTGCGGCCGGTGCGCGGGCAGGTCCTCGGGATATTCGGGCTCGGCCGCATCGGCCGGAGCATGGCCGTGCGCGCCGTGGCGCTGCGGATGGAGGTCATCGCCCACGATCCCTTCGCCGACGAGGCGTTCGCGCGCGCGCACGACATCGAGCTCGTCGACTTCGACACGCTCCTCGCTCGAAGCGACTACCTGACGATCCACTGTCCCCTCAACGACGAGACGCGGGGACTCTTCGACGCCTCGGTGTTCGCGAAGATGCGGCCGGGAAGCGTGCTGATCAACACGGCGCGCGGCGAGATCGTCGACGAGCGCGACCTGATCGCGGCCCTCCGCAACGGTCCGCTCGCCGGCGCCGGCCTCGACGTCTTCGAACAGGAACCGCCCGTGCGCGACAACCCGCTCTTCGAGATGGACCATGTCGCCCTCAGCCCGCACATCGCCGGCATGGACACCCGCTCCGGCGCGGACATGGCGCTCGAGGCGGCGGACTCCATCATCAAGCTCTCGCGCGGCGACTGGCCCGCCGGCGCGGTGGTCAACGACGAGCTGCGCGACGGGTGGGCCTGGTGACCGTGCTCTCGGGCCCGACGATGCCGGGAAATTCGCGGGACGGCACGAGAAACTCCCGCTTCCGGTAGCCCTTCCACGGCAGGCTCCTCGCGCGACCGGAACCGGTGGATCCCCCTGAGGTCGTTGACCCCCGGTGTCGTGGGGAAAGCTCCGACGCCGGCGAGGTATGTCGCCCTCGCGCCGCGGAAACCTTCGCCCTTCCGCGTCTCGACGTGCGCCACGCGGTCCCCCTCCCGGTTGGCCCCCCGCTTGCACCATCTCCCCGAGAGCAGACTGCCGCTGCGCGGTCGCTCCTCCCGCCGTGCTGTCGCCGCGTACGACGGCGGGGCCAGCCTGCACGCACGCCGGCAGCCGGATCATGCTGGAGGGACCTGCCATGAGCTCGAGAGCACCGCACCGACCCCGCCGCCATATCGCCGCGTCCGTCGTCGCGTTCGTCCTCGTCGCATCCGCCGCCGTCGAGCGCGCCGTCGCCACTCCCGATCTCGTCGTCGACCAGATCAGCTACCCGCCCGCGGCCTGCGGGCTGCAGGACGTCACGGTGATCGTCAAGAACGTCGGGACGAGCACCGCGTCGGCCGGCTTCGCGAACGACATCGAGGTCGCGCTGTGGGTCGACGGGACGAGGCGGATCGTCCTCTGCAGCGGGTTCGACGACCTCGCCCCGGGAGCCACACACCGTTGCGAGTGGTCGGAGCGTCTCGACTCCGGGCTCCACAACCTCGAGGCGATGGTCGATTACCGAGACGATGTCGACGAGGGCAGCAACGAGGGCAACAACAGGAAAGTGAGGAACATCTTCGTCCAGAAATGCCTTCCCGATCTGGTGATCCGCGACTTCAGCTACGTCGGCAGCCGGTGTCCGGGCGGCCTGCTCAGCGCGACGGTCCGGATCGCCAACGAGGGCTTCCAGACCTGCGCGCTGATCAGCTGCCCGGCGAAGGTGCGCGTCTATCTCGACGGAAACCGCATCGAGAGTCCGTGCGTTCCCGTCTTCCCGCCGCTCGAGGTCTCGGAGGTCCACGAGTGCAGGATCACCTTTTCCAAGCCCGCTGTCGGGACGTATACGCTGCGCGCGATGGTCGATCCGGACGACCAGGTCGACGAGGTGTGGGAGACCAACAACTGGAGCGGGGAGCTCCAGGTGGTCGTGGGCCGGCCCGATCTCGTGGTCGAATCCCTGACGGTGACGCCGGACGCGCCGAACGCGTGCGACACGGTCGAGATCAAGGCGCTCATCAAGAACGTCGGCCCGTGCAAGGCGTCGTTCGGCGTCAACAAGGTCGTGGCGCGGCTCGACGGCGTTTCGGAGCCGTGCCGCACGCCGCTCCTCGGCGACGGGGATATCGACCCGAACGAGTCGTTCGAGTGCACGTGGACGTCGCGCTACGCCGCCGGCGAGCACCCTCTGGTCGTCCGCGCCGACCCGGATGGCCTCATCACGGAGTCCGACGAGAGCGCCGCGAGCAACACGCTCTCGAGGACGCTGCCGGTCGCTCGCTGCGGCCCGGACATCGTCATCGCCTCGGTCGATCTCACCCCGAGCGCGGCGTCCTGCGCGGGCGAGCCGATGACGGCGACGGTGAGCCTGCGGAACGAGGGGAACCGGGAGCCGGACTGCACCGGGTTCGGGTGCTCCGTCCTCGTGGGCCTGTGGCTCGGCGACGACGGGCTCGGCGTGAACAGCAGTGACGTCGAGGGCTTCCTGCCCGGCCACATGCTCGCGGTCGACGTCGATTTGACGGCGCCGCTCGAGCCGGGCGTCCACCTGGTGACCGCAAGGGCGCTCGCCAATTTCTCCGAGATCGATCCCGACAACAACGAGGCGCTCGTCGAGCTGGTCGTCGCCGCGGCCGATCTTTCGATCGAGGAGCTCGAGGTGGTGCCGCTCTCCACGGGTGATCGCCACAACGTCAGCGTGCGTTCGGTGGTCCGCAACGTCGGGTCGTGCGCTGCGGCGCCGGCCGTCGTCGCCGCCATGCTCGATGGGGAGCCGCTGCTGCCGGACTGCGAGCTCGACCCGCTCGCCGCGGGCGAGGCGCTCGAGTGCGCCTGGAGCGCCACTGTCACCGAGGGGTGCAGCCTGTTCGAGGTCGCCGTCGACGGGGCCGGACTCGCCCCCGACGAGAACCGGCAGAACAACGTCAGGTCGACGCTCTACTGCACGCAGGAGAACTGCGGGCACGCCTGGGAGGCGTTCGATGCCCTGGCGGAGGGTCTTTCGCTGGTCGATCTCGGGCCGGTCGCCGTCACGGAGTCGCTGTGGCCGGATGGCACGCCGGCGGGCCTCGACGTCGTCGACTGCTCCGGGGACGGCTTCGTCGATCTGCTGATCCCGTGGAGCGGATCCGGCGGATCCGATCGCGAGCGGCCGGCCGTCGCCGCGTTCGACCGCGATCTCTGCGACGCGAGCGCGCCCCGCGCCGTCTCGGTGACGCTGGCGCAGGCGGAAAGCTGCGTGCTGACCGCGCTCGACGAGGCCGCCAGCCCCGTCGGCGTCGTCGAGGCGCAGCCCGGCGCGGGTGAGCAGACCCTGTACCTCTCCGCGCCCGTCGGCGTCCGGAGCGTCCGCATCGAGGGCGCCGGCATCTGCGTCGTCGAGGTCTGCTGGGCCTGCACGCTGCCACTCCGGCCATTCAGACGAGCCGACGCGAACGGTGACGGAGAGCTCGACGTCTCGGACGCCGTGTTCGTCCTGCTCTACCTGTTCGCGGGCGGCGGCGAGCCACCGTGTCTCAAGAGCGCCGACGTCGACGACACCGGCGTCGTCGAGCTTCCCGATGCGGTGTACGCCCTCGGGTTCCTGTTCCAGGGTGGAGCGCCGCCTCTCGAGCCGTTCAGCGAGTGCGGCGATGACCCGACGCGCGACGAGCTGACGTGCGAGACTCATGCGCCCTGTGCGGCGGCGGGACGTGCTGGCGTCAGTCCCTGAACCGAGCGGGATCAGCGCGGACCGTCGCCGCGAATGTCGACGATGCCCGCGGCGGGCGGGAACGCGGAAGAGTGGTTGCGTGAGGCGTCGGGCGTGGTCGTGATGATGACCTCGACGCGCTGACCGGGCGCGATCCACAAGGCGTCGGCGCCGACGAGGCGATCGATCGACAGCGCCGCCGCGGCCGGCACGCGCACGCTGACGACGCCGGCGCTCGCGGAATCGGGATCGTCGAGCGCGTCGATCGCGATCTCCGTCACTCCGGTCCAGGTGAGCGTCGGCTCGCGTTGCACGGTGCCGCGCAGGAGCGCCGAGTCGCCGACGACGACGATCGAGGCCGCGACAGCGGGCCCGTCGGTGACGCGGCCGCGCACGTGGATCGGGTCGCCCGGGGCGGTCTCGCCGGGAGCGGCAAGCTCCATCGCGGGGGCCGCGAGCATCGCCGCGCCGCGCGTGTCGACCTCGATCCAGCCGCCGTCGGCCTCGAGCTCGACCATCATCCGCCCACCGCCGCTCACTTCCCGCACGTGCCCCCGAAGATCGACCGGTCCGAGCGCCGGCGGCGCGACGCCCTCGGTGGCCGACGCCGCCACCGCGGGTCGCACGATCCACCCGCCGTTGCCTCCGGGTATCCGGTGGATCGATCGGTCGACGTCGAGATCGATCACCAGTCCGTGCGCGCCGCCCGACTCGACGACGACGGGCTCGTCGAGCGGCACCTCGATCGTGCGGACTCCGGCGACCCGCACGCGCCGATCGGCGATGCGCGCGCCGGCGCCGTCGACGAGAGACACCTCGCCGAGCGTCACGCGGATGGCGCCGTAGCGGCCGGCGGGAACGTCACGAGCGACGCCGAGGAGCTCGGCGAAGAGGACGCCGTCGCGCTCGCGCAGCGAGAGCAGTTCCACTCGACGCGGCTCGCGCGCGCGGAAGACCTCCTCGCGCGAGCCGTCCTCCCGCACGAGCGCAACCGCATCGAACGATGCGAAGAAGGCCGCCAGTCGATCCGACGGCGCGTCGTGGACCCAGATGATCACCACGCCGCCGCGCGGGGGGTGATGGGGATCGGAGTGAAAGCTCGTCCTGGCGTGATGGTGGCTGTCCTTGCAGGAGACGAGCGCGAGCACGATGCTTGCGAACACGGCCGCGGCGGCGCGGATCGACGGGGCCGAGACGCCCCATCCGTGCGGCGATCTCCTGTCAACGCCGTGTCCCTGTTCGCCGATTGCCATGGCACGGTTGTTCTATCCCCGAGGTCAGGCGGGACACAGAAAAAAATCGCCGGGCGTCGCGCACGTGCGCTGCCTCAAAGAGCTTTGTTACGACTCGCGCACGGTTACAATGGCCCCCGAGTCGAGCAGAGAGAGCAGCCAGGGGGGAGCGCATGAAGACTCTTGCACCTGACGGGCCTCGCGGATCGGGCGGATCGAGGTGGCGACTCGTTGTCTCGCTGGCGCTGGCGTGCGCCGTCTCGGCGATGGCCCGCGCCGGGCCGCTCGACGGGGACGCAGCGGCGCTGCGGCGGGCCGGCCACCTCCTCAACCGCGCCGCGTTCGGACCCACCCTCGCCGAGCTCGAGCGCGTCCTCGAGTCGGGGACGACGGCGTGGATCGAGCAGCAGCTCCACCCCGAATCGATCGACGAGTCCTCCAACGACGCGCTCAACCGCCGCATCGCGCGGCTGATGGAGCGCGTCGTCGCCTCCGAGGACCGCCATCTCGTGCGGCGCGGGGAGATCTGGCGCTACCGCAAGGGAAACGGCGCCCCGCCGCGGCGGTGGAACGCTCGCGATTTCGACGACGCGGACTGGAGCGCCGGGCAGAGCGGCTTCGGGTACGGCGATGAGGACGACAGGACCGTCCTCGAGGACATGCGCGGCGAGTACGGCTCGATCTTCATCCGGCGCTCGTTCGATGTGCCGGCCGAGAGGCTCGCGGCGCTGAACGACCTCGTCCTGCGGATCCGCTACGACGACGGCTTCGTGGCGTTTCTCAACGGCGTCGAGGTCGCGCGCCGGAACATCGCCGGCAAGCCGGGCACGCCGGTCTCGCATCGCGCCTTCGCCATGGAGCCTCACGAGGCGGAGGGGTTCGAGGAGATCGACATCACGTCCCGCAAGAGCCTGCTGCGGCCGGGCGGCAACGTCGTCGCGCTCCAGGTCCACAACCGGAGCCTCGACAGCTCCGACCTCACCGCCATCCCCGAGCTCGTCGACCGCAAGGTGATCCCCGGCACGGAACGCCTGGAGATCAAGGGGCTCGAGGAGCTCAAGGCGCTGGCGCACATCCACGCCGTCTACTCGCGGCGTCAGCTGCAGAACGTGCTCGCCCTCTTCTGGGAGAACCACTTCACGACCGATGCGCGCAAGGTGGCATCGTATCTGGACGAGCTCAAGAACTCCGACGCGTCGGACGCGCTGTCGGAGGCGGAGGCGGTCAAGCTGGCCGCTCGCCTCGAGCACCGCGAGTTCGAGTTCTTCCGCGAGCACGCGCTCGGCAACTTCGGGGACCTCCTGCGCGCGAGCGCCAGGAGTCCGACGATGCTGATCTACCTCGACAACGTGCTCAACGTCCTCGGCAACGCGAACGAGAACTACGCCCGCGAGATCCTCGAGCTCCACACCTTCGGAGCCGACAACGGCTACGACCAGGTCGACATCGAGCAGCTGTCGAAGTGTTTCACGGGCTGGGGCGTCGCCAAGTGCACCCTCGAAACCGCCGCGGACCCGCACGGCCCTCACGGCGTGCAGGTGGTAGACTCGGTGCTCGTCGCGCCGGGGGATCGCACCGAGGCTTCCGCGGCGAACTGGCGTTACTTCAAGGGCACCCGGTCGCCGCCCTCCGACTGGGCGGAGCCGGGTTTCGACGACGCGCGCTGGATGTCGGGTCCGGGCGGCTTCGGTTACGGCGACGACGACGACGCGACGGTCCTCGACGACATGCGCCAGCGTTACACCACCGTCTACCTGAGAAAGACGTTCAGGGTCGCCGATCCCGGCAAGCTCAAGTCGCTGATGCTGCGCATCGACTTCGACGACGGCTTCGTCGCCTACCTCAACGGCCACGAGGCGGCGCGAGTCAACGCGCCGGGCAAGCCGGGCGAGCCCGTCGGGCACAGGGCTCGCGCCACCGCCAATCACGAGGCGGGCGAGCCGGAGACGTTCAACCTCGACGTCGTGCGGGACCGCGTGGTCGCCGGCGAGAACGTCCTCGCCATCCACGTCCTCAACGTCTCGCCGACGAGCTCCGACCTCTCCTCCACCGCCTCGCTGATCGACCGCGAGACGCTTCCGGGAAGCATCGAGAACGGCGATCCGAACGGCGTCATCGCGTTCCGGTTCCTGCCCGAGGCGCACAACGCCACCGAGGCGAAGACGCTCTTCCGCGACTCGAAGCACCGCATCGAGCTCGATGGCCGCGCCGGCACGCGCGGCCTCGAGGAGGCGGAGCGGGCGATCGAGCGGATCCTCGAGCACCCGTCGACGCCGATCTTCGTCTGCTCGAAGCTGATCCAGCGCCTGGTCGGAGACGAGATCGACTTCCGCCACCCGGACGAGGGGCCATGGGCCGACCTCCTCGACCGCTGCGTGGAGGCGTGGAGCTCGACCGAGCCGAAGGGTGACATCCGGCGCGTCGTCAAGACCATCCTGACGTCGCCGGAGTTCTGGTCCGAGCGCGCGTACCGCGCCAAGGTCAAGGACCCGTTCGAGTACGTCTCGAGCACGCTGCGCGCTCTCGACGGCGAGACATCGGGGCTCGACCTCCCGGAGAGCCTGGCGTCGATGGGCATGGAGCTGTTCACGCGGGAGGATCCGGACGGGTGGCCGGAGGTCGGCAGCGAGTGGGTGGACACGAGCTCGTTCCAGTCGCGCATCGTCTTCGCCCAGGCGCTGACCGAGCGCGGGCCGGGATCGAACGAGGGCTCGGCCTGGGACGCGAGGCGCTTTCTCGAGCGTCATGGCCTGGAGAGCGCGGACGACATCGTCGGCTTTTTCGAGTCGCTCTTCTTCCAGGGGACGCTGCGCGACTCCGATCGTCAGCTCGTCAAGACGTTCTTGACGACCGACGCGGCGAACAGACCGGTGCCTCTCTCGCGCGAGCGGTCCGACTATCTCCGTCGCGTGCGGAACACGCTGGGCTACATGCTCAGCCTGCCCGACTGGCACTTTCAATGAACCGGAATGACGAAATCGGGAACGCCCGGAAACCAGATGGGGGACCGCCAGCCATGAAGCCCGACCGACGCGATTTCCTCGGCAGCGCCGCGGGGGTCACTGCCCTGACGCTCGGACTGAACGCCTTCGCGCCGGAGATCATCCGTCGCAAGCTGATCGCCGCGCCGCCTGCGCCCGGAAAGAAGAAGCTCGTCTTCATCTTCCAGCGCGGCGGCATGGACGGCATCAACGCCGTGATCCCGCGAGGCGACCCGAGCTACAGCAAGAAGAACCGCCCGAACCTCTTCATCGAGGAGGAGGAGTCGCTCCACCTCGACGGCTCCGATTCGCGCTTCCCGCTCGAGAAGGAGCTGCGGAGCTTCGTCGAGCTCCACCCGTCGCTCGAGCCGATGATGGAGATCTACCGGGCCGGCGACCTGGCGATCCTGCACCGCGTCGGCTACAGGAACCAGTCGCGGTCCCACTTCGACAGCCAGCAGTTCTACGAGAACGGCACCGCCGACCAGCCGAAGCTCGACGTCGGCATGATCTATCGCCACATCGCCGAGTCGCTCGACCTGCCGACCAACCCGCTGGCGGCGGTCGGCCTGTCGAGCAAGCAGCTCCTGGCGCTGAAGGGGCCGCGCGCGATCCCGAACTTCTCCGACGTCAGGTCGTTCCGGTTTCGCGGCGATCGCGACCAGAACCTCAAGTTCGTCGGCAGCGCCGGCGGCAGCAAGAAGGGCGGACTGCTCGGCGCCTACGGCCGCACCGATGGCTCCGACAAGCCGTATCGCGAGGCGGTCTACAGGACGGGCCTCGCGCTCGCGGACGTGATGGCCAAGATCCGCCGCATCGATCCCGACAACTACGAGCCCGACAACGGCGCGACCTATCCCGACGGCGACAGCCTCTACTTCAAGGCGAAGCAGGCCGCGCAGCTCCTGAAGTACACCCCGGTGCAGATCATCGGCATGAACATCGGCGGATGGGACACCCACACCAAGCAGGGACGACTCACCGGCGGCTACCCGGAGCGACTCTACCGTGTCGCCCACGTCTTCCAGTCGCTCTACCGCGACCTCCGGGACCAGTGGGACGACCTCGTCCTGATCAGCCTGACGGAGTTCGGGCGCACGTCGAAGGAGAACGGCAGCAAGGGCACCGACCACGGCGAGGCGATCGTCATGTTCGTCGCCGGCGGCGGCGTCAAGGGCGGTGTCTACAACGCGCCCGACGTCGACGGGTGGATGCAGGACGGCGGCATCTTCTCGACCAAGAACAAGCGCTACCTCGCCCACCGGACCGATTTCCGCGCCGTCTTCGCGGAGATCTTCGCGAAGCACTTCGGCGACGACGACAAGACGCTCGACGTCGTGATCCCGAAGTACTCGGAGCTCGTCAAGGAGGACCCGAAGCGTTTCGGGCGCCTCGGGTTCCTCTGATCACTGCGCCGTGGCGCTCTTGCCGACGCAGTAGAGCTTGCGGTTCGTGCGGATGAAGAGCTGTCCGTGCGCCGCTATGATCGAGGAGCGCACGGGGTACTCGGGTGTCGCCTTCATCGGGATGGTGCTGACGATGTCGCCGTCCTTCGCGTCGACGACGACCGCGTCGCCGATGAAGTTGAGCAGGTAGATCTTGCCGTCCGCGGCGAGAGGCGATGCCTCGTACTTCTTGTCCCCCGGGAGCGGGGTCGTCCACTTGACCTTGCCGGTCGCCGGCTCGACGCGCGAGAGCGACTTGCGCACGTCGCTGAGGACGAAGAAGTCGCCGTCGTAGAACGCGGGCGTCGGCACGTCCGAGCTGACGCTGCGCTCGTCGCGACTGACCCACGCGATCGCCTCGGCGCCGAGCTCGCCGCTGCCGCCGCCCTTGATGGCGTAGACCGGCTCGCGCTTGGGCGCGCAGACCAGGACGATCCCCTCGCCGGCCACCGGGGACGGGACGTGGCGCCAGTGCCCGATGCGCTCGGGGTTCCACGTGCCCCAGCGCCAGAGCTCCTTGCCGGTCTCTGGGTCGTGCGCCGTGAGCGCGTCGCCGCCGATGACGAGGATCTCCTTGCGCCCGCCCGACTCGCGCGGGATCGGCGTCGTGAACGCCTCGCGGGACTCGGCGCGCGCGTCGCTCGGACGGAAGTGGCGCCAGAGCGTCTTGCCGGTCGCCGGGTCCATCGCGAGCAGGTACGACTGGATCGGCGCTCCGCTCTCCTCGTCGTCCCCGTTGCCGCTGCCCGCGCGGCGACGCGGCCGGCGTCCCTGTCCCGGCGGGCGCACCGACACGTCACGCTGGAGCACCTGCAGGTAGAGCTTGCCGTCGTAGAGGAGCGGGCTCGAGGAGAAGGTCCACAGGAACGCGAAGTCGCCGTAGTCCTTCTGGATGTTGCGTCGCCAGAGCTCCTTGCCCTCGATATCGAACGCGATGAGCTGGCCGTTGCCGTAGAAGAAGAAGACGCGCTTGCCGTCGGTCGAAGGAGACGGCGCGGCGTAGGTGCTGCGGTAGTCGCGGCGAACCTCGCCGGAGGAGATCTCGCGGGTCCACAGCGGCTTCCCCGTCCGCCGGTCGAGGCAGAGCGCCAGGAGCGCCTCCTTCTCCTTGTCGGTGCTCGTCAGGAAGACGCGATTCCCCCAGACGGCCGGCGTCGAATCGCCCGGCCCCGGCAGATCGGCGACCCAGGCGATGTTCTCGGTGACGCTCCAGCTCGCCGGCAGCCCCTTCTCGTCGGTCGAGCCGTTGAAGAACGGACCGCGAAACTGCGGCCAGTCACCGGCGAGCGTCGGGGCCACGAGCGTGACCAGCACGGTGAGCGTTCGAAGGGGGGTCAGAGTGCGCACGTGTCCTCCAGTGTCTCGGGTGTGAAAGTGATCGACGATCGAGCGTCCTATCGTAGCCGAAACGAGCGGTCCGGCCAACATGGGAGCGATCGGCCGATTCAACCACGGAGAAGCAGAGTTCCAAGCTCGAGCAGGGAGGGTCGACTTCGGAGGCTTGCTGGCAGAACGATTCATAAGGAAGGCAGGAAACTCAGGAAGGCAGGAAACGGATGGATTGATGGGGATCGAGCTTCGTGAGCCTCGCTCACTCCTCGAACGGAATGAGATCTCACGCGGCGCAACGCCGCGCCTCTATGGTTCAAGATCGTAACCAACTCTCGCTTCTCGACGGCATTTTCAAGATCGACAGAACTCGCAAGGCACACTCGTTTCCTGCTTTCATCTTCTTCCTGCCTTCCTTATAGATCCGTGCAGAGGCTCGCCAGCGACGTCGAGCAGCCTTTCGGGTCCGGGTCCGGATACGGGTATATAATCGATAGCGGTGTCGCTCTCTCCGGAGGCTC
>JBFFXF010000148.1:0-18102 GCA_041569895.1 Planctomycetota bacterium | reverse complement strand
TTCCCGTGCCCGGTCCCGGTCCCGCTCCTGCTCGTCCTCGTCCTCGTCGTCGATCAACCGGTGCCGGGGAGAGTCCGAGACAGAGACCGAGGACAGAGACAGAGGACAGAGACAGAGGACCGAGACAGAGGACCGAGACAGAGGACCGAGACAGAGGACCGAGGACCGATTCCGATACCGACTCCGATACCGACTCCGAGGACCGACACCGACACCGATTCCGATACCGACTCCGACTCGGATTCCGACTTCCGACTCCGAACCGCGGTCAATCCGTGAACCCCTGAAAGTCCGGTTCCAGCGGCTGGTAGCGCCGGGCTCGGGCGATCAGGTCGCGGTGGAGCTCCTCGAGGCGGAGGCCGAAGTGGCGGTCGAGGAGGCGTTCGAAGATCGCCAGCAGGGCCTTGCGGTCCTCGGCCTTGCGGGAGAGGGCCTCGTACTCGCGCAGGAGCGCCTGGAACTTTCGCACGCGGATCGACTGCGCCACGCGGGCGACGCCGTCCTCCTCGCGACGGGTCCGGCGGTCGATCTCGCCGCCGACGAGGGCGTCGACGATGGAGTACGACAGTCCGGTCCACTGCCAGAACACCGCGGGCGCGACCTTGTTGTCCGGGCTGGCGGACATCAGGTGGCGCTCGAAGTCGTCCCGTCGTGTGATGCGCCCGAGCCCCTCTCTCGCGAAGCCGCGCAGGACTTCCTCGGCGCTCTGACCGAGGCCCTCGTACGGACGCGGAAAGAGACGCGCCGCGAGGTACTCGACGACACCGGTCTCGAGCGCGTCGGAGAGGGGGCGGCGCAGGTGGCGCCTGGCGAGCGCGGCGGCCATCTCACGGGCCACGCTGCGGACGAGCAGCTCGAGCGCGTCGCCCCGGTCGGCGATCCGCGCGTCGAAGTACGACTCGATGACAATCGCGTTTTCGGGATCGGCGTTGCCGAGATCGGCGTTCGCGGCACCGGGAGCGCCGCCCTTCTTCTTGCCGCGCCGGTCCGCCTCGACCGTGGGCGGTGGGGCGGAGGACGCGCTCCGTCTGTGCGTGTCGGGATGGGCCGCGCGAAAACGAGCCCGGCCCGCATAGACGACGACGCGAAATCGAGGCGCGGCGCCGTGCGCCAGGTCACCGTACGTCTGGCGGAAGAAGGCCCTCAGACCGTCGAGCCGATCCTGCGTCGCCCCGACGACCATCGCCTCGGTGACGTCGAGCTTGTGAAGCGCCGCGCGCTCGTCGAACACCACCCGGAACCCCTCGCCGACCCCGCCGCGCGCCAGGATCTCGCGCCCGCGGACCGCCTCCGGCGCGTCCGGGAATTCCCCCACCAGCCGCCGCAGCACCTCGACCGCCTCCTCCTGCCTGCGGCGCTTCAACAGCCGCTCGCCCTCGCGCAGCAACTCCGCCGGCCCATCGAGCGCGGCCGGCGCATCCTGCGAGCACACATCGTGCGCAAGCCCGAGGACAAGCGCCAGACAGGTGGGGGCGAGGGACAGGCGGTGCATGGGGATGATGATATCGCGCCAGCGGGCACGACGGAAGGAATGGAGGGCCCGTGTTTCGTGCTCGTCCTCGTCCTCGTCCTCGAATCGGTCATCGGCATCGGCATCGGAATCGGAGTCGGAGTCGGCCATCGGTATCGGAGTCGGTCATCGGACTCCGCAACCAGAGCCCTCGAGGACGGGAACGGGCACGGGTACGGGAACGGGAACGGGAACGGGTACGTTTTTGCAACGATGGGGTCGGAGTCGGAATCCGAATTGCCCGCCGACTCAGCCCCGGACCCCCGTCCGGGGAGGGCCAGCGACCGACCGGTTGATTTCACCCCCCATTCCCAAGACAATGACGGCTTCCCGGCCTGCACGCTGAAAGCGACAGCGCACGAGTCACGACGTCCATAACAGGAGGCACTGGTATGCAACGAGACCCGATCTCCCGTCGACGCTTTCTTTACACTACCGGCGCGGCAGCGGCCGGTGCCGGTGTCCTCCTGTCGCGCGCGCCCGCGATCCTGGCTCAGGACGACGATCGCAAGCTGAAGGTCGGTGTGGTCGGCTGCGGGGGTCGTGGAACCGGCGCGGCGAAGGACAGCATGCGGGCGTACGGCACCGAGATCTCGGCGCTCGCCGACGTCGTCGCGACGAAGGCCGAGGCGGCGCGGCGGAGCTTCAAGGTCGACAAGAGCCGCACGTTCGTCGGCATGGACGCCTTCAAGAAGCTCCTCGAGACCGATGTCGACTACGTCATCCTCGCGACGCCGCCGCACTTCAGGCCGGAGCATTTCGAGGCCTGCATCGATGCGGGCAAGCACGTGTTCATGGAGAAGCCGGTCGCCGTCGATCCGGTCGGTGTCCGTCGCGTCATCGAGGCGGGGCGCAAGGCCACGGAGAAGGGGCTCAGCGTCGTCGCGGGAACGCAGCGCCGGCACCAGAAGAGCTACCTCGAGACGGTGAAGCGCGTCGAGGATGGCGCCATCGGCAAGATCGTCGCGGCGCGTTGCTACTGGTGTCAGGGCGGGCTCTGGGTGTTCGAGAAGCAGCCGGGCATGTCGAACATGGAGTGGATGGTTCGCAACTGGCTGTACTTCGCCTGGCTCTCCGGGGACCACATCGTCGAGCAGCACATCCACAACCTCGACGTCATCAACTGGTTCATGGGCTCGACGCCGATCAGCGCGCGCGGCATCGGGGGGCGCGAGGTACGCAAGGATCCGAAGTACGGCAACATCTTCGATCACCACGTCGTCGAGTACGAGTATCCCGGCGGCGCCCGCATGACCAGCATGTGCCGGCAGATCGGCGGCTGCTGGAACGACGTCTCCGAGCACGTGGTCGGGACGAAGGGCGAGGCGAACTGCAACGGTCGCATCATGGGCGAGAACGAGTGGCGATTCCCCGGCGGGGGCCGCAACCCGTACGTCCAGGAGCACGCCGACCTCGTCGAGAGCATCCGGGAGGGCAAGGGTCTCAACGAGGCGAAGCGCGTCGCCGAGAGCACCCTGACGGCCATCATGGGCCGCATGGCGACCTACACCGGCCAGGTGCAGAAGTGGGACGAGGTGATGAAGAGCGACCTCAAGCTCGGGCCGCCGAGCTACGATTACGACAGTGACTGGACGCCGCCCCCGGTGGCGGTTCCGGGAAGGTCGTGATTCCCGTCGGGATTCCGCCGGCGGTGTGCCGCCGGCGGGTTCCGCGCTGTGCACCACGGAAGCTGACGCCGATAGAGGGAGTGCCGGCCGCCGTCATGTTCATGAGAATCCTCAAGACCGTACCAGTCGTCGCTGCCCTCGTGCTCGCTGCCGTCCTGGGGACGCTCGCCGTCTCGCACGGTGAGGGCCCCTCGGAGCGCTTCGAGCCGTCGACTCGCATCAAGATCGTCGACGGTTTCTGGGAGATCAACGGCACGGTGACCTATCGGAACACGCCGGCCGAGGGCCTGCTGATGAACGCCCGCATGGCCAACGCCGTCTTCGACGACCTGAACCCGAAGACGCGGCCGGAGGGGTTCGACGCCGACGTCAGCACCGCGAGGTTCGTTCGCAGCATCCCGAGTTACACGAAGCTCGGCATTCGCGGCTTCTCGATCAACCTGCAGGGCGGCGACCCCGGGTACGAGGGCGCCGTCTGCTCCGCCTACGAGAAGGACGGCACGCTGCGGGAGGCGGCGATGAGACGCGTGGCGATGGTCGTCGAGGGCAGCGATCGCTACGGCGTCGTCGTCATCCTCGGCCTCTTCAGCCGTCACCAGGACCAGACGCTCGAGGACGAGAAGGCCGTGCAGGCGGCCGTCGAGAACGTCCTGGGCTGGATCGCCTCGCGCGGCTACGCCAACGTGCTCGTCGAGATCGCGGACCAGTACATGGCGGAGGGCTGGGATCACGAGGTGTTCAAGAGCCCCGACAAGATGGGAGACCTGGTGACGCTCGCGAAGAAGCGGGCGCCGGGCATCCTGGTGAGTTCCACGCGACAGGGCACCGGCCGGATCGACCCGCCGGTGGGCAACGCCTCCGACTACCTGTCGACGCACTTTACCGGACTGCCGGTCGACATGATCCCCGTCCGCACGCTCCGGGTCATGGTCTACAGCAAGCCGATCGTGTGCACCGCCGACTTCCGCGAGGAGAAGACCGGCGCGGCGGTCGAGGCGACGGTCAACGCGCTCTGCTCCTACGGCGTGGCGACGAAGAAGACCGAGCACTACCCATTCGACTACCGCGGCGCGGACGACGCGCCCGAGGTCTACAAGAAGATCGCGGAGCTGACGGGATCGACGGGGGAGTGATTCTCACTCGTTCCCGTTCCCGTTCCCGGTCCCGTGCCCGTGCCCGTGCCCGAAAGCCCTCGTGATCGTCCTCGTGCGCGACGTCGGTGCCGAGCGATCGGATTTCGAGTCCGAGTCAGAGAATCGAATCAGAGGTCCGAATCAGAGATCAGAGAACCGATTCCGATACCGACTCCGAGACCGATGTCCGATTCCGACTCCGATTCCGAATCGGACTCCGGTTCGGATTCGTTGGAAAGGCCTCGCTACCCCGCCGATCCTCCGATAAAATACGCGTTTTCCGCGACGAGGAGTTTCCGCCTTCCACCCGAAATCTCATGAAGCCCCGTGCGCGCCCGTCCGATAAGTGATCGATGATCGGACGACACCCGGAGGCACCATGAAACGAGCTCTTTCGGTTTCACTGACGGCACTCGTGATCGCCATTTCGGCGGCGTCGTGCGCGCTGATGCCGGCCCCGAGCGGCTGCCGGATCATCGGCGCCAAGCAGGAGCGTGACCCGGCGGGCTATTACGTCGTCACGCTCCTCCTCAAGAACGGTTCGCCCCAACCCGTCGACCTCGCGGACCTGAGGTTCGAGCTGACCACCTTCGACAACCGTGATCGGATCCTCGACGAGAGCTTTCCGTTCACGAGCAAGGGCGAGATCGACCGCTTCGACATCGACAGCATCCGGCTGCACCTCGCGGACCGCGAGGAGCGCATCCGGCGGTCGCATGTCTTCATGCGCGATCGAGCCGGCCGGGTCCTGTCCGACTGGGCGGTCGGCATCGCGAGCGTGCGCGGCGGCTCCGAGAGACCGACATCATCCGCCCCGGGCTACCTGGGGCGCTGATAGAATCCGGTATCGGAATCGGATCTCCGACTCGGATGTCCGAGTCGGACTTCGGAGTCGGAGTCGGAGTCGGTATCGGCCATCGGAATCGGAATCGGAGTCGGAATCGGTTCTCTGATCTCGGTCTCGGACTCCGTCCGCCCGGCACCGACGTCGCTCATGGCAATGACGACGAGAGCCTTCGGGCACGGGACCGGGCACGGGAACGGGAACGGGCACGAGGACGAGGACGTGGACGAGGACGCCGGGCGAGGGGGCGGACCCGGACTCGAGAACCGCCACCCGAACCCGCGTTCGTCACGGCTCAGGGCTCCGCCCCGACCTCGACGAAATGCTCCTTCTCGTCGCCCCGGAGGCGGATCTCGAAGGTCCTGGCGTCGCCTGGAAGGAGCAGCGGGATCTCGACGATCTTGCCGCTGAGCGGCGTCGAGAGGCGGTCGGTGATCGTCGCCGCGATCTTGATTCCGCCGAGCGGCTTCGAGCGGTACGAGCGGTTCGAGGCGCGCACCTCGCCTCGCACCACCCATGTTCGCTGGCCCGCGGAGCCCTCGGCCTGGAGCGACCACTGGCCGGTGAGTCCGCCGGCCGAGCGCAGCCTCACGGCCTGGACGCGCGCCGGGGTCTTCCTGGTCGAGGAGGTGTAGAGTCTCCAGCGCGAACCGCGGCTGCTGACGCGCATGGCGCGCGCGAGCTCGTTCTCCTCGCCGTCGGCTTTCCTCCAGACGCCGCCCTCCTTGGTGTAGCCGCGAAGTCGCTGTCGGAGCGCGCTGATCCTGGCGAACGCCTCGCGGTCGCCGTGCTTGACCTGCATCGCCCTGTCGTAGGACTCCAGCGCGCGGTCGAAGCGTTCTCGTCGCTCGTGCTCCTCACCGGCGGTGATCAGCTTCGAGTACCGAATCTCGCGGAGGACCTCGTCGCCGACGTTCGATTCGGGGAAGTGGCTCTCGATGAGCCGAGAGATCGCCTCCGCTCGCTCGAACTGCTTCGCGGCCACGGCGCGAGAGCGCGAGTCGAGCATGGCGTCGCGGATCAGGGACTTCAGCTTTTTTAGCTGGTCCTGCTCGATGAGCGGATGCTCGGCGAGCGCCTGGATCTCGCGAAACGCCGCGGTCCACGCCTCGTGCTCCGTGAAGCCGAAGACCAGCTTGAGAGTCGTGTCGTACGAAACGCGATCGACGAGCGCGCGGTGGGACGGCTCGTCGAACGAGATCGACAGCAACCGGTCGAGCGAGTTCCGGCACTTGACGAACTCGCCGTCCTCGACGAGCCCGTCGAGGCCCTGACGCCAGGCGTCGACCGTGCGCTCGATGTCGCTGGCGTACGTCTTGATGCCACGTCCGCAATCGACGGCGATCGACAGGTGCTTCTGCGCGACGAACCAGTTCGACTTCGGGACGACGTCCTCGAGGATCTGGAGAGACAGGTGATAGCGTGAATGCGCGGTGATCGCGTCGGCGACCTTGTTGCGGAAGAAGCCGAGCCGCCGTCCCTTCACCGATTCCAGCGCCTCCGAGTACTCGCCCCGATTGACGTGGCCGATCGCCCGCTGGATGCGGATCTGATGAACCGATTCGAGCACGACGTAGATGAGCGCGACCGACGCGGTCCCGAGCACGAGCTTCTTGCCGTGCGCGCGCCAGAACGCCTGCAGCAGGGTGTCTCCGCCCTCGACGTCGTTCTGCGACTCGGCGGCCGGGTCGCGGTTGTAGTCCATCAGAGGCGCTCCCGGACGTGCACGAAGTCGACGAGCTCGCCCCCGTCGTCGAAGACGGCGAGGTGCGAGACTTCCCCCGCAAAGAACGACGTGAACTGCTCCTGCCGGCGCTGGATCTCCATCACGAGCCGCACCCGGAATCCCGGCAGGTCGGCCGTCGCGACGTCACCCTTCTGCTCGATGACCCTGGAGCCGAGCAGGACCTTCTCGGTCTCCTCGGGCACGGCGATCACCAGACGGTCCTCCATGAAGTTGGGGACGAGGTATCTCCCGTCGTCGTCGTAGCCGTCGAGCAGCGCGCCTCCGAGCAAGTAGAAGAGCTGCAAGCTGCTGTCGAGGTCGGCGCACACGATCTTGCCGACCCAGCTCTCGGGATCAGAGACGACGTCACGGAGCGGCACCGTCCCGGCATAGTCGCTGCGCTCCTCGTCCATCGGCACCCACTCGCCGTGCACCGGCACGAGTCCGCGCGTGATGCGCTCGCGAGTGGCGGCGTTGGCGATCGGGAGCAGGGCTCCGTCGAGCTCGGCGAGGCCGCGGTCGCGGCTCGCCAGGACCGACAGCTGGCTCTCGTGCTCCTTGACGATCGGAGTGATCTCGCGCACGCACTCCTCCGCGGCCTCTCGCGCGCGGCCGCGCGCCGCCAGGGCTTCCTCGTACGTTTCGGCTGCCTCGATCGCCGAGCGTGCGGCGGTGAAGATCTCCTCGAGCTTCCGGAGCACGATGCGCTTGCCTCGCTGCATGCTTTCGCGACCGCGCTCATGAAAGACGTCTCTGCTCCGCGGCGAGAGGTCACCGGCGACCATGAAGCACCAGTCGCCAACCATGTACCATTCCTTCGCGGTGGTCGGCTCCTCGGCGATGAGCTTCTGGTACCGGGCCTCCGCGGCGCGGTCCGCGACCGCCAGGCGCCTCTCCTGGCCGTGGGAGACCCGCTGGAACCCGATCGACAGCACGGCGCACGACACGAGAATCCACGCGCCAGCGGCGACGAGACGCCGCGGACGAGCGCGATGCGCGAAGGGGACGTGTCCCGGGCGCGCACGCGGGTTCGTACTGTGGGCGATCTCGTGCACTCTCCGTCTCCGTCTGCGCGAGCGCTCGGGGCGAGTTACCGGCCGTGGTGGTGGTCCCGAGACTGCCGTCGTCGGGTCGAGGACTCCGTGCGAGCCCCGGATGAGACTAACTCACGTCGAGAGACGCGTCGAACGGCGACGGTTATCGGTCGCTTGCAATCCTGGTGGTTGTTGGATACATACGCAGGGGTGATTTTTGCGCGGATGGCTCGTGCCTGTCTCGTGGGCCGGAACGCAGATTACGCAGATTACGCAGATTGACGCAGATCGAGGGAGAATCGATCTCGGAGGCGCCGTTTCGGGGCTCGACTTCGAGGGCCCGGCCCCGACGTCGGGGATGTCGGTGACGACGGGGGTTTTCGGGCACGGGCACGGGCACGGGAACGGGAACGGGAACGGGTACGGGGACGGGGACGGGAACGCAGGATAGGAGATCGATCGTCGTGGCCCTTTATCTCGGCCTCGATTTCAGTACGCAGAGCGCGTCGGCCGTTGTCGTTGACGTCGACCCGCCGGAGAATGGGAGGGCGCGGAGGCGCGAGGTCGTCTGTGTCGTCTCGCTGCAGTTCGACGACGCGCTCCCGTCCTACGGCACGCGCAGCGGCGTGCTTCCCTCCGAAGATCCCCGCGTCGCCCATTCCGTGCCGCTGATGTGGGTCGAGGCGCTCGATCTCCTCCTGGCGCGTCTGCGCGATGAGGGCGTCGACCTCTCCGCCGTGCGCGCGATCGCCGGCTCGGGGCAGCAGCACGGCAGCGTCTACCTCGGCGCCAGTGCCCCGGACACCCTCGCGTCGCTCGACGGCGAGCTTCCGCTCGTCGAGCAGGTCCGCGACGTCTTCACGCGCTCGACCTCGCCGATCTGGATGGACTCCAGCACCGCCGACGAGTGCGAGGAGATCACGGATTCGCTGGGCGGCCCCGAGGCGGTCGCCGAGCTCACCGGATCACGGGCTTTCGAGCGTTTCACCGGGCCGCAGATCCGTCGTTTCTACAAGCTCGATCCGGAAGCGTTCGCGTTGACGCGAACGGTGCACCTGGTGAGCTCGTTCATGGCGAGCCTGATCGCCGGCGGTCACGCGCCGATCGACCCCGGTGACGCCGCCGGCACCAACCTGATCGACATCCGCAAGAAGGCCTGGTCGCATCTGGCCGTCGCCGCGACCGCGCCCGGTCTGAAGCCGAAGCTGCCGCCGATCGCGCCGTCGTCGACCGTCGTCGGACGGGTGAGCCCGTACTTCGTCGCTCGCCACGGCATGGCGCCGGACGCGCGCGCCATCGTGTGGTCCGGCGACAACCCGTGCAGTTTGATCGGCGTGGGGCTCGTGCGCGCCGGTCGCATCGCCATCTCGCTCGGCACCAGCGACACGCTCTTCGGCTTCATGCCGGAGCTCGGCATCGATCCGGCCGGCGAGGGTCACGTCTTCGGATCGCCGACCGGCGAGTACATGAGCCTCATCTGCTTCAAGAACGGCTCGCTCGCCAGGGAGCGCGTCCGGGACCGTTTCGGGCTCGACTGGGACGGCTTCGACGAAGCGCTGCGCGCCACGCCGCCCGGCAACGACGGCAAGGTGATGCTGCCGTGGTTCGAGCCGGAGATCACGCCGAACGTGCTCGAGGCCGGAGAGCGTCTCTACGGCGTCGACGCCGACGACGGGCCGGGGCTCGTGCGCGCGGTGGTCGAGGGGCAGATGGCGTCGATGGTGCTCCACTCGCGCTGGATGGGCGTCACCACGCGGGAGATCTACGCCACCGGCGGCGCGTCGCGCAACCGGGAGATCCTCCAGGTGATGGCGAACGTGCACGGCGCGGAGGTGTTTCCGTTCCGCGTCGGCAACTCCGCGGCGCTCGGCGCGGCGCTCAGGGCGTGGCACGCGGACCGGGTCGCGGATGGCGAGGAGGTCTCGTGGGACGACATCATCGCCGGTTTCGCGGAGCCCGTGCGCGAGGAGCGCGTCTCGCCCGATCCCGACGCGCACGCGACCTACCGCCGCTTCGTCGAGCTTTACGCCGAGTGCGAGTCCGCCGCGCTGCGCGGCGAGGGCGATCCCGCGGCGGCGCGCGAGCGCTTCGTGCGCGGATGATGCGCCAGACGGCCGCGTTCGCCGTCCTGCTTCTCGGGAGCTGCGCCGCGGATCCCGTCGTCGACACGCCCGTGGAGGCGCCCGCGGGCGAGATCTTCCCGGCGTTCTTTCCCGGCACGGCGCGAATCTCGCTCTCGGTCGACGGCGTCGAGGAGCCGCTCGAGTGCGCCGTGCGAGGCGGCTGGCGGCCGTCCACCGTCGCGCCGCTCCCCGGCCCCGAGCTCGGCGCGGGGGAGTCTCTCGAGCTCTCCTGCGGGCGGGGCGTGGCCGTCACGCTGCACCGCTGGGTGGTCGCGGGCGTCCCCGTCGCGGGCCGTGTCGACCTCAGCGCGCCGTCGTGGCTGGCGAGGCGCGGCGCGCGGCTGATCCTGCAGCTCGCTCCCCGTGGTCTCGAGCGGGGCGTCGTCTGGCGGCGGCTCTCCCATCGACGGGACGACGTCGTCCTGCTGGCGCTCGGCGAGACGCTCACCGGGCTCGAGAACACCATCGTCGACCCCGTCGGGGGCACGGCGATCGAGCTCGCGCCCGCAGCGGGCGGCGTCCGCATGACGGCGTCTGCCGATCGGCCAGGGGCGCGTCCGCGAAGCGTCCGCGTCGAGGTCGCGCTGCAGGCAGGTCGCGACCGGCCCGTGCTCGAGTACCGCTCGCGGACTCTGCCGATCGCGGTCGACGGCACGACGTCGCTGGCGGCGCCGTTCGACGTCTCCGGGTGGAGTCTCGAGGCGGGCGAGCGCCCCACGGCGCGCGCGCTCCTGTCCCTCGCCTCGGCGGCGGATCGACACCGCGCCGCGCTCGGCGGCGTCGAGCTGGCGACCATGGAGATCGACGCCAGCGGTATCGGCGCCGACTGGTCCGGCGAGGACGACGGCGATCCGCTCGCGGCGCGTACTCGTTCGTTCCCCGACGGGCTCCGCGCCGCCATCGCCACGCTCGGCGCGCGCGGGTTCCGCGTCATCCTCGCGATCCAGCCGCTCGGCACCGACCACGACGAACGCGTGGAAGCCGACGCGACGCCGTTCCTCATCGATCGGCGAGGCGAGGAGGTCGACGGCGGCGCGCTCGGCGAGCGGGTCTACGATCCGACGGTGCCCGCCGGTCGCGAGGCGATCGAGGCGCGAGTGCGAGCGACGCTGCACGGCGACAGTCGGGCCGTGCGCGGGCTGCGGATCGCGAGGCTGGACGCCGCGATGGATATCTACCGCAGGCACGCCGCCGACCTGCGCGGCGACGGCGCACCGCGAGCGCCGTCGGACGCCGCCGTCCATGCGCTGCGCGAGGCGCTGCGGGCCGTCCGCGAGGGTCTCGGGGAGCGGGGTGAAGCGGGACCGAACGCTCCGACCGACTCCGGGCGGCTCATCGCCACCGACTGGAACGCGCCCGCGGCGGTGGCGGGGCTCGTCGAGCTCAAGCGCCCGCAGCTCGCGCCCTTCCGGGGCGGCGATCCGATCGGTCTCGATCCGCTCCGTCTTGACGCTATTGGCCTCGTCCGCGAGCTGCCGTATCACCGGCTGGGCTGGCAGAGCGAGGGCGTTCCGCTCGAGGCCGAGGCGCTCGACGAGGGCGGCGGGCGCTGGAGCTCGGATGCCGTGCGCGCGCTGCTCTCCTTCTGCGCGATCACCGGACGATCGGTCTCGATCCGCGGGCGGCCGCGCGAGCCGTCGGCGGAGCGCTGGGCGTGGCTTCGCCGCGTGCTGCCACCGGCCGATTGCCGTCCGCTCGATCTCGACGGCGCGCCGTCGATCGTTCGCCTGCCCCGCGTCTGGGCGGTCAAGGCGCCCGACGGTCCAGACGGCGCCCACGACGTGGTGGCGTTCTTCAACTGGAGCCCCTTCGGCGCCGAGCGCGTCGTGATAGCGCTGGAGGACCTCGCGCTCGACGTGGCGACGCCGGAACGCGTCGTCTTCGACCGCTGGGAGGAGCGCTTCCTGTGCACCATGCGCGATCGCCTCGACCTGACGCTGCCGCCGCGCTCGTGCCGTGTCGTCTCGCTCCATCCCTCCACCGGGAGACCTCGAGTCGTCGCCGACTCGCGACACCTGGTCGATTCCGCGCGAGCGCTGCACGACGTCCACTGGGACGCGGACGCGCGCCGGCTGCGGCTGCGCCTCGAGGACGGACACGGCGCCGCCGGCGAGCTGCGCGTGCACGTGCACGTGCCCGACCCGTACCGTCTCGCGAGTGTCCGCGTCGACGGTCGCACGGCGGAGTTCGCCGGGACGGGCGAGCACGCCACCGTCACCATCGAACGACCGGAGGCCGGCACCGAGGTCGTCCTCCGTTTCGATTCGTCGAGCGCGGATCCCGCGCCGGTGATCGCCCCGCGACCGGCGGCGCGATTCGACGTCGCGACCGGCTCCGCGCTCATCGAGTGGGAGCCGATCGACCCGGGAGCGGCGACGCGTCTCTCGGGCCACGGCGTGCGCCGCGACGGCGAGCTGCTCGGCCGCACTTCCGGGACGCGATTCCTCGCGCCGCTGCCACCGTCACGCTCGCTGCCCGCCAGGACGACGTTCACCGTGACGCCGCTCGCGGCGGACGGGACCGAGATGGCCGCGCTCGCCGTCGAGGTGCCGTTCGAGGAGCCTGTTTCGGTGGAGCGATTCCTCGACGAACTCGTCCCGGAGCTCGGAGACCCGTGCCCGCTCTATCCGGGACGAAACGGCGGGCCGACCGGGCTCCCGCTCGTCGTCGCCGGTGAGCGCCTCGAGCGCGGCGTCGGCGTGGCGGTCCCGTCGACGATCGCATACGCCCTGCGTGGCCGCTGGCGCCGACTGCAGGCCCGAGTCGGCGTCGACGCCTCCGGCCCGCTCGACGCGCGCGTCATCTTCCGGGTGCGCGCCGACGGCCGTCAGGCGCTCGAGACCCCACCGCTGCGCCACGACGAACGAGCCCGCACGATCGACATCGACGTCACGGGCGTCGACCGAATCGAGCTCACCGCCATCGCCGCGGACGGAAGCGGCGTCGAACGACGCAGCCTCGTGCTGGCAGTGTGGGGTGACACGCGCCTACTCCCGTGAATCGTCCCCGTCCCCGTCCCCGTCCCCGGTCCCGTGCCCGGTCCCGTGCCCGTGCCCGAAAGGCTGCTCGACTTCGCTCGCGAGACTCTGCAACGCACTCATGAGGAAGTCAGGAAGACGATGAAAGCAGGAAAGGGGACGGAGGGAAGGGGGACCAAGACGCATCGGTCATCGGAAGTCGGCATCGGAATCGGAGTCGGAATCGGATCTCGGAGTCGGCATCGGACCTCTGTCTCTGATCTCGGCCTCGGACTCCGATCGCTCGGTCCCGACGTCGGGCACGAGAAGGACGACGAGGGCTTTCGGGCCCGGCACCGGGACCGGGTCCGGGTCCGGGAACGAGGACGAGGACGAGGACGAGGACGAGAGTGGAAGCTCAGGTCCGTCGCAGCTCCTCCAGCGTCCTTCTATAGACCCCCAGATCATCCTCCCCGAACTGCACGAAGACCACGCGCTCCGGCACGTCGTGGGCTCGCAGCCAGTCGACGACCGTCTCGAGCGCGATGCGGGCCGCGTCGTCCTTCGGGAAGCGGTAGGCGCCGGTGGAGATCGACGGGAAGGCGATGCTCCGGAGGTCGTTCCTCTCGGCGAGCGCGAGGCTCTCGCGGTAGCAGGAGGCGAGGAGCTCCGGCTCCCGATGGCGGCCGTCGCGGTAGACCGGTCCGACGGTGTGGATGACGTGCTTCGCGGGCAGCCGGTACCCGCGAGTGATGCGGGCCTCGCCGGTGGGACACCCGCCGATGCCGCGGCACTCCTTGAGCAGCTCGGGTCCCGCGGCGCGGTGGATCGCTCCGTCGACGCCGCCCCCGCCGAGAAGCGTCGTGTTGGCGGCGTTGACGATCGCGTCGACCTTCTGCCGCACGATGTCGTCGCGCACGATCGCGATCCGCGAGAGCACGTCACTCGCCATCGTCGCGCTCCTCCTTTCGCGGCGTGGCGCCGTCCGCCGGAGCCGGCTTGTGGCGGCGCATCATCTCCTTCCAGTTGGTGAAGAGCACGCGCTCGCGCTCGAAGAAGGCCTTCACCTCGGGGTCGGAGAAGAGTCGCGCCTCCCAGGACCGCTGCCGCCACGAGTTGGTGATGCGCCGGAGCGTCTCGCTGTCCACCGACGGATGGAAGATGATCTCGGTGATCCCGGGCTCGAGTCCGCGCACGAGCTCGAAGAAGCCCTCGCGGAACTTCTCGTACGACGACGCCCCGGGGATCGAGCGCAGGTCGTCGAGGCGCGGCAGGGTGTAGCGGCGCGACGTCTCGATCATCTCGGGGCCGACGGGGTAGCCCTCGCGGCGAAAGCGCTCGACGACCGCGGGCGTGAGCTCGATCACCATGGCGGGGATGCGGTACTCCTCGGCCACCGCGAGGTATGCCCGCGTGAACGCGGGATGCGCGTAAAGCGTGCCCATGTGCGTATCGAGGTGTCCCGGTCGGATGCCGCGCGACAGGGCGCGCTCGACCTGCGCCCGCACTTCCCGCTCCACATCCCCGGGCCTGGCGTTGCGGACGACGTCGACGACGCGGCGGTGCAGGTACCCATCGCTGTCGATCAGGCCCGGCACGCTCGCCCGTGGCGCGATCGGCCCCCATCGGTACCAGCGCCACTCGCTGGTGAGCGTCAGGTGCAGGCCGACGTCCTGCTCCGGGTTGCGGCGATACCAGTCGGCGAACTCGTCGAACCACGGGCAGGGGACCATCGCCGAGGCGGACTGGATGTGTCCGTTCTCGAGCGCGTCCTTCGCGGCGCGGTTCGCCTCGTAGCACATGCCGATGTCGTCCGCGTGCAGGATGAGGACGCGCCGATCGGCGGGGAAGCCGAGACGGACGGCCCACGTCTCGCCGGCGTGCGCCGGGGCCACGGGAGCCATCAGGGCCGGGAGGAAGAGCACGAGGGTCATCAGCGGGCGCGGCAGGACCATTCGATCGGCTCCGGCAGTTCCGGGAACAGGACGCACGGGCGCGGCGACGTTGGCGTCGGCCCGACGGTGATGGTCTAATTCTCCTTGCAGTGTACCAGGATGCAAGCCGGCTCGAGGAGGTCGAGGTGATTGCCGGAATCCTTCGTCGTGTCGACAGAGTGACGTCGCGGAGCGCCGGCCGGCGACTTCCGGCGCTCGCCGCCGTGGCGATTCTGCTCGCGATGCCGGCGGCGGCCCGCGACGGGATGGTCGCGCCCGACGTGCGGGATGCGAAGCGCGTCGTCGCCGTGGGAGACGTGCACGGCGACCACGATCGGTTCACGCGACTCCTGCTGCGCACCGGCGTCCTCGATTCGAAGCTCGAGTGGTCCGGTGGCGAGACCGTGCTCGTGCAGACCGGTGACCTGCTCGACAGGGGACCCGATTCGCGGCGCGCTCTCGAACTGATGATGCGGCTCGAGCGCGACGCGAGGAAGGCTGGCGGTCACGCCATCACGCTCCTCGGGAACCACGAGGTGATGAACCTCACCGGCGACCTCCGCTACCTTCACCCGGAGGAGCTCGCGCCATACGCCGCGGAGGAGTCCTCGACGGAGCACCTCCGGAAGCTCGAGGAGATCGAGAAGTTCCTCGCCGGCCCCCGTCCTCTGCTGCGCAGCGACTACTACCAGGAGCTGCTCGGCGACTGGCTGCTCATCGGTCTCGAGAAGGTGTTCCCTCCGGGCTGGTTCCGCCACCGCGAGCTCTTCGCGCGTGACGGGCGGTACGGGAAGTGGCTGCTCGGGAGACACGCGCTCGCGAAGGTCGACCGCTCCCTCTTCCTCCACGGTGGTCTCTCGCCGCGTTTCGGCAAGGTGTCGTTCGTCGAGCTGCGCAAGCGCTTCGCCGACGATCTCGCGGCCTACCTCGACCTCGTCGACGAGCTCGTCGAGCTCGGGGTCTTCCACCCGGCGCTGGGCATCAACGAGCTGCGCGAGCTGATCGCTGTGGAGACGGCGTCTGGCAAGGTCGATCCCGGCCTGGCGAAGCTGTTCGCGCGTCTGAGGGAGCTCGACCGCGGTCCGGTCTTCGCGGCGGACGGAGTGATCTGGTACCGCGGCCTCGCGGAGGTCCCCGAGCGGCGTCTCGCCCCGCGCGTCCGCGAGATCCTCCGCGCGCAGGACGTCGACCGGATCGTCGTCGGTCACACGCGACCGATCGACCATCGCATCCGCGCGCGCCTCGGCGGCGCCGTCGTGCTCATCGACACCGGCATGAGCCGCGAGGCCTTCGCCGGACACGCCGAGGCGCTCGAGATCATCGAGGGAGGGCGCCGATTGTGGGTGCGGTCGCTGGCGAGGTGAGCTCCGCAGACCGCCGTCCTCGTCCTCTTCGCCGTGTTCGTCCTCGTCCTCGTCCTCGATACCCTCGCAGAGGCCAGAGCCCGAGACAGAGACAGAGGACAGAGTCCGAGATCCGAGTCCGATGACCGATGACCGATTCCGATTCCGACTCCCGATTCCGATGTCCGAGACCGATGCACGCCTTCGCGGAGTCCTTCTCCCCAATCTGCGTCATCTGCGTTCCCGTCCTCGTCGAACGTCGGCCGTGCTTTCGACTGTTGCTCCGATTTCGCCAGCGCAGTCGAGCAGCCTTTCGGGCACGGGCACGGGACCGGGAACGGGAACGGGAGCTAAAACGGCAGGAACGCGCTGAAGCCGAACATCAACATGTCGGCCGTGCTCTCTCCCGCCACCGTCTTGCCGACGCTGACGGCGAAGTAGCGTCCCTCGAGCGTCTCGAAGCCGAGTCCGATCTCGACGGTGTCGGCGCTCTCGCGTCGCTCGGGGTAGCGCTCGCGCGGGAAGGTGATGTCGTCGACTGCGGGCCCCGAGAGCGACTCGAGGTGCCGGTAGGTGACGCTCAGGTCGATGGCGTCGAAGAAGGTCCTGGCGACGCCGACGCCGACGAAGAACTCGTCCGACGCCTCGTTGGCGTAAACGCGATATCCGGTGTCGGCGAAGACGCGAAACCCGGAGTCGCCGAGGACCTTGCCGATGAGGAGCGAGCCGTCGACGCCCGACGATCCCTTCCCCGGCGCCTCGATGGTGAAGCGCTCGTACGTACCCTCGATCACCCCGCCGAGGCGCACCGTCAACGTCGGCACCCAGTCGGGGAAGTCGTGCTTGAACTCATCGAGCACGCGGTAGCGAAGGCCGATGGTGGTGTCGGCGAGCCCGTCGTCGTCGTCGACCTGCGAGGACTTCGTGTCGACGTAGCCGCTCGTGAAGTCGACCGCGAGGTTCTCGAGGATCCCGTACTCGACGGTGGCGAGGATCACGTGGCGATCGACGTCGAACGGGAGATCCTCGGCGCCGGATCCGAAGAAGTACTCGTCGTAGGTCTCGAACCGGTACGACGGATTGATCGACAGCTCGCCCTCGGGCGGCAGCCACGGCGACTGTGCTCCGGCGACAGCCGGCGCGAGGAGCGCGGCCGAGAGTGTCAGCCCGAGCGTTCGCATGGAGCTCAGTCGACCCTGGTCCAGAAGCGCCATTCGATGAACCCGAGCAGCGCGTCGAACTGCTCCCGGTCCAGTCGGCCGGCGAGCCGCGTGATGTCGTAACGGCGCTGGACGCGCCACGGCAGGCGCTTCTGGATGGTTCGCAGGCGGTCCAGCTGCTGCCGGGTGTGGGCGGGCGAGCCGACGTCACCCGCGACCTCGCCGCGCAACACGCGCAGGCCGAGCTCGCTCCGGCGGGCGTCGAAGCCCTCGGGCAGGTCCGCCCGGAGCGACACGTGATAGTCGAGGGCGTCGAGCTGCCCGGCCGACAGCCGTCCCGCCAGTTCCTCGAGCTTCGCGCTGCCGCGCTCGGTCTCGAGGAGCTTCGAGTCGATCCTCGCGAGCGCCGCGCGCTGTGCGGCGGCGTCGGCGACCGCGGTGTTCGCGATCTCCTCCTCTCTCGAGAAGATGCGCCTGCCGCGCTCGAACCGCGCGGGATCGAAGTCCTCGGGGACCCTGTTCCGCGTCAGGAGATGGTGCCGCAGCGCGGCGAGTTGCTCCTCGGTGAGATCACCGGCGAGGTCGACGAGGCGAATCTGGCCGCCCTCCTCCTCGGTGAGCTGCCCCTGGAGCTCCATCAGCCGGAGCCTCTGCTCGAAGGCGGAGGTCTCGGGGTCGACCTCCGGCGCTGGCTCATCCAGGACGATGGC
>JBFFXF010000147.1:0-18207 GCA_041569895.1 Planctomycetota bacterium | reverse complement strand
CGCAGGCGTCCGCCCCCGCTCGCCTCGACCACCCCCTCGTTCGTGAAGCTGCCGCCGCCGCGCCCGTCGATCTCGAGCACCTGGCCGTTCAGGTCGGCGAGAATGGTGCCGCGGTTCACCAGCGCGAGCGCGCTTCCCGACACGCGCCCTCCACCGACGACGCCGTGACCGCCGCGCAGCGTGATCCCCGGCTCGATGACGAGCGTCGACGCGGCGACCGCCTCGATCTGCACCGGAGAGCTCCCCGAGCCCTCAATCGCCACCGTTCCCGTGCCCGTGATCGACTGTGAGCCCTCGATCCCCAGCCCGGCGAGGTTCCCCGACAGGTGCACCGTGCCGCCGGCGAGCTCCAGCCCGCCGCGGATCCTCAGGTACGAAAAGTCCGCCGAGAGGTCGACGTCACCTGCGGTCGTCACTCCGCTCAATCGGTTGTGAGTGCTCCGGGTCGCCGCGACGACCGTCGCCGCGCCGACAGCGGCATCCGCGAGCGTACCGCCGTCGAGCGTCACACCGCCGCCGAGGTCGAGGGTCGTCGCGACCTCGAGAACACTGCCCGACAGACGCAGCGCGCCATCGCCGGCGAGACTCTCGACGCGCGTCGTGCCGGTCGAGTGAACGACCGTCGCGCCGCCGGTGTCGAGCCCGACGTCGTCGCCGGCGCCCGGGACGCGATCGAGGTCCCAGTTGAGCGGATCGTGCCAGCTCACGCCGTCGCCATCGCCGTCGGTCGAGCCGTCCCAGACGATCGTCGGCGCCGCGGCGCCGGCGCCCGCGGCCGGATCGATCCCCTCGACGATCGCGCCCGGCTCGCCGACCAAGTCGGCTTCCGGGGGGTCGGCATCGATGCCATCCGCCGACAGGAGGATTCGCGGCTCGAAGATCTCGAGTCGGAACATCTCCGATTCGGCATCCTCTGAGCGACTCGTCGAGCTCGTGGTGGTCAGTGCTGGCATGAGAATCAGGGCGAGGCGCCACGGCTTGGAGCGCCTCCGAGTATAATAGGCACCGCGCCGTCCAGAACCGGGCACCGGCGTCTTGGAGACCCGTCACCGGCCCGGTGTCACTACAGACTTGCGACGACCGTCCCGAAGATGCCACAACTGCCCGAAATCGACCTCGAGACCTTCCGGCCGTACCTCGCCGTGCTCGCCCGCCTGCACCTGCCGCCGGAGCTGCGCCGCAAGCTCGATCCGTCCGACATCGTCCAGGAGACCCTCCTCGAGGCCCACCGCGACCGCGCCGCGTTTGCGGGCCACAATGCGCGCCAGCAGGCTGCCTGGTTGCGGCGCATCCTCGCCAACAACCTGGCCAACCAGGTACGCGACTTTCGCCGCCAGAAGCGAAACGTCAAGCGGGAGCGCTCGCTCGAGAACATCCTCGACGACTCGGCGTTGCGTCTCGAGCAGTGGCTCGTCGCCGAGCAGCCCTCGCCGAGCAGCCATGCCGCCCGTGACGAGGAAGCTCTCCGCCTCGCCGGAGCTCTCGCCGCTCTGCCCGCGGACGAGCAGGAGGTCCTCCTCATGCGCCACTGCGAAGAGATGCCGCTCGAGGCGATCGCCGATCGCGTCGGCGTGAGCCGGCGGACGGTGGCGCGTCTCCTGCGGCGCGGGCTGGCGACCTTGCGCGACACCCTCGATCGACTCGACGACCGGACGGCGCCATGAAACGTCCGGAGGATCGCGAAGAGCTACTCGACGACGTCGTCGCCGCGTATCTCGACGCGCTCGACAGGGGTGCAGCGCCGAACCGCGAGGAGCTCGTCGCGCGCCACCCGGAGTTGCGTGATGGCCTCGAGGCATTCTTCCGTGATCAGGACCGCTTTCGCGGCGGCGTCGAGCGGGTGCGCGCCTCGTCGCGGTCGCTCTCGCCGATCCGCGCGGGCGACCTATTGGGCGACTACGAGCTCCTCGACGAGATCGCGCGTGGCGGCATGGGCGTCGTTTACCGGGCGAGGCACCGCTCCCTCCGGCGCAACGTCGCCCTGAAGACCGTCCTCGCCGGGAGTCTGGCGAACGAGGAGGCGCTCGCGCGCTTCCACCGCGAGGCGCGGGCGGTCGCCCAGCTCGACCACCCGGGGATCGTGCCGGTCTACGATGTCGGCGAGCACGACGGGATCTCCTACTTCACGATGAAGCTCCTCGACGGCGGCAGCCTCGCCGAGGTCCCCGATCGATATCGCGACCCGCGCGCCGCGGCGCGGCTCGTCGAGTCCGTGGCCCGTGCCGTCCAATGCGCCCACGTCCGCGGCATCGTTCACCGTGACTTGAAACCGGCGAACATCCTCATCGACGGCGACGGCGCGCCGTACGTCACCGACTTCGGCCTGGCGAGGTTCCTCGAGAGCGAGCACGGTCTGACGCAGTCAGGCGCCCTCTTGGGAACGCCGACCTACATGGCTCCCGAGCAGGCGGCAGGGGGGAAGGCGGCGGTCACGGCCGCCGTCGACGTCTACGCGCTCGGGGTCATCCTCTACGAGCTCGTCGCCGGACGGCCGCCCTTTCGCGGCGACTCGTCCATCGAGACGCTCCGCGCCATTCAGCGCGACGAACCACCTCGCATTCGCGCGACGAGCCCCGGCGTCCCCGTCGACCTCGATACGATCTGTATGAAGTGCCTCGAGAAGAGCCCGTCGCGCCGGTACGCGAACGCCGGCGAGCTCGCCGACGACCTCGAGCGCTTCCTGACGGGGCGACCGGTGGCGGCGCGACCGGTCTCGTCGGCCGAACGGGCGTGGCGCTGGTGCCAGCGCAACCCTGCCGTCACCGCCATCGCCATGTTGCTCGCGGCGCTTGCCACGGTCTCGTCCGTGGCGGCGCTCGTCTGGCGAGAAGCCGAGGAGCGAGCGACGCTCGGCTTGCTCGACGCGTACTACAACCAGGCTCGTTTCGCCAGGAGCAGCGGCCAGTCGGGCCGGCGCTTCGAGAGCCTCCGTGTGCTCGCCGCCGCCGCGAGGATCGAGCCGAGCCTGCGGCTGCGGAACGAGGCGGCCGCGTGCATGGCGCTTGCCGACATCGAACCCGTGGGGCCGATCGTCGATATCGGCCCGGAGAGCGTCGTCGACACCGCGGCGATCGACGCCGCTTTCGGCGTCGCGGCGTGGACCGACCGCCGCGGGGCCCTCACCGTTCGCCGGCTTCGGGACGGCGGCGTGGTGCTCCGCCGTGAGGGGAGCGGCAGGCGGTGCAAGGACATCCGGTTCAGCCCGGACGGACGGTTTCTGCTCGCGTACCGGGAGCCGACGTACAGCGGCAAAGTCGAGGTCTGGCGACTCGACGCGCCGCAGCAACCGGTTTTCAGCAAGGAGCCACTGGCAGCCAGAAAGGCCTACGATGTCGACGCCGAGAGCCGTCGGCTCTCGATCGCCCTGGCCGACGGCTCAATCCGCCTCGTCGCGCTCGCCGACGGCTCCGAGATCGGTACGCTGCGGCCGGCAGGGCTGACGCGGCCGCTGAGCCTGCGATTTCGGCCGGATGGCGAGGCGATCGCCGTCGCCGGCACGCTCGGCCGCGTCCAGGCCGTTGTCGTCATCGCGACGACGGGAGAGGTCGAGCGCACGCTCGTCGTCCCGAAGCGCGCGCGTCACGTCGCGTGGAGCCGCGACGGCGACTTCGTCGCCGTCGCCTCCGGCGAAACGATCCTCGTGGCGCAGGCAGCGACCGGGCTCGTTGTCTCCTCCCTCGATGGCCACGAGGTCGAGGTCAATGGGCTCGCCTTCCACCCGTCCGGACACCTCCTCGCGTCGACCAGCTGGGACCGCACCGTGCGTGTGTGGAACTTCCGGACGTCCACCCAGCTCGTTCGCGGCCGCGGAAACTACGAGCTCACGTTCAACAGCGCGGGAGATGCGCTCGCGGTGACGACGGAGCTCGTCGATTTCGTCCTGTGGCGCTTTGCCGAGGGCAACGAGTGCCGGACGCTCGTGTCGCCTCTCGAGAGGTCGTTTTCGTTCGAGCATGCGCTCAGTCCCGACGGGCGCGTCCTCGCTGTGGCGAGCCGCTCCGGGGTCCGAATCTGGGACGTCCGATCCGGAACGCTCTGCGGCGTCGGCGACGCCGGCACGGCCGTCAATTCCGTCAGGTTCACCCGCGACGGTCGGACGCTCGTCACCTGGAGCGAGCGGGGCATCGAGGTGTGGCCCGTGGTCACGCGTGAGCCGGTCGCCGAGCGTTCGCGCCTCGTCATCGGACCTCCGAGGCAGCTCGAGCTGGCGGAGGAGTTCCCCTTTCTCATTGACTTCGGAAAGGCGGATCTATCGTCAGACGACCGAACCCTCGTTGTCGCGAGCTTCACGCTCGGCGCCGGCGTCGTGCTCGATCTCGCGGGCGAACGCGCGCCGTTTCGCGTCAAGGTCCGGGGGCTGCACGCCGTCGCCGCCAGTCCCGGCGGGAAGTTTATCGCAGGGTCGCCGCGACACGGCAGCGACGAAGTCATCATCTGGGACGCCTCGAACGGACGAAGGCTGCAGACGCTCGCGTGCGGTGAGAGCAGCGTCGCCTTCAGCGGCGACGACAAGTGGCTCGCCACCGGCTCGAGGGACTTGCTCCGTCTCTGGAGCACCGCCACGTGGGAGCTCGCATGGGAGATCCCGAATCCGGGCCTTGCCCTCGCTTTCGGCCCGGACAGCCGCACGCTCGCCGTGGCGCAGAACGACGACCGGGTCATCAGGCTCGTCGACGTCGCCACGGGGGGTGAGCTCATCTCGCTGCGGGCGCCGGCGCAGGGGATCGTGCATTGGATCTCGTTCGACCGCACGGGCCACTTCCTCGTCGCCACGTGCCGCGACGGCCCTGCCCTGGTCTGGGACCTCGGCGCCGTGAGGCGCCAGCTCGAGGCGATCGGCCTCGACTGGGACGCCGGGGCCCTGCCGCCGCCACCGCTGCACGACGGGACTCACCTCGACGTCGAGTGGGTCCGGTGAGCGGGCTCCAGCGGACGACGCGAGCGCGGGATATCAAACGGGCGTGGGCCCAGCTGCGTACTCTGCGTTCCTCCTCTCCTGCCTCTCCGAAGAGACCCGCCCCCGCCGTCAAACCGGCGTCGCCGCCTCCACACGGCGGGCTCTTCGCTCTCGGCGTGTGACCGGGGGGCGACGATGTGGAGTGCGGACGGCTTCTTTCCAGAGGGGCTCGAACTGCTCGTCCGCCTCGGCGGTGAGCTGGCGGAGGGTTTCCTCGAGCTCTCGGCGCCAGATTTCGAGGTCGGCGGTCGAGAGCTCCGGGGGGACGTGGACCTCGGCGCCGACGCGGATCAGTGCGCGGGTGAACGGCCTCGGCAGCATGAAGCGGTCCCACGAGCGGAACTGCCAGGCGCGCGCGAACGACATGGTGATCGGCACGATCGGCAGGCCGGTGCGCGACGCGAGGTAGATCGAGCCCGGCTTGAACTCGTAGCGCGGGCCGCGGGGGCCGTCGACGAGGATGGCGTAATCGTGGCCGCCGTCGCACTCGCTGATCAGCTCGCGCATGGCGCGGGAGCCGCCGCGTTTCGACGAGCCTCGCACCGGCTTGAAGCCGAGCCCCTCGGTGATGCGCGAGATCATCTCGCCATCACCGTGCCTCGAGATCAGCGCACGCACCTCGCGGAAGCTGTGCGTGTGCGTGAACGCGAGGAATCGCTGGTGCCAGAGGACGTAGATGCAGTTCACCTCGCCGCGCGGGCCGGGGCAGTCGAGACCGGGACCGCACCAGCGGTAGCGCAGCGAGCCCATCCACGTCCTGATCAGACGCGGCCCGACGAAGCCGAGCAGTCCGTTGCGGACGCCGCGCTTGATCTCGCGCCAGCGCGATTTCCTGGCGGGGCGAGGGCGGGAGGTCTCACGGGAAACGACAGCCGGGGATTCGGCGGCGATGGCCGCCTCGGTGCGCCTCGAGTGGGTCGAGATGGGGGACTTCCTCCGAGCAGGTGCCGCGGAACGGGCGACCGAGTCATCTCGGTCTCTTCACTTCCTCGTCCTCCGGTGCCCCTGCGTGGAGGAAAATCCGCCTCACGCAGACTGACGCTCGCCCGCGGGACCGGACACCTGTCGAACTCGGAGGTCGGATTATCGGCCGCTCGTCACGCCGAATCAACTCGAATCGAGGGAATCGCTTTCACGCCAGCGTGCGCAGCAGCGTCTGCTTCCAGCGCGCGACGTCGATCGCCCAGCAGACGTCTATATTGGGCTCGCGTTCGGTGACGTGGTGGCGGTCGACGACGGTCATGCCGCGGGTGAGCTCGTCGTCGCAAGAGACGTCGACAAAGTGCCTTCCGCGCTCGGTGCAGACCGCGGGATCGAGGGCGATCGCCATCGCCACCGGATCGGGGAGCGCCAGCCCGGGGTCGCCGAGCCACTCGCGGTTGGCAAGCAGGGCGCTTCGATTCGAGTCGATGACGAAGCGGGAAAGCTCGTTTCCGAGCATCCGGATCCGCTCGATGTCGCCGTCGTCGAGGTTGGCGTCAGCGCGGCAGAGCTCCCAGCCGACCATCAGCACCTTCATGCCGGAGCGAAAGACGATGCGCGCCGCCTCTGGGTCGCACCAGATGTTGTACTCGGCGGCGGGGGTGATGTTGCCCACGGTGCACGCCGCGCCGCCCATGACGATGCACTCGCGCACGCGCCCGGCGAGCTCCGGATCGACCTCGAGCGCCGCGGCGATGTTGGTCAGCGGGCCGAGCGTCACCAGCGTGATCTCGCCCGGGGACTCGCGGAACCGGCGCACCAGCTCCGCGACGGCGTCCGATCCCGCCACGGCGCGTCGCGGCGGCGGATAGTTCATGCCGCCGAGACCGTCCGGACCGTGAAAGAACATCGCGTCGTGCGGCGCACGCACCAGCGGTCGATCGCGACCGTCGTGGACCGGCGTGTCGGCGCCGCAGAGCTCCACGACGAAGCGCGCGTTGCGGCTCGCCTGCTCGAGCGGCACGTTGCCCGCGACGATGGTGATGGCGTCGATGGTGATTGGGTCGCCCGGCCATCGCAGCGCCATGACGAGCGCCACGGCGTCGTCCGAGGCGGTGTCGGTGTCGATGATGAATCGCCTCGACACGGTCAACCGGCCTGGTACTCGCGCGGCGTGACGCCGCGCTGGCTCATCTGCTTGAGATCGAGGAGACGCGCGGCCCAGTGAACGGCGAGGAAGTCGCGCCGCATCGCGCCGGGCCAGGGGCCGGCGTCGCGCACCGTGACGCGGGTGGCGTCGTCGGTCTCCTCGATGGTCCACTCGACGTCGCTCGCGACGCCGTCCTGCCAGCGCCAGTCATGCGCCAGCCGCCGCCCGGGCTCGAAGCCGCTGATGCGCGTCGGGCCGAGATCGCCGAGGCCGAGCTCGAAGCGGCCGCCGACGCCCTCCTCGACCGAAGCGCCGTGCCCGATCCACCGGTCGAGCTGCGCCGGATCGGTGAGCTTGCTCCAGATGATCCAGGGGAACGTGTAGACGCCGACGGAGAACTCGACGAGCGGCGCATCCGCGACGGCCTCGAAGTCGACGCGCAGGTCGGCGCGGCCGTTCTCGACGAACGAGCGCAGCGCCGGCAGCGCCACCCACCACCAGTCGGGCGTCTCGCCATCGGTCTCCCACGCCGGCTCGGCGTCGCCGGTCTGCGTCACGACGAGCTCGGTGATCTCGAGCAGGTTGCGGAGCTCGTAGACGACGCGCGTCTCGACGCCGCCGAGCGGCCACGTGAACTCGAGTCGCTCCGGCTCGGAAAGATCGACGATGCGGAAACCGTCACCGCCCGCGAGGTCGCCCGCCCCGCCGCCGAGCACGTGCCGTCCCGCGAAGACGTAGCGCCCTCCGGGACGACACTCCACGTCCGCCTCGTCGCACCACCAGCCGCGGAGCTCCTCCGGCGTGACGAGCGCCTTCCAGACACGCTCGGGGGGCGCCGGGATGCGCTCGACACGCCGGACCGCCCACGTCGCGTCCGGCGTGTCGAAGCTGCTCAGCGATATCGGTCTCATGCGGTATCGCGACGCGCACGCTCAACGGCACTCGAGGTTGTCGGGAGTCGGATCCTCGCCCGCGACGGGGAACGGCTCGCGCGGCGCGCGCCCGTCCTGGAAGAGGTAGTTGAGCAGCGCGATCGCGTCCGTGATGACCACGATGCCGTCGTCGTCGACGTCGGCGCGGTCCACGCAGTCGAGCTCGGCGCCGAGGAAGAGGAACCCGAGGATCCTCACGGCGTCGGAGATGTCGACGGAGTCGTCGGAGTTCGCGTCGCCGCGGACGAAGATGCCCGGCCGGTCGTCGCGCTCCGAGATCACCACCGGCTTCCCGCGGATCGACGCCTGCACGTCGGGATCGTAGTACTCGAACACCTTCGAGACCGGCGCCTCGGCGCGCACCGGGTAGAGCGCGCGCACCTGGAAACCGAACTCGACCGGAACGCCGCTGTCGAGGCCGTCGAGGTAGACGATCACCTTGCGGCCGGCGACGTCGACCCGCGACGCCGTCCCCGCCTCGACGAGCGCGTCGAGCGTCGAGCGCACCGCCGCGAAGCCCGTCGGCACGCCGATGTCGACGATGGTCATGCCGGTGCGTTCCTTGGCGCCGCTGTAGAGAACGCGCACGCGCACGTCGACCAGGTCGTCGACCTCGACACGGCGCGCGTCGTAGACGACGTCGATCTCCATGTCGTTCGGCGGCGGCAGCTCCTCCGCCGGCACGTGGAAACCGACCGCCAGCTGGAAGCCGACGTTGCCGGTCCCCTCGGAGCGCAGCGACAGCCCGCTGGCGCGACCGACGGGCAGCTCGACCGTCTGGAGAACGTCGTAGTTCGAGTCATCGACGCGGATCGTGCTCGCGGGCGTCTCGCCATCGAGCACCGTCAGCGTGACGTCGAGGTCCGCCCGGACGCGCAGCGCCGCCTCGGTGAGCGCGCGGATCGCGACCACGGTGTCCTGCGTCGACTCGCCGTATCCACCGAGCGAGTTGCGCTGCGTCGAGAGCCACTCGACCGCCGACGCGGCCTCGGGGCGGTCCTGCGCCAGGAGCGCCAGGGCGACGTAGCCGGTGGTCTCGATCGGGTACGGCTCCCAGTGAATGCCGATGCCGTCTCGCTTGCCGACCTCGAGCAGCCCATCGACGATGGCGCGAGCCACGCCCTCGAACCCGGCGACCTTGCCGAGCGCGACCGCCGCGATCGACAGCGAGTAGGGATCGCCGCCGGCCTGCGACCGCCCGTCGCGGAGGTAGGTGGCGGCGCGCTGGAGCGTCGAGCTCGTCGAGTCGCCGCCGAAGTCCGCGAGCGCGTTGGTGACGTACGCCGCCATCGCGTAGATGTTGCTCAGCCCGCCGTCCATCTCCTTGTGGATCAGGAAGTCGTCGGTGCGGAACGAGCCGTCGCTCTTCTGCCGCCCCGCCAGCATCGACGCGGCGCGCTCGAGCACGCTCTCGTCGATGTCGCGCACCTCGCGCGCGATCGAGAACGTCGACAGCACGAACGCCGTCAGCCACAGGCTGGCCTGCCGTCCGCCGAACGCCGCGAACCCGCCGTCGTCGGCCTGGAAGGTGAGCTGGCGCTGGTAGCCGACGTTGATGAAGTACTCGGCCTGCGCCTGCACCTCCGGCATCGACTGGTCGGTCGCCTTCAGGTAGCGCAGCACCTCGACGTCCGGCGCCAGGAAGATCATGTTCTGCTCGCCACAGCCGAAGGGCATGTTGAGCAGGCTCGAGATGCCGGTGAGCGTCTGCGCCACGGGGCTCGGCGTGATGTAGAGATACGCCGACCCGGAATCCGGCACGGCGTGCACGGGCAGCGAGGTGTCGAGGTCGACGATGGCGCCCGACTGGATCACCGAGTTGAGGACGCGCTCCGCCGGCTCGCCCTCCGGCTCGACGGTGATCTTGCGCACCACCGCGTCGGACATCAGCGAGCCGCGCGCCACCAGCCGCACCTCGTGCGAGCCGACCCGCACCGGGCGGATCGGGAAGTCGGCGGCGATGGCGGAGCCGGCGGGGACGTTCACCGAGAGATCGGCGTCGCCGAGGAGCTCGAACCACTCGCCGTCGCCGAGCTCGAGCGCCACCGACTGCTCCGCGTCGACATAGTTGAAGATCTGGATGCGCACCGGGAACTCCTCGCCGCGCGTCACCGCGACCGGGAGGTTCGGCTCGACGAAGAACTCCTGGAACACCGTGAGCTCCGACGCGCCGAAGCCGATGCCGCCCGGCGCCGTGGCGACCGTCGAGACCGACCAGCTCGTGATGCTGTCCGGGACGGTGAGCGTCAGCGTCGCGCGGCCGTCCTCGCCGGTCAGCAGCGTCGGGTTCCACACCCAGGTCTCGGGAAAGAACTGACGCACGCGCACCGCGTCGGGCGCGCTGCCGTCGTCGCCGCCGTTCGGAGCCGCCACCGGTGGCGGGGGGCCGTCCTCGAGCATGTCCTCGTCGAAGCGGAAGAAGTCGCGACCGGTCGGGGCGCGCAGTCCCGACGTCGCCACGAGCGTCAGGCCGACGCCGGCAATGATGTCCGCGGCGCCGGGGCTGTGCACCGGCTGGAAGAAGCGGTCCTCGAGCGGGGGCGGCGCGCCGTTCGGCCCCCCCGCGTCGTGGGGCTCGCCCTTCGGCTCGAGGAAGCGCCGCTCGAGCTCCTCGAAGACCTCGCCCAGATGGAGCCGGCTGCGGCCGAGCGCCAGCACCGAGCGATCGACGATCGCCAGCCCGACCATGGCGCGCTCGCCGGTGTCGATCGTCAGCGTGATCTCGTCGCCGGGACGCAGCTCGTCGCGGTCGACCGCGCTCGACACTGACAGCGTCGCGGCGAGATCGACCTCGAACGGCAGCGTGTCGGCGGCGACCTCGTTGTTCGGGCTGATGGAGTACGCGACGAGCCTCGCCGACGGCGCCATCTCGGGCGTCGCCGTGAAGCGGATCTCGCGCCCATCGGCGACGTCGCTGAAGACCGTGCGCCCGCCGGCGTAGACCTCGTAGAAGACGCTTCCGGGATGCGTCGCGATCGCCTCGAAGCGGAGCTCCTCGCCGACGCGAACGCGTCCGGCCGGCGACCTGCGAGCGAGGGCGAGGAACGTCGAGCTCGGCGACCACGCCGCGGCGAGCTCGAGATCGGCGCGGGCCGAGCGCCCGTCGACGATGGTCGTGGCCGTGAAGACAGCCTGCGCCGTTCGCGCCGGCGGCGTGAAGGTCACCGCCGCGTTGCCACCGCTGGTGTCGACGATCACCGAGGTCTCGGCGAGCACGGACTGGTCGAAGTCGCGGAATCGCGCCGTCACCTCGACCGACGCGTCGATCGGCGTGCCGTCCGGCTCCTCCGACGTCACCACGAGGGCGATGGGGATCTCCGGCTTGACGGACCCGTTCCTCGAGACCAGGCGCACGACGACGGGCGCCTGGCTGACGGTGAGCAGCTCGGTGGTGCTCTCGGCGTGTCCGGTCGAATCGGTCGCGGTGATGTCGAGAGTCACGGTGCCGAGCCCGTTCGCTCCCGGCGTGCCGGCGGTGAACTGGACGGGGGGCAGCTGGAAGTCGAAGGCGCCGTCGACGAGCGGCCCGCCGGCGGTCGCGAAGACCTCCCAGTCGCCGATGTAGCGCCTGGCGACGATCTGCACCTCGCCATCGACGGGACGCCCGAAGAAGTAGCGCGCCTCGACGCGGCCGGAGATCGGCTCGTCGACCAGGACCCACCCGCGCTCGAACTCGGCGCCGAGCTCGAACCGCGGCAGCACGTAGTTCTCGACGCGCACGTCGCGGCTGGAGCGCAGTCCCTCCGAGACGACGTCGATCTTCCAGACGCCGAAGTTGACCTCGTTGGCGAGCACCAGGTCGAACGGCGCGACGCCGTACTCGTTCGCATCGAGCGCGGCACGGTGGACGCGGATTCCCTTGGCGTCGAGGATCGACAGCTCGACGGCGCCGGTGCGGGGCCGCAGGGCGCTGTCGAGAAGCAGGACGCGCCCCTGAATCGTCTGGCCGGGCTTGTAGATCGGCTTGTCGGTCTCGATCAGGATCGCGGGCGTGTTCGAGACGCGCGTCTCGGCGCCGAGCTTCTCGGTGACGCCGTCGACGGACGCCTCGAGCCGATACAGGCCGCTCTCGAGCGCCGGGATGTCGAGCGGGATGCGCGCGTGGCCATCGGCGCCCGTGCGCCCGGCGCCGACCTCGTGGCGCGTGGCGCCGTCGATGAGCACAACGGTCACGCCACGATCGACCGGGGCGCGGTCCTCGCCGCGCAGCGCGGTCACCGTTGCCGCGGACTGCCCGCCTGCCTGGACCTCGGATGGAATAAGGACGAGCGCCTCGTCCGCGCGAACCTGATCGGCAACGATGGCGATGGCGAGCGCGGCGAACGCGACGAGCGGAAACCGGACAACGTGAAGAAGACGTCCTGCGGACATGGTGCGACCCCCTGCCTCGGGTGGTTCAACGAGACCGCGCGCAGACGCGGGTCCCGGAAGCGATTGTGCGCGGCCGGCCGTGCTCACCCGCGCATATTGTACGTCCCGCCCGGGGTGCACTCCAGCTTGCTTTCCCGCCGGTGTTTCCAGTACAACGAGGTGCCATGCTTCCCCGCGAGGTCGAGACCATCCTGAGCTCCGGCGACGAGGCGCGGTTCGAGGCGGCGCTCGAGCGCATCGCCACGGCGTTCGAGGCGCAGACCGCGACGCTGCACCGCGCCGACGCCGCCTCGCGCCTGCTCCACCTCGTCTCGTCCAGGGGCCTCCCGGAGCCGGTGATCGCGGTGACGCGGACGATCGAGTTCGGCAAGGGCATGGCGGGAATCTGCGCGGACCGGCGCGAATTCGTCACCACGTGCAACCTGCAGACCGACGATTCGGGCGTCGTCCGAGCGGGCGCCCGCCAGACCGGCGTCGCCGGAGCGATCGTCACGCCCATCTTCGCCCCGGACGGGTCGCTCGTCGGCACGCTCGGCGTCGGCAAGCGCGGCGAGCACGACTACACCGACTCCGAGCGCGAAACCCTGGCGGCGTGCGCGCGCGCCTTCGCAAGTGCATTCGCCAGCGACACCTAGACGGACTTCCGTCAAATACGGTGAATTCCTGACTGGCAATCGGGGGCGAAAAAGATACTTTACCCAGTGCCCACAACTGCCCCGGGGTGTTCCCTGGGCCTCCCCGGCCCAGGGGCACCCATTTTTTTTTGACTACCTGACAGCGTCCGGGTGATCGGTCACCCGGACGTTTTCTTTTGGGCGGCGCCTTGATTTCCCCGTCTTCGATGGAATGGTGGCGTAGCGACGAAGGCCGACGTGAGAGACCGGAGACCATGACCACCGACGAGCGCCGCGATTTCCAGTGCGTTGTCTTCGACTGCATGGACACCCTGATCCGCATGGACATCCGCACCATGGACGTCTACGCGGACTGGGCGTTCGCCGGGGCCGACGGGCTCGACCTCTGGAATGACATCGCGAGCTTCCGCGCCGACTGGCGCGACCAGCGCGATCGCCTGCTCGAGGGGGGCGACCACCGCGAGGGAACGGTGATCGATCGCATCCGCGCCATCCTCGAGCGGCGCATCGAGGCGCAGTCGCCCGGCTGGACCGGCGCCGATCGCGACGCGCACGCCGAGCGCATGCACGCGGCGTTCTGGGAGCGCTATCGCAAGGCGTCCTACGTCCTCCCCGAGGTGCCAGAGACGCTCGACAGCCTCGCGAACGGCTCCGGCAGGACGCTGCTGGTCGCCTCGAACTTCATGGTCCCCGGCGGCATCCCCGAGCTGCTGGCGCTCCACCGGCTCGATCGCTACTTCGAGGGCGTCGTCGTCTCGTGCGACGTCGGGTGGCGGAAGCCCTCGGAGCGCATGTATCGAGCGGTCATCGAGGCCGCCGGGCGCCCCCCGGAGGACATCCTCTTCGTCGGCGACAGCGTCGCGCCGGACTACGACGGTCCCCGTCGCCAGGGCATGACCTCCGTGCTCTACGACCCCGACGGCGCCCACCCCGAGATCCCGCACCGCATCCGCAGCTTCCCCGAGCTCCAGGCCTGGCTCTGAGCGGAGAACACCAGGGCCGCTGAAGGCGCTTTGTCGGCGGGGTCCGGGGTGCGATAATCATCGGACGGCAACTGCCGCTCGAGGACTACCCCGGCCCGTGCCACCACGGGCCCGACTGACCGGGAGGTCATCATGACGAAGCGATCGCGATCGTCATACCGCTCCGCCTCCGGACGGATCGTGCCGTCGACGCTTGGCGAGCTCTCCGGCCTGCGCGTGACGATGCTTCTCGTCGCCATGCTTCTCGTCGCGACCGCCATCCTGGTGGTCGCCGACGGCTGCTCCCGACCGCGCAAGCGCATCGTACGCATCCCGACGCGCATCCCGTCGAGCACTGACGTCTCGACGCCTGCTCGCCATGAAACCAACGCGATCGACATCGACACAGCCGACCTGGACGCGATTCGCCGGGACGTCACCCGGCAACGCGAGAGCGCGCTGGAGATCCGTCGCGGATCGTCCTGGAGCGCCGTCCTCAGCGTCAGCGGACCGACGCGAGAGCTCTCGGCCCCACCCCCCTCGCGCGCGACCGCCGAGGCGCTGATGCGACCGGTCGACACCGCGCCGGCGCTGAAGCCGGTCGAGGAGCCGGGCGCGCCAGGCGACGTGGTCGTCGATCTGACGGAACCGGTCGACCCCGCGCCCCGGTCCGAGCCCGTGGAGGAGCCCATCGACCTCACGGAGCCGATCGAGTCGAGCGACCTTCGCGGGGCGGACGAGGCGACGATCGTTGGCGCCGCCGACACGGCGGACATCGACCACGCCGATCTGCCCGTCGCGGGCGAGGAGAGCGACGACGGCGCAGGCGACCTGTCCGAGAGCATCGGCTCCGAGAGCATCGACCTGGAGAGCATCGATCTGGAGAGCGCCGAATCCGGAAGCGTGGAGGACGCGAGCGACATGGAGTCCGCCGAGCTCATCGACGAGACCGACGAGCTCGGCGCCGCGCCGGAGGCGCCCACCCCGCCGTCGAGCCCCGGAGCGCGCCGCCTCGACGTGCTCGACATCATCCTGAGAGCCGCCGGTCTCGGCTCGCGATCTCGCGAGGGACCGACACCGCCGCCCGCCGACGAGACGATGGAGATCGACGACGCCGACGACGAGTCCGCTGAAACCGAGTCGGGTGACGCGGAGGAGGGCGAGGACGAATCCAGCGGAGAGGAAGCGGAGGGCGACGAGTCCGAGAGCGACGGCAGCGACGCCGCGGAATCGACGGCGGGCTCCGACTCCGAGGCGATCTTCGAGGAGATCCGCCGCGCCGATCGCGAGCGCCGGCGCCAGGCGACGGCCCTCTTCAGGGAAGCCGAGGACCTCTTCCATCGCGGCGAGCTCGACCGGGCGCGCGCCGCCGGCGTCCGCGCCACCGAGCTCCATCCGGGGCTCGCCGCCGACGTCGAGAAGCTGCTCGCCCGCATCGAGAGCCACCGCGCCGAGCGAGAGCAGCGCGAACGCGCGCAGCGCTGAGCCCGCCACGCCGACCCCGGCCGCCGTGAAACCGTCCACTTCCGGGACGCTTCGTCCTCGGGCGGCCACACTTTCCACCGACCATCCCATAAGTCGTTCGCCGGCCGGCGTCGGGCCCCCCCGGTGAATCGGGCACGGCAGGTGCACTTCTCTCTGGTGTCGTCACCGGGAGGATCCTGGAGGCGAATAACGAAGCTTTCAAGGAGGCCGGGTTCGCTGTGCGCTTTCGTCGGTCTGACCCGCTGGCGGAAGCAACCCTCTCATGACCCTGACCAGACTTCCTGACGACCCACATCGTGTCCTGACCCAACACGATTCTCTCTCTCCTCTCTCTCTCTCCACCTGGGCTTCTCCAGCCCGACCATACCTTTCACAGCGAATCCGGCCCACCGTTTTCCCGCCCCCCCTCGGGGGGGCGCGCGTCGTAGCGCCCCGCGAGCCCGTTGAAGCGGATCCGGAGCAGCTCCCACGCCATGGTCAGCGGCGTAAACCATTTCAGGCGAGTACCTTCCGATTGGCGCCACCGCACCGGCACCTCGCTGATCCGGTAGCCGAGCCGGCGCGCGATGAAGAGCAGCTCGACGTCGAAGCCCCAGCGGTCGATGCGCTGCAGCGGGAAGATGGCGCGCGCCGCGGCGCGGCGGAACATCTTGAAGCCGCACTGCGTGTCGTGAAAGCCGCGCACCGCGATCAGCTTGACGGCGGTCGCGAAGCCCCAGCCGATGAGCTTGCGAAACCCGGTGCGCTCGACGTCCTGATCCGGCGACATGCGACGCGACCCGATGACCACATCGAAACCGGAACGCATCTCGTCGAGCAGCCGGTCGGCCTCCTCGATCGGCGCCGAGAGGTCGGCGTCACTGAAGAGCACCGGATCGTATCGCGACTCGAGCACACCGCGACGCACGCTCGCTCCCTTGCCGGCGTTGACCGGGTTGACGAGACATCGCACCGACGGGAAGCGCCGCACGACCTCGACGGTGCGATCGGTCGAGCCGTCGTCGACGACGATGACCTCGCTCGATTCGAAGCGCCCGGAAACGTACTCGACGATGCGCTCGAGCGAGGATCCGATGCGAGCCTCCTCGTTGAACGCGGGAATGACGATCGAGATTTCGTCGCCGAGGGTCATGAGAAGGCGTGGCGTGCGATCGACAAAAGCGTCACAAATTTCGAAAAATGCTCTGGAACAAATCGATGCGACAGTGAAATAATAAAGGGCGAGCGATAAAAAAACAGACGCCCGTGACGAGGTGGTCGCGCGAGCGCAGCCTCGTCGAGGCAACGGAAAGAGTTTCCGGGCGACTACGGAGACTCAAGGGGCCGCGCGGAGAACGGATTTCCTTCGGCCCCTTTTTTCATCCCCCCGCGTTTCCCTCCCCGGCTGCATGTTCCGCGTACCAGCGTGTCTCAACCTCGGCGGCGATTTCGCCGATAAGAGACTCGAAGTGGATTCCGTCCCGGTGACGCGGCAGGGGAGATTCACTCGCGAGACGACATTCTGAGGAAGCCCATGAGCACTCCAAACGACGCCGAGAAGGTCCAGACGTTTGAAGAGTCGAATCCCGGCAGCTGTCGGATCGAGACCGAGGGAGGGACGGTGTACTGGCTGTCCGCTCCCGACGCCGAGAACCACCGCTGGGTCGTCCGCGAGCACCTCCGGAACTCCGAGACGAACACCATGGTCATGCAGCCGATCACGAACTCCAAGGATGGGCTCGATCTCGGAGACAAGTTCAAGGCGCGGCTCGGCGGCGACATCGTCATCGGGCTCCCCTTCGTGCTCGAGGTCAACGACTGCGAGACGCGCATCCTGAGCGAGGTGGTGGTCGCGATCGAGGTCGGCAACGTCCCGGAAATGATCTTCAGCTGACTCGCGCCGCTCGCCCCGCCGAGAGGCACGACCCGCTCCGATCGAACCGCGTCAGTCCTCCGCGCCCGGTTTCCGTCGCGCCCGCTTGATCTCCCCCCGCTTCCGCTTCGTATCGAGCCGCCTTTGCCGAGAGGCCCGCGTCGGCCGTGTCGGCACCCGCCGCTTCGGGCGCCTCGACGCCTCCCGGATCAGCTCCCCGAGCTTCTCGAGACAGTCCTCGAGATTCCGCTGCCGCGTCCGGTGACGCGACGAGGTGAGCACCAGCTCGCCACGACGGTTCACCCGCCCGGGAAAGAGCTCCCGCAACCGCCGCCGGGCTCGCGCGGAGAGCCAGTCCGCGTCATCGAGCACGAACCGGACCTCGACCCGAGTGGCGACCTTGTTGACATTCTGACCACCGGGCCCCCCGGAATGCGTGCTGGAGATGGTGAGCCGGTCGATTGGGATTTCCACGGGGGGATTATATCCCGTCCGGGCCCCCTCTCGTCCTCGGTCACGGTCACGGTCACGGTCACGGCCCACGGTCACGGACCACGGACACGGATCACGGACACGCCCAGTGACGACCAAGCAGCAAAGACAAACACGACGACGTCCAAACGACCTTCACCGCCTTGACGTGTAGCGCTGCGCTTTGGGACGTTACCGCAGGGTCGGCCGCGTGGTCATACAGTTCCCTCGGGGGAAGCAGACTGGAGCGTGGACCGTGGGCCGTGGACCGTCGACCGTGGACCGTCGACCGTGACCGTGTTGGTTTACCGCCCCCGCACCACCACCCGCTCCCCCAGCCCCGCCGTCGCACCACCGCCCGACCCCGACGGTGCGATCGGCAGGCCGAGCCCGATGCCGGGGACCTCGCCGGTGGTCTCCTCGTCGACCTGGTGGAAGAGGTCGAAGACCGACTCGCGCTGCGACTCGGGG
>JBFFXF010000146.1:0-18298 GCA_041569895.1 Planctomycetota bacterium | reverse complement strand
CTCAATCTGCGTAATCTGCGTAATCTGCGCAATCTGCGTTCCCGTCCTCGTCGCACGTCGGCCGCGCTTTCGATCCCGATCCCCCCTCGACCCACTGGACTCCCCGTCGGCTTCGTGCTACCCCATTCCTCCAGACGGGGGGTCCCGTGTGGATTCGCGGGACCCCCTCGTCCACGTGCCGCTTCGTCGGGAGGCTCGGAGGTTCAGGTGCCGGTCGTGCGTTTTTCTGTTCGCTCGCACGCTGCCGCGGCGCTCGCTCTCGTGCTGCTGGTCGGCTCGTGTTCCGGTGGTGGCAGCTCGTCGCGGCCTCCGGGGCTGATCCGTGGTCCGTACCTCCAGCTCGGCACGTCGACGAGCGTCGTCGTTCGCTGGCGCACCGGGCGTCAGAGCGAGAGCTGCGTCCGCTACGGCACGGCGCCGGGCGTGCTCGACTTCGAGGTTCTCGATCCGGCGCCGAAGCGGGATCACGAGGTGGCGCTCACCGGGCTCGATCCGGAGACCACCTACTACTACTCCGTGGGCACGCGGAACGAGACGCTCGCCGGCGGCGATGGGTTTCTCTTCACGACGGCTCCCATTCCCGGGACGTCGCGCCCCGTCCTGGTGTGGGTGCTGGGCGATTCAGGCACCGCCAACGCGCGGGCGGAGGCCGTGCGGGACGCGTACTCGACGTTCACCGGCGCCGCGCGTCCGGACGTCTGGCTGATGCTCGGGGACAACGCGTACGACTCGGGGACCGATTCGGAGTATCAGGATGTCGTCTTCGAGATGTACCCAGAGTTCCTGCGCACGACGGTCCTGTGGCCCGCCCTCGGCAATCATGACGGCATCACCGCGGACTCCTCCTCGGGGACCGGTCCGTACTATGACATCTTCACGCTGCCCGAGAACGGCGAGGTGGGCGGGCTGCCGTCGGGGACGGAGGCGTACTACTCGTTCGACTTCGCCAACGTGCACTTCGTGTGCCTCGATTCCCACGAGACCGACCGGTCCCCCGGCGGCGCGATGCTGACGTGGCTCGAGAACGACCTCGCCGCGACGACGCGCGAGTGGATCATCGCGTACTGGCATCACCCGCCGTACAGCAAGGGCTCGCACGATTCAGACGTCGAGTTCAGTCTGGTCGAGATGCGCACGAACGTCGTGCCGGTGCTGGAGGACGCCGGCGTCGACCTGGTGCTCGCGGGGCACAGCCATTCCTACGAGCGCACCTTCCTGATTCACGGCCACCATGGCCCCTCGACGACACTGACGGCGGACATGGTCATCGACGGGGGGGACGGCCGGCCCGACGGCGACGGGGCGTACCTCAGACCGTCGGCGGGAATGCCGCCGCGGGACGGCACGGTCTACTGCGTCGCGGGCAGCTCCGGTCGGACGAGCGGCGGGTCGTTCGACCACCCGGCGGTGTTCGTCGCCTTCGACATGCTCGGCTCGCTGGTGATCCGCGTCGACGGGCCGCGGCTCGACGTCGAGTGGATCGACACGCATGCCGACGTGCGCGACCACTTCTCGCTGATCAAGAACACCGGGCCGTGATCGTCGATCACGCCGGCGTCTCCGCCGGTCGCGAGAGCTCCGCCAGCCGGCGGGCGAGCGTGCGGCGGACGCCGTCGAACTCCCCGTCGAGCTGGTCGGCGAGCGCGCGCACGCTCTCGAGCTCGCCGTTCCTGGCGGCGTCCTCGATCCGCTGTGCGATCTCCGCGAGGGCGACGGCGCCGAACACTGAGCACTTCGATCGCAACGTGGCTCCGAGGCTCGCCGCCGGGGACACCTTGCCGTCCACGCAGACCGCGTGGAGGTTGCCGATCAGCGTCGTCACATCGCGGATGAAGCGATCGACGGTGTTGAGCAGGAAACCGGGATTCTGGTCGCTGCTCAGTTGCATCAGGACATCGAGCGCCTTGGCGTCGAGCGAGTCGAGCCGCGGCGGCGACGGCGGCTCCACGGACGGGGCCGGATTGCTCTGCGTGATGCGCCGGCCCCGCTTCAGCGAGCTCAGTTTCTTCAGCAGGGTGAGCAGGTCCTTCGACTTCACGGGCTTCGAGAGACACGCATCCATTCCTGCGCGAATGCACTTCTCGGGCGGCACGTGCTCGGACGCGCTGGTCATGCCGATGATCGGAAGCCGGGCGCTGCCTCCGCTCTCCTTCTTGCGGATCGCCGCGGTCGCCTCGAGACCGTTGAGACCCGGCATGACGCTGTCCATCAGGACGAAGTCGTACTCGCGACGTTCCAGAGCCGCGAGCACCTCCCGGCCGTCGGCGGCCATGTCGACTCGGCACCGGAGCTTCTCGAGCATGCGCTGCGTCACCTTGCGGAGCACCGCGTTGTCCTCCGCGAGGAGCGCCTGGAAGAGCGGTTTCTCCTTCTTCGGGCCGACCTGCTGGCGCGCTGCCGATGGCGCGGCCGAGGGGCGAAGCTCTCCGGGCGCGGGCGCCAGACGAGCGAGGCACTCGCGGAGCTTTCGCATGCGGACTGGCTTGCTGACCACGCCGTCGATGCCGCTCTCGGACCAGAGCGCGGCCGTCTCCGCAGCCACCGATGACGCGAGCACCACGACCCGCACGCGTGACAGCGCGACGCTCGTCTTCACGGCCCTGGCGAGCTCCAGACCGGAGAGCCCCGGGAGCTCCTCATCGACGATCACGATGTCCGGGAGTCCTCCCCTGCTGCCGGCCGAGACGAGCCGCTCGAGCGCCTGCTCGCCGGTGTCGGCGGTCTCCACGTCGAGGCCCATGATCGCGACCGCCCGCGTCAGGACCTCTCTCGAACCCGTGTCGCCGTCGACGACGAGCGCGCGTACGCCGTCCGGGAGCGCCTCGATTCGGAACGCATCGGCCGGCGAGCGCGCCGTGCGGTCTCGGCCCTGCGTCCGCTGGTCCTGCGTCTGCTGGTCCGGCGTCTGCTCCTCCTCCGGCTCGGCGAGGCGTACGGTGAAGGACCACGTCGTCCCGCGCCCCCGGGCGCTCCCGGCCTCGAGCTTGCCGCCGAGGAGTCGCACGAGCCGCTTGCTCGTCTGCACGGCCAGCCGCTCCGCGCCGATGTTCTCCGCGCCGATGTTCTCCGCGCCGATGTTCTCCGCGCTGTCGTCCCCCTCGGGGTCGTCCTCGAGCAGCCGGGCGATCTCCTCCGGCGGCTGCGGCGGCGCCGTGTTCGATATCGAGAAGCGGTAAGTCGAGGGTCGCTCCCCCTCCTCGCCGGGCACGACCCGGAGGATCACCTCGGAGTCCGGCGCGCGCTCGACGGCGTTGACCAGCAGGGGAACGATCGCCTGGCGAAGGCGGTCGGCGTCCCCGTGCACGCCAGTGGGCGTGTGGAGGTCGATGTCGAGGACGAGGTCGACTCCGGTGTGACGCGCCTGCGGTGAAAGCCACTCGAGCGTGTTCTCGAGCACGTCGCGCACGTCGAAGCCGCCGACCTTCGGCACCAGCTGCCCCGACTCGATGCGCGCGAAGTCGACCAGGCTCTGGATGACCGAGGCCAGGCCGGAGCTCGCGTCGTGGACGCCACGCGCCAGCTCGAGCTGCGCCGGCGCGAGCTCCGTGGCGAGCAGTCGCTCGGAGTGGTCGCGCGCCCGCTTTGCGGCGCGGTGAACGGACCGCTCGAGCTCCGCCAGCAGCCGCAGCTTGGTGACGCCGTCGTCCGGCTCGACCCGCTCGCCCGGGTCGGTGACTGCCGCGGGTAACGGCGACTCCTCGGCGATCAGGCCGAGCTCCTCCTCGAGCTCTTCGCTGTCGCGGAGGATCGACAGGATCGGCAGCAGGATCAGCACGCCCTCGAACAGCAGCCCGAGAAGACACACGATCGCCAGCCCGAGTGAGATCGGCACGATGAGCGCGGTCCACGGCTCGGCCGCGGCGCCCTTGATCGAGCGCAGCCCCGAGAGGTAATCGTCGAGGTCTGCGAGGAGCCGGTCCCTCACCCGGGTGAACTCGACGAGGTCGGCCCGGGAGCTCGGCGCGGCCTCGAGCGGGCGCCTGAGCTCCTCGAGGTCCGCCACGATCCGTGCGTGGGTGTCGACGAGCGCGCCCCGGTCGCCGATGACCGCGGCGTGCTGGCGGTTCCAGCTCTCCTCGAGGATGGGGTTGTAGTCGCGGAGGAGGGCCGTGTAGTCGGAATCGGCGTCGACCTCGAGAGCGGCCAGGAAGTTCCGGAGCGTCGCCGTGCGCTGGCGTTGCTGCTCGAGGTCCGCGGCGGAGACCGACGACTCGCCGCCGCCCCGCTCGAGCAGCAGCTCGGCGGCGGCCGCGGCGACCAGGGCCACGAGGGCGAGCCCCGCCAGGCCGAGGACGTACTTCACCCGCACCCGCTGGATCGAATGCGCTTCCTTGAGCTCCGAGACCATGCCCTGCGATACCCTGGGGACAGACGACGATTCCTCGCTTCTCCTCTTCGGCTCCCCGATCGCGTCACCTGGTGTCCCGCGGGTTACCGGCCGTCGGACCGGGCAGAGCCGGTCGGAAACGGGAATCGTGTAAGGTCACGTCCGCCGGGGCGTCTATCATCACGCCATGGCCAGGGACACGGGTGACATGAGGGACGCGGACCCGCCTCGGCGGGACTCGGTCCCCCTGGAGCCGCTCATCCGGGAGAACCTCGGGTGGCTCCGGGGATGGCTCGGAGCCCGCCTCCGGGGAGCCCGCCGGCAGGACGTCGATGATCTCTGCCAGGAGGTGCTGCTCCGCGTCGTTCGCGGCGCAGGCGAGCTGCGCCATCCGGACAAGTTCCCGGCCTGGCTGTACCGGATCGCCAACAACGTGCTCCGCGACCACCTCCGCCGCCAGAAGATCCGCGCGGTGGAGCGGGCCGGGCTCGACGTCGATCCGGTCGACCCGCGGGACGTCGAGTTCCGCGCCGAGCGGGAGGAGGAGCTCGAGAGGACCATGAGCGCCTTGCTCGATCTGCCGCCTCGATACCGCGAGCCGATGCTGCTGCGGCACGTCGAGGACCTGAGCTACGCGGATATCGGACGCGTCCTCGGCATCAGCGAGAACGCGGTGCAGGTGAGGATTTTTCGCGCCCGCAAGATGCTCCAGGCCGCGCTCGCCGACCGCTCCGGGCCGACGCCGGCGCAGCCGGACGCCGTGTCGGAGAGCGTGACGAGAGACTCGAGAGGACCGAATTGATCGATGGACCGGTGGAATCATCACCAGGAGGGCCGCCCGAGGGGCTCCCGCGGCCGCAGACGGCGGACTCCGTCACGCGTCGTGGCGGGCTCGTGCGTTCGACGTCTCCGGGTGAACACGACCGAGCGATTCGAGGAGCGATTCGACCCGCGATCGAATCAGCGATCGAACCAGCGATATAACGCCATGAACTGTCGAAGAGCCGAGCCACTGATTTCGAGACACGTCGACGGAGAGCTCACTGCGCACCTGCGACGCGACGTGGAGGAGCACCTCGAGGAGTGCCGTTCCTGTCGCGCGTTCGCCGCCGCGTTGCGGGAGCAGTCGGGGCGACTCCGTGGCGCCCTGGCCGTCCCCGCCCCGGAGATCCGCGCCCTCGAGCGAGAGCTGCTGCCGCGCCTCGACGAGGCGTCCGTCGAAGCCGGGGCGGGCCCGCGCCCGCGGCTCGTGTGGCTCGGCCGGGGACGCCGTCCGATCGCCGCTGCCGCGTCGTTCGCGGCGTCGTTCGCCGCGTCGTTCGTCATCGGCTTCGGCGTATGGGTCCTGTGGTTCGGAGGGGGCAACCGTGTCGACGACGGAGCGAGACCGGTGTCGTCCTCGCCCGCCGACGCCGTGATCTGGGTGCAGAGCGACACCGAGGAGTCGCGCCGCGTGCCGGGAGTCGACGGTCCGCCAGTCGAGCTGCGCACCCGCCGGGAGAAGACGATGCTCACTGACGTCGTCCCCGGGCGCGACGAGTCAGGCTCGGGGGAGCTGATCCTCGAGCTCGAGAGAATCGAGAATACCGTCCGCAGCACGGACAGCGGGTGGCACTGATGTTCCCGGGAGCGTGCCACATCGCCAGTCAGCCGCTGCGGCTCGTGAGCCGCTGGACAGAGCGTCCAGAGAGTTCCGTGATTGAAAGGAGGTGGCTGCCATGTCACTCACGCCCTCACTACTCACGCCATTCGCGAGTTCACTGTTACTCACCGGGTTTCTCGCCGCGGCCGTGGACGGCGACTCGGAGAAGATCCCGTTCCTCGGCGTGCGCCTGACCGACGTCCCGCCCGCCCTCGCGGCCCATCTCGAGGTCGACGGTGGCGCGCTCGTCGCCGACGTCGTCACCGACAGTCCGGCGGCGAAGGCCGGCGTTACCCGGAACGATGTCGTCGTCGCCGTCGCCGGCGAGGCGATCACTAGCCCGCACGCCCTGCAGGAGAGGATCCGCGCCCACAAGCCGGGCGATGCCGTCGAGATCGTCGTCCTGCGGGATGCGAAGAAGACGGCGCTCACCGCCACGCTCGGCGTCATCGAGAGACCGTCCGCGCCGGAGACCCCGCTCCCCGAGGAGGCGACGCCTTCCGCGCGCAAGAAGGGTTTCCTCGGCGTGCACTTCGGTCCGGTGCATCCCAGTGTCGCAGCGCATCTGGAGCTCGAGCGCGGTGTCGGCGTCAGCGTCAATGACGTCCTCGACGGCTCGCCGGCAGCCAGCGCGGGCATCCGGCCGCACGCCGTGATCCTCGAGCTCGACGGGCACGCGCTCACCCATCCCGGCGACCTGCCCCGCCTGCTCGGCGAGCGACACGAGGGCGACGCGGTCGAGATCGTGTGGTTGCAGCGCGGCGAGCGCAAGCAGGCGAAGGTCGTCCTCGCCGGGCGTGACGCGGCGCCCGGCCACCCGCTCTTCGAGCCGGACGCGATCGATCCACACGCCCTCTCCCCAGAGCTCTTCGACTCGCCGACGCCCTTCGAGCACAAGCGCCATGCGTATCCGCGCCACTCGCTCAAGGGCAAGCTCTACTGGAAGGACCCCGAGGGGAAGGAGCACGTCTTCGAGATGCCCGAATTCGGCTTTCCGGACCCGAGGCAGCCGATGGAGGACTGGAAGCGACACTTCGAATCCTGGGCGAAGAAGTTCCAGAGCCGTCTCGACACGCTGCACCGCGACGTGCCCCGCAGCTTCGAGGACCGTCTCGAGAAGCTCCTCGAGCGCTACAACACCGATGTGCTGAAGCGCTTCCGTGGCGGCGATCCCCTCGGAGGCCTGGACGACGACGTCCTGTCGCACGTCGAGCGCCACCGCGTGGCGATCTCTCGCATGGTCGTCGACGGTCTCGACATCACCGTTCAGGATCGCGATGGACGCAGGTCGTTCACCGTCAAGCGGAACGGCGAGACGCTCGCGGAGAATCTCGACTTCGACAGGCTCGACACGCTGCCGGAAGAGGTGCGTGAGCACGTTCGCCGCGCCGCCGAGTCGCTGCCCGAGGTCGACGCGCCGCGAATCGACCCGCCGCGGATCGAGGAGGAGGGCGATGGCGATGACCCATCCGGCGACGAGGCGCCGGTGAAGGGCCGGCTGAAGGTCTGAGCCCGGACCGTCGCTCTCGCCCGGGTCACTCGATCGATCCGGCCCTGAGGGCCCGACCGTCGTGACGACGCGGAGAGGGGTCCCGCACGACCGTGCGGGGCCCCTTGACAAACGTCACGCCCCCGCCGATCATCGCCTTCCCGGGTCTGACGCGGGTGGGTGTTTCAGGGTCCTGTTGTCTTCATTCAGAGGTCACACCGGTGAAGTTCCGCTCGACGCCACCGCCGCCTCTCGGCCGGCCCGTGGATCGTGTGTTGCTCGCCGCGGCCACGGTCGCGCTCGCCTTCTCACTCTCGCTCGCCAGTCCGCTCCTCGCGGGCAGCCCGTCGTGCGAGAGCGCCGAGCTCAACCTGATCTTCCAGAAGGCTCCCGTCGACAGCGCCGGCCATCAGACGCGGACTCTGTTCGCGAACGCCACCGAGTCGATCGGCGTCGGCGTGCCGCGTGGCGAGGTGGGCGGGACGCGCGTCTGGGGCGCGATCGTCTCGCGCGTCGCGGGACAGCGCGGCGTGGAGGGCTGGGCGATCCAGGCGCGCACCCGGGGCGATATCCGGGTGGTCGATGCGACCGTCGAGGGGACCGCGGGCGCGCTCGAGCCCGACGGCTTGCTGCGCGACGGGTTCCTCCAGGTGCGCGTGCCGACGCTGCGCGAGGAGAGCGGCTTCTACAGCGCCGTGGTGCTCTCGTTCACGCAGCCGGTGGCGCTGCGGACGACGGGCACCGCGACGGTGATCGCCGCGACGGTCGAGGCCGCCTCGCCGCAGGGCGCCGACCCGATCGAGGGCAGCCTCGAGTGGGTCGACGGGTGCGTCGGATGCGCCGAGCCGTTCCTCATCAGCGCCTCGGTCGGCGGGCGCAAGCGCTTCTTCTGCTCGCGCGCTCCGCTGGTCGTCCGCTTCCTCGAACAGACCTTCTTCCGATCACGTTTCGTCCGCTGCGACACGACCGGCGACGGCAGGTTGACCATCACCGACCCGGTGTCGATCGTGAACCGTCTCTTCAGCGGCCAGCCCGACCCGTCGTGCCGCGACGTCGAGGACTGCGACGGCGACCTGCGCGTCAACCTCACCGACGTCATCTACGGTCTCAACTTCCTCTTCAACGGCGGCCCGCCACCCCCGACCCCCTTCCCGGACTGCGGACGACCGGGACAGACGATGTCCGCGACGTCGTGCGCCGCTGGAAGTAGCGCGTGTCGGGGTTGATACCGGTCCCGGTCCCGAAAGGCTGCTCGACCGCGCCGGCGAGAGTCTGACGGCACGAAGGCAGGACGGGAACGCAGATTCCGCAGATCGAGGACCGGAAGCACGGTGTGCCTCGGTCCGATCTCCGATCTCTGATATCTGTCTCCGATCTCGGTCTCTGACCTCGGAGTCGGATCTCGGAATCGGTCATCGGAATCGGAATCGGAATCGGTATCGGACATTCGGAGTCGGCGCACGGCCTCGGTCTCGGACTCCGCGAGATCGGCCCCGACGTCGGCCATCACGCCGACGACACGAGCTTTCGGGGACGGGCACGGGCACGGGAACGGGAACGGGTACGGGTACGGGTACGGGTACGAGGACGAGGACGAAGTGACGGCCTCACGAATCCAGCCCGTGCTGGGCGTCCTCCAGGAGCTGCTTGATGTGCGCCACGAAGCGGTCCGCGGTGGCGCCGTCGATCAGGCGGTGATCGAATGAGAGGCCGAGGTACATCATCGACCGCACCGCGATCGAGTCCGTGTCGGGGAGCACCACGGGGCGCTTGGTCACCGTGCCGACGCCGAGGATGCCGGACTGCGGCTGGTTGATGACCGGCGTCGCGAAGAGGCTGCCGAAGACGCCGTGGTTCGTGATCGTGAACGTGCCGCCGCGCACCTCGTCGGGCTGCAGCTTCTTGGCGCGGGCCCGCGTCGCGAGGTCGGTGACGGCGCGCGCGAGTCCGATGAGGCTGAGGTCCTCCGCATCCCGGACGACCGGCACGAGCAGACCCTCGTCGAGCGCGACGGCGATGCCGAGGTGGACGCGCTTGAAGTAGTGAATCTTGTCGCCCTGGATCGACGCGTTGACGATCGGGTACTCGCGCAGCGCGCTGATCGTCCCCTTCATGATGAACGGCAGGTAAGTCAGCTTGACGCCGTTCTCGCGCTGGAACTCGGCCTTGTTCTCCTTGATCAGCCGCGCGATCTTCGTCATGTCGACCTCGAAGACCGTCGTCACGTGTGGTGACGTGTGCTTGCTCATCACCATGTGCTCGGCGATCTTCCGCCGCATCGTCGAGAGCGGCTCGATCTCGACCTCGTCGGCGGGGACGGACGGCGCCGGGGGCGCGGCGACCGGAGTCCGCGCAGCCGCGGGCGCGGCGGCTGGCGCCCTCGCAGCGGGAGCGGCCGCGCGTCCCGACGTGCGCTGCTCGATGTAGGCGAGGATGTCGTTCTTCGTGACGCGTCCACCGCTTCCGGTGCCGGGGACATCGCCGAGGTCGATGTCATGCTCGCGCGCGATGCGCCGCACGAGAGGTGACGACCTGCGACGCTCGCCGCTCTCGGCGCGCTCGCGACGCGGCGCGGGACGGCCGTCACCGGCGCGATCCTCGCGCTTCCTGGTCGGGGCCGGTGGGGGAGCTTCCTCCTTCGCCTCGGGCTCCGATGGCTCGTCGGCGATCACCACCGGCTCATCGTCGTCCTCGTCCTCCCTCGGAGCCTCCTTCTTCGGCGCCTCCTTGGTGGCGGTGGCGCCACCGGAGTCGCCGGAGTCGTCGGGTGGAGAGGGGGACTCGCTGCCGTTCTCGCTCGAGAGCAGCGCGACGACGGTCTGGACGGGCACGGTCTCGCCCTCGTCCACCTTGATCTCCTCGAGGACGCCCGCCGCGGGCGACGGGATCTCGGTGTCGACCTTGTCGGTCGAGATCTCGAAGAGGGGCTCGTCCCGGTCGACTCGCTCGCCGACCTTCTTCAACCACCGGACGAGAGTCCCCTCCGCTATGCTCTCCCCCATCTGGGGCATGATCACTTCGATCGCCATGTTCCTGTTTCGCTCACTTGCTCAGTGTGGTCGGGTCCCCGCTCGCGGATCGGCGGGCGTCCCTCGTCAGTATCGGACGAGTTCTCGTGCGACCCTTACTATATCGGCAACTGCCGGCAGGAAGTAGTCCTCGAGCGGCCGCGAGTAGGGCACTGGCGTGTCGATCGCCGCGATTCGCCGGACCGGCGCGTCGAGATACTCGAACGCGTGTTCCGCGATGATGGCCGCGAGCTCCCCGCCGATCCCGCCGGTGAGGCAGGCCTCGTGGAGGAGGATGACGCGACTCGTCCGGGCCACCGATTCGAGGATCGCGTCGACGTCGAGAGGGCGCAGCGTCCGCAGGTCGAGCACCTCGACCTCGATGCCGTCGGACGCCAGCTCCGCCGCCGCATCGAGCGCGCGGTAGACCATGGCGCCGTACGTCAGAATGGAGACGTCGCGGCCCTCCCGCCGGCGCACCGCCTGGCCGATCGGGACCACGCCATCGCCCTCGAGGAGCGTGCCGCGAACGCGCCTGTAGAGGTACTTGTGCTCGAAGTAGAGCACCGGGTCGTCGTCGCGGATGGCGGCCTTCAGCAGGCCGCGCGCGTCGGCCGCGGTCGACGGGGCGACGATCTTCAACCCGGGCGTGTTCATGAAGAACGACTCGACGTTCTGGGAGTGGAACGGCCCGCCGTTGACGCCGCCGCCGCACGGGCCGCGGACGACGATCGGGATGGCCGCGCCCCAGCGATAGCGGGACTTCGCGGCGAAGTTCGTCAGCTGGTCGAACGCGCACGAGATGAAGTCGATGAATTGCATCTCGACCACCGGACGCAGCCCGGCGAGCGCCGCGCCGATCGCCGCGCCGACGATGCCCGACTCCGCGATCGGCGTGTCGATGACGCGCTCCGGACCGAAGCGATCGAGCAGACCGCGCGTGACGCGGAACGCGCCGCCGTACGTGGCGATGTCCTCTCCGAGCAGGAAGACGCGCTCGTCCGCCTCCATCTCCTCCCAGAGAGCCGAGCGGATGCCCTCGAGGTACGTCGCTGTCTGCCCGCCGCGTGGGGGCGCCTCCGAGGCGTCGCCGGAGGCGTCGGCGGCGACTTCGCGAATCGGCTCGAGCGGAGCCGGGCTCAGCGACTCGATTCGCGGCGCCGGACTTTCTTCCTCGGCGCGCCACGGCGGCGCCGGGCAGTGGTACGGCGGCGACGCGTAGACATCCGTGAGCGCGGACTCGGGCTCGGGATACGCGGCGCGCTCGGCGTCGGCCTGGGCCTCGTCGATCTCGCGCTCGATCTCGCTCTCGATGGCCTCGACCTCGCGGCGGGTCACCGATCGGTTCTCGAGCAGCAGCCGCTCGAGCCGGTCGATCGGATCCTTCTTCTCCCATTCCCGGAACAGCTCCGGAGGCACGTAGGACGCGTCGTCGTGCGCCGAATGTCCGGTCATCCGGAACGTGCGCGCCTCGATCAGCGTCGGGCCGCCGCCCGACCGGGCCCGCTCGACCGCCTCGCGCGTCACGCGGTAGACCTCGATGACGTCGTTGCCGTCGACCGAGAGCGTCGGGAACCCGTACCCGAGCGCCCGCTCCGCGACGCCGGGAACGGCCATCGTCTTGTGCAGCGGCGTCGAGTACGCGTACTGGTTGTTGTTGCAGATGAACACGACCGGCAGCTTCCACACCGCCGCGAGGTTGAGCCCCTCGTGGAAGTCGCCCCGGCTCGAGGCGCCGTCGCCGAAGTAGACGCCGACGACGCGCTGCAGGCGCTGGATCCGCGAGGCGAGACCGACCCCCGCCGCGACCGGCAGCGTGTCGGCGAGGTGGCTGATGAACGAGATCAGTCGCAGCTCGAGGTCGCCCGTGTGGATGTTCCCGTCACGGCCCCGTGACGGTCCGGTGCGACGCCCGAGGTAATGTCCAAGAATGCGCGCCGGCGTCATGCCGCGCATCAGGTAGACGCCCATGTCGCGGTGGCTCGGGCAGAGGATGTCGCCGTCGTCGAAGGCGACGACGGACCCCACGGAGATCGCCTCCTGGCCCCGGCTGACGTAGGCGCCCCCGAGAATCTTCCCCTGGCGATACAGCTTGCGCTCGATGCGGTCCTCGAGCCGACGCGTCAGCTTCAGGGCGCGCAGCATCGTCAGCATCAGGCGTTTCGGGAGAAGTCGGCGGTCGGATCGCGATCGCCGCAGCTCGCCGGGCAGCTTCGTGTTCTTCTGGACCACCGACCGGACCTCGAGTGTCGTCCCCCTGCCCTGTCCCGGGCAACCCCGGCCGTCCCCCCTGCCGCCAGCCGCGCCGGCCCGACCGACCACTTCGGGGCCCTGGGGACGTTCCCGTAAAGTGGTTCACGGAATTGACCTGGGCGACCGCGACGGAAGCGTGGATTCTACGGCGTCGGGGAAATGATCTCCACCCTAAACCGGCGAGCGGGCCACCGGGAAACGCCCGGCGATGACCCCGTGGCGCCGCGGCGGAGGGTAAAGAAGGCCCCGTCCGAATCCCGAAGATACACACAGCGCTGTCGACACGCCGGTGGCCGGCGTTGACTCCATGGAGCGACCCGATCGATGACCGTGCCCCGTACGGATTCCAAGTTCGCGACCATCTTCAATCGCCTCACGAACCTTCCCTCGCTGCCCGAGGTCGCCAGCAAGGTCCTGCGGCTCTCGGAGGAGGAGGCGAGCCCGGCGCGGCTGGCCGGGCTGATCGAGGCAGATCCCGGCATCACGGCCAAGGTCCTCAAGCTGGTCAACAGTGCGTTCTACTCGCTGAGGAATCCGGTCGCGAACCTCTCGCACGCGTGCAGCCTGCTCGGCGGCCGGACGATCAAGAGCCTCGTCCTCAGCGTCTCGGCCATGGGCGTCTTCAAGAAGCGCTGCGAGGGGTTCGACCAGGTGAAGTTCTGGCGCAACTCGCTGGCGACGGCAATGGTGTCGAGGAAGACCGCGACCAAGGTGCGTCTCGGCGACGCTGAGACCATCGAGGAGGCTTACATCTGCGGCCTCCTGCACGCCGCCGGCGTGCCGCTCTACGTCCAGTTCTACCCCGATGATTACGCCGAGGTGATCGAGCTCTGGGCGGACACCGAGAGAAGCCTCACCGAGCTCGAGGAGGAGGAGTTCGGAGCCGGGCACCCCGAGGCGGGGGGCCAGCTGGCGAGTCAGTGGCGCTTCCCGGAACGTGTCGTGCAGGTGATCCGTTTCCACCGCGTCCCGACCGAGGAGATCCCCGAGGACACCGAACCGGATGTCCGTCGCATGGTGGACGTCGTGCGCGTCGCCGATTTCTGGACGCGTCGCGCTGGCCTCGCGTTTCACGACGCCGACGTGATCGACGACTCGACCCCCGCGCCGCTCCCGGACTGGTTCCCGGTCGACGAGGACGCCCTGGCGCAGCATCTCGGAGACCTCGGCGAGACGGTGGCCAGTCTCGAGAGCGTCTTCCAGTCAGGATGATGCCGGACGGGGCGCCGCCCGAGACGCGCGAACAGGATCCCGATCAGCCCCGGAGCGAGCCCCGGAGAGAGCACCGCACAGAGCACCGACGATGACCGTCCAGAACTCGGAGTTGAAGAAGCTCGTCCGATCCCCGGAGGGCTTCGACTCGCTCGGCGCGTGCCTCATGAGGATCCTGCAGCGTGGCCCGCTCCTCGGCCTCTTCTGCTTCAGCGAGTTCGAGCGCGAGATCTTCGTCTACCCTCCGGTGACCGGCGAGGTCGAGCGGCGTCTCCTCGGCGAGATTCTCGGCTCGCCGTGGCGCGAGGACCCGATGGAGGTCTTCCCGCGCATCTTCGAGGCGCTCGGCGTTCGCACCGGCCCCGGCTCGCTCTGGGTGCAGTCGAGCTTCCTCTCGAGCGGCTCGGGTGAGAAGCCGATCGGCGCGTACGCGTTCGTGTACGACGAGGACGCGCCCGGCGGGTCCACCGAGCTCGATTTCCGCACCATCGACACGCTGCTCACCGAGCTGATGCGCTCGCGCATGGCCATCCACAAGTACCGCGAGTCTTTCCAGGAGGGCGACTACCTCTTCGCGCTCATCAACAAGGTGGGGCGCCTGCTGCTCAACCCGGCGAACCGCGGCCAGAGTCTCGTGACGCTGCTGGAGATGGCCACCCACGTGGCCAGCGCTGACGTCGGTCTGCTGATGATCCGCAAGGGAGAGGAGCTTGTCCCCGAGGTCGAGCTCGGCCTCTCGCCGGACGTCGTGCGGGAGCTGCGGTTCCTGCCCGAGGGCGACTCGCTCATCGATCGTCTGATGACGACACACCAGCCGGTCATCGTCGACGACTTCTCGGGCCCGACGGTCCAGGTGCCGCACCGCTTCCAGGTCCGCATCAACGGGCTCGCCGCGGTGCCGCTCGTCATCGAGCGCAAGCTGCTCGGCATCGTCTGCCTCGCCGGCGGCGACGCCGGACGCTCGGTGTCGAAACGGATGATCGAGTCGCTCGAGGCGATCACGGCGGTCATCGGCATGGCCGTCGAGAACGAGCTCCTGCGTCACACGGCGGAGGAGGACGGCGACGGCGGTTCGCTCGGCGCCTTCACCCTGTCGGTCGCGGCTCGCGAGGCGATCGAAGAGACGCTCGAGCGGGCCGGCGTCGGCATCATCGTCGGCGACGAGGACCGCAAGGTGATCTACTCGACCCCACTCGCCCGTGAGCTCCTGGACGACCTGGACGAGGAGTCGCCGGCATTCGGATGGCTGCTGTCGCAGTGGATGATCGGCGGGTCGCGGGAGATCGATTTCCCGTATCGCCGGCTCTCCGGCGCACCGGTACGCGCGTTCACCTGCGAGGTCGGGGAGGCCCGCTCCGAGCGCCGGAGCGGTTGCGTCACGGTCCTGGTCGAACGTCCCCCGACGGGCGGCGCGTTGCACCGCATCCTCGTCGTCGACGAGCTGCGCCGGCTCGTCAGCCGTCTGACGCTCGGCGTCGACCTGGTCCGCGTCGCGGACGACACCAGGGAAGGAGCCGACGAGGTCTGCCGCATCGTGTCACGCGCCCTCGCGGCCGCCGAGCGAATGTGCGTGGACCTCGACCTCGGCGACCAGGTCCTCGACGACTCGGGTCGGCGCGCGTGCCAGGTGACCGAGGTCCTCCAGCAGGCGAGGCGCCAGGTCGAGGCGGCGTCGATCGACACCGTCTTCCCGGCCGAGGAATCACCCGCCGGCCGACCGGTGGTGCTCGCGGACCCCTACCAGCTCAGGCTCGCGCTCGAGCGCGTCCTCGTGCAGGTGGACGAGCTCGTCGCCGACGACGGGAAGATCTCGATCTCGACGAGCGAGCGCGACGGACGCGTCATCATCCGCGTCGAGTTCGAGGAGAGACCCGAGACGGCCGCACAGCTCGATCCCGGGCGTGAGCGCGGCCGGAGCGCCCGGGGGCGTGACAGCAGCATCGGCATGCAGACCGCGGCCCGCATCCTCTCCGGGCACCGGGGGACCATCGCGAACGGCCGATGCGCCGGCGGAGCGCGCTGGATCGAGGTCCGCCTCCCGGCGGCCCCGGACGCGGCCGGCACGGCGCGACACGACGCGCCGGAGGGACCAATGGCGGAGTGACGTTGGCGGAGTGATGACGGCGGGACCGAAGGCAGAGACCGCAGGATCGAGCGGCGCGAGCCCCGGTGGAGAGGCGCGGCGAGTCCTCGTCGCGTCGCGAGACCGGGACGCCAGACGGCTCCTCGCCGTCGGCTTGCGCCGCGGCGGCTTCGAGGTCGCGCTCGCCGCGACCGGCAAGGAGGTCGTCTCCGGCGCGGTGGCGAAGCCTCCGGCGGTGGTGGTGCTCGAGCGCGATCTACCGCACCTGCGCGGCGACGAGGCCCTCAAGAACCTCGAGTCGTTCGCCTCGACGCGCCAGGTGCCGGCCATCTTCATGATCGACCACTCGCGCGAGGTCGAGCCGCTCGCCCTGCTGCGGCCCTCCAGCGACCGGACGATCCGCGTCGTCCGCAAGCCGTTCAGCATGAAGAAGCTCCTCGAGGCCATCGAGACGGCGCTCGCCGCGCCCCGGCCGGAATCCTGAAGACCGGCGGGAGACGAGGCGGTAGCATGATCGGATGCGAACCGTCCTTCTCCGACCACCCGGCTGCCTTCTTCTCGCGGCGCTCGCTTTCATATCGCCGGCGCGCGCGCAGGAAGGCGGCATCGAGACGTTCGCCGGCGAGACGCTCTTCGATCAGGGCACCCGGGTCTCCATCAGCCACATCTACAAGCTCGAGGCCAACGTCTACCGCGGCTCGTCGCACGTGCGCGATCCGCTCGATCGCCGCCGCGACGAGCACCGAACGGTGGTCAGTGTCGACCACGGCGTGCTGCCCGATCTGACCGTCTCGCTGCTGATCCCCGTCGTCTACAAGGAGCATCGAGAGCGACCTCCGGGCGGCGGGTCTTCCCGTCGGCAGCGCTCGTTCGGTCTCGGGGACCTGGCGCTGATCGGCAAGTACCGGGTCTACCGTCGCGACTGGCCGCGCAGCGCGCTCAACGTCGCCGTGATCGGCGGCCTGGAGATGCCGACCGGCGCCACCGACGAGCGCGACGACGGCGCGCGCCTGGCGCCCTCGATGCAGCCGGGCATCGGCGCGTGGAACCCGTTCGCCGCGGCCTCGGCGACGCTCAGCATCGATCGGTTCCGGTTCGACGCCAACGTCTTCTACAAGCTCAACACGCGCGGCGCGCAGCAATTTCGCGCCGGAGGTTTCTTTGCGACGGAGGTCGACGTCGCGTATCGTTTTCTCTTCACGACGTACCCGGGGCCGACGGCGAGCGCGCGGCTCGGCCTGCAGTGGCGCCAGGAGGCGCGTGACCACCAGGATGGCGGCACGATCGACAGCTCGGGGGGGACGGAGCTCGTGCTCCGACCCGGACTGACGTGGCACCCGATCCCGCGCATGGACGTCTCGCTGACCGTCGACGTCCCGGTCTACCGCCACCTGCGCGGCGAGCAGCTCGGGCGCGACCTGCGCGTCTTCGGCGGACTCGGCGTGCGCTTCTAGCGGCGCCGCCGCCCGCCCCTGCGAGAAGGACAGTCTGGATATCGATGAGACCGACACGGACGACACCGACCGGAGGCATCATGGCGCGTTTTCCCGTCCTCGCGGCGCTCTCGGCATCGCTGGTACCGGCGCTGATCTCGTGCCGCCTCGGCCCCGCGGTCGACGAGTTCGCCGTCGACCCGTTCGCCCGCATCACGCTCGAGCTCCACAGCTGAATCTGAAACGACAAGGCCTTCGGCATGGAGAGGGCCTTGAGGCGCCGGGTCGGCGCCGCAGCAGTCGAGATCGACACCCTGAAGGGCCGCGTGCGCTACCGCCTGCTCGAGCCGCGGAAGATCGACTTCGCGGAGATCGAGAGCGCCGTGCGCGGCGCGGGCTACACGCTCGTGAAGATCGGGCTCGACGTCGAGGGCACGGTCGCACGGCAATCGTGCGCGACGTGCGGCAAGGACGTCGCCGTGCTCGAGCTCCCCACCACCCGCCAGCGCCTCGAGATCGAGGGCGTCACCGCCGGACGGTCACAGCGAGTGCGCGTCACGGGAAACGTCCGCGACTGGAAGGGAGCGCATCCGGTGCTCGAGGTAAAACCGTCGGGTTCCACGGAGTGAAAGCCCTGCGGACGTGCGACGAGGAGGGGAACGCAGATTACGCAGATTGACGCAGTTAAAAACAGAGACCAGAGATCAGCGATTCGAACTCGGACCTCGGAGTCGGACTCGGAGTCGGTGTCGGTCTCGGAGTCGGAGTCGGTGTCGGATCTCGGTGTCGGATCTCGGTGTCGGATCTCGGTGTCGGACCTCGGTGTCGGACCTCGGTGTCGGACCTCGGTG
>JBFFXF010000145.1:0-18319 GCA_041569895.1 Planctomycetota bacterium | reverse complement strand
GGTCGACGAGCTCGGGGTCGGCCGTCGATTGATCGAGGCGCTCGAGCGCCTCGTCGAGATAGCCGCGCTTCGCCTGCAGATGGACCTCCTTGACGGTGCCGGCGACGTACGGCGGCTTCCCGGTGAGGATCTCGCAGAGGATCGCCCCGAGACCGAAGACGTCGGCGCGCGGGTCGAGGTCGTCGACCTCGCCTCGCGCCTGCTCCGGCGCCATGTAGGCGGGCGTCCCCAGAACCGAGCCGGCGAGCGAATCGGAGCCGGCGCTGCCGGATCGGATGGTCTCGATGACGCTGATCTGCGTGCGGGCCTTCTCGGCGGCCTCGCGGTCCGGATCGTGCTCGTGGCCGAGGACCTTGGCGAGGCCCCAGTCCATCACCTGCACCTCGCCGAAGGCGCCGACCATGATGTTCGCCGGCTTGAGATCGCGGTGGATCACCTTGCGCGCGTGCGCGTAGGCGAGCGTCTCGGCCACCTGCTCGAAGATGCCGAGAAAGCGCAGGCGGTCCTCCGCCGGGTCCTTGCGTGCGTCGAGGAGCGCCGCGAGCGTCTGCCCCTTGACGAGCTTCATCGTGAAGTAGGGCTTGTCGGGCGCGACGAGTCCCATGTCGTGCACGCACATGATCCCGGGGTGCTGGAGCTGTCCGCCGATCTGGGCCTCCTCGATGAAGCGCCGCGCCATGACGGGGTTGTCGCGGTGGCTCTCGAGGAGCACCTTGAGCGCGAGCTCGCGGCCGAGATCGACGTCCCGCGCCTTGTAGATGACGCCGACGCCGCCGCGGGCGATCTCGCCCTGGAGCTGGTATCGGTCGATCTGCTCCGGGAGGTCGCCGGCGTCGGGCCCCTTGGACATGACGACCGGCGTGACGTGCTCATCCCGGACGTCGCGCAGGTTGACGTGCGTCAGGCCGCCGGTGGTCCTCGAGAGCGCGGCGATGACGCTGGCACGCGCATCGCCGACGGGGCGCTCGTCGCCGTCTCTCTCTTTCTTGATCATGGTGTGCGCACCGCCATGCCGGTGATGGCGAAGAGGTTGAACGACGCGCGCGCCCGCGAGAACTCACCGCGTGCCGGATCGAGGACGAGCGCCACGGCCTCCTTCTCCTCATCGAGCGGAAGGACCACCTCGAAGAGGGCGCCGTCCGGTCGACCGGCGAGCGCTCTGCCGGAGTACCGTCGCATCTCGTTCCACACCGGAGTCCACAGCTCTTCCAGCTCGGCGCCCGGATACGACGCGTACGGCCTCTCCGAGGGGTCGGTGGTGAAGTCCTCGCAGTGGACGGCGTGCTCGTCCCGGCTTCCGTCCGCGTACTCGACGGTCGCCGGAAGCCGGGAGTTGCCGCCGAGCCCGGTGACCAGATAACGCATGCAGGCGTAGCGGCCGCGCGGGATCGGGATGCGCACGGCGTCCCTGTCGTTCGGCGAGAGTCGCAGGGCGTTGCGCTCCGAGTAGTCGGCGAGCAGGTGCACGCCGACCCGTCGACTCGCCGGCAGACCGCGCTGGTCCTGGAATCCATCGACGAGCAGGAGAAGCGTGGTGTGGACCTGGAGCGAATCGTTCACCGCGTCGTCGGGATCGAGGACGCCGTCGACGTTGAGATGCTCGGAGAGATCGAGCTCGACCGGCGCGAGAGGGAAGTCCCCGGTGGTGAAGGAGGACTCCTCGCTGAAGGCGGTTCTCCCGCCGCCGGAGTGGACGTGAGCGGCGCGCCAGTAATAGGTCGTCCGCGGCAACAGGTGACCGCGCGCGAGGGTCAGACGGTTGCGGTGGTTCCGGCTCAAGACGTTGAGCGTCGGATCGAGGACGTAGTCCTGCCCTTCCGCGCGCACCTGCCAGTGCGTCGCCCGGTGCGTCTCGAAGGCGCTCGAGTGCAGGAACGGGGACACCTCGAGGACGACCTCCGCGCTCGTGACGGTCGACCCCTGTCGCGGGTGGAGCGTGACGGGAGCCTGAACCAGCTGCGCCAGCCGTCGCGAGGAGAGGAACGAGTCCTCGCCGTCGCCTTCCCTGCTGGAGCGCTCGAGCGCCGACTGGACGGAGGGCAGACTCCTGACGCTCGACGGCAGGACCTCCGTCGCCTCCTCGTGCTTCCCCTGACGCCAGAGGGCCTCGAAGAGGGTCAGGATCGCCGCCCCCGTGCGGCTGTCGAGCTCGAGCGCCTTCCGCGAGGCCTGCACCGCGCCCTCGATGTCGCCGCTCTCCTCGTCGCCCCGCTCGAGCAGCGCCTCGGCGAGAGCCGCGTGGGCCACCGGATCCGGCGCGGCGTCCTCCGCGGCGCGCCGGAGGACCGGGATCGCATCGCCCGCCCGTCCCATGCCGAGCAGAATTCGCGCGACGCCTCGAAGGAGGACGGGGTTGTGGGGATCGCGCTCGAGGGCCCACCGGCACGCGCCGAGCGCCTCCCACGTCCGATCCCGTCGCATCAGCGCCAGCGTCAGCTCGTGCACGGCTCGCAGCTCGTCTCGATGGCCGTCCACCGCGGCGTGGAGCTCCGTGATGGCCTGGTCGAGGGATTCCTGCTCGAGGTGACACCTCGCCATGTTGTACCGCGCCGCGACGTGAGTCGGATCGAGCTCGAGCGCGCGGCGGAAGTGAGTCACCGCCGCCGCGTGGTTCGCCATCTCGAAGAGTACGAGGCCGCGAGCGTTGAGGGTCGCCGCGCCGGCGTCGACCTCGAGCGCCCGGTCGATCTCGGTGATCGCCTCCTCGAGGCGCCCGAGTCCGCGCAGGGCGAGCCCGAGGGTCCTGCGCGCCACGACCACGTCCCCCGGTATTCGCGGATCGCGCTCGAGGGCATCGCGCAGCGTCGATTCGGCGTCGCGGAAGCGGCCGAGTCGCATCTGGAGACGGGCGAGGATCAGCGGCCGCCCGGGCGCCGGCGACTTCTGGAGAATCGCCAGCGCCTTCTCGCACGCCGCGTCGTCGAGAGCGGGTTTCCGATCGATGGCCTCGCCCGAGCTCGTCGGCGCGAGGTCCGGCACGCGCACGCGACCGACCGCTTTCTCCACGGCGGCGACGGCGCCGTCGAGATCGCCCGCTCTCTCCAGCAGCACGCCGAGCTCGAGGTGCGCCCGCGTGAGCAGCGGATCGACGGCGATGGCACGCTTCTGGGCCGCGATGGCCTCGCCGAGCAGTCCCTTCGCGGCGAGGGCGCGGCCGAGACCGTGGTGCGCTTCCGCTCGGTCCGGCTCCAGCGCGATCACCGCGGTGAAGGCGCCGACCGCCGAGTCGTGGTCGCCCTGCCCGAGGAGCACCTCGCCGAGGCGAGCTCGCGCGTCGGTGAGCGTCGGGTCGATGTCGACGGCCTTGCGGTAAGCTGCGGCGGCTTCCACGTCGCTGCCTCGACGCTCCAGCGCTCGTCCGAGCCGCAAGTGCGCTCGAGCGTCCAGTGGACGCAATCGCGCCGCCTCGCGAAAGGCGTCGACCGCGCCGTCGAGGTCCTCCGTCGTCGACAGGACCTCGCCGAGGAGTCGGTGCGCTTCCGGGTCGTCGGGGAGGCGCCGGATCGCCTGCCGCAGGGCGCCCGCCGCCGCATCGCGGTCGTCGAACTTCCGGTAGGCGAGAGCGACGTCCTTCCAGGCGTGGGCGCTGTCCTCGCGCGTCGTCACCATGGCGAGGACGTGCTGGAGGCCCGGCGCCGGGCGGTCGCGCTCGTCGAGGATCAGCGCCAGGGCGTGGTGCGTCCAGAAGTCATCCGGATGGAGCCTGTGAGCGGCGTAATGGATCGACTCGGCTCGAGCTGCATCGCCCGCGTCGCGCAGACTCGCCGCGAGCAACTCGAGAGTCAGCGGCGCGAACGCGCTGCCCGCGTCACGAGCGGCAACGACGATGTCTCGCTCGACCTCGAAGGCCAGCTCGCGCAGTCCCTCGATCCGCGCCGCGGGGTCATCGAGAGCGACGACGCGACGGATCCTCCGTCGCAGCGGATGCGGATCGACGTCGACAGCGAGCTGGAGAAGCCGCTCTCGAGTGGGCGGCCGCGACTCGCCCGCGCGCCGCGTCGCCTCGGCCCAGTGATCGAGGGCGCGGGCCAGCGCGTGGGCGATGCCGCTCCGCCGCATGCGCCCGGCGACCTCGGCCGGCTCGAGCTCCTCGATCCCGAGGCGCTCGGTGTCGTCCGGGAACTCCGCGCGATCGGCGCGGTAGCTCGCGAACGCCTGCCGGTATCTCTCGATCAAGGGCCGGGGCTCGGGGTCGTGCGCCTGCTCCATCCGCAGCTCGTCGAGAACGGACCGCATGCGGCGGTTCTCGGCAGCGATGGCCGCCGCGTGCCGGGCGCCGTCGAGGCTCGAGAGGATCGCCGCTCGCAGCTCCTCGGCTCGACCGCGGAGATCGGTGACGCTCGGGTCCGAGGGGTCCTGCAGGGCGGCCTCCCCGGCGCGCTCGACGGCGCGTGCCGCCGCATCCGCAGCCAGTCGCCATGTCTCGACGCGACCGTCGCGGGCGGCTCCCGCCCGGGCGCGAAGATCGACGGTCTCCTGGTAGGCGCGGTTCGCCGCGGCGACCGTGCCATCGATTCGCTTCTGGTGCTGGCGCTCGGTCCAGAAGTGCGCGCCGAGCCCGACGAGGAAGGCGCCCAGAACGACCGAGGCCAGCGCTGTCGTCAGCAGCCGGCGCTTGCGCTCCTGTGATTCCTGGACACGTGCAGCCGCGGCCTCGACCTGCGCTGCCCGCGCGCGCTGGTCGGCCGTCGAGAGGTAGTCGGCGACTTCCCGCGCCACGACGCCCGCGTCGCGTGGCCGATCGCGTGGCTCGACCGCCAGGCAGCGTTTCGCGAGGTGCACCAGCTCCCCGTCGGCGCCGCAGCTCTCCAGACGAGCGAAGGCGTCATCGAGCGCGGCGACGCTCGCCTTCTGGAGGACGTCCCTCGCGGTCTTTCCCGTGTACGGCGGCTTGCCCGTGAGGATCTCGCAGAGGATCGCGCCGAGGCCGAACACGTCGGCGCGCTGGTCGAGGTCGTCGACGTCGCCGTGCGCCTGCTCGGGCGGCATGTAGGACGGCGTGCCGAGAACGGTCCCGGCGAGCGACTGCGTGCCACCGGCATGCGATCGGATGGTCTCGATGACGCTGAGCTGCGTGTGCGTCTTTTGCGCCTTGCGCTCGTCGGCGACGCCGCCCTCGGCGAGCACCTTCGCGAGTCCCCAGTCGATGACCTGCACCTCGCCGAAGGCGCCGACCATGATGTTCGACGGCTTCAGGTCGCGGTGGATGACGCCGCGCGCGTGCGCGTACGCGAGCGTCTGCGAGACTTGCTCGAAGATGCCGAGGAAGCGCTGGCGCTCCCGCGACGGCCCCTCGCGATCCCCGAGAAGGGCGGCGAGCGTCCGCCCCTTGACCAGCTTCATGGTGAAGTAGGGGACGTTGTCCGCCAGGAGCCCCATCTCGTGAAGCGGCACGACGCCGGGATGCTGGAGCTGCCCGTTGATCTGGGCTTCCTCGACGAAGCGCCGCGTCGCCTCGGCGTCGCCGCGGTGGTGCTCGAGGAGGACCTTGATCGCGATGGCGCGTCCCAGGTCCCTGTCCTCGGCCCGGTAGATCGAGCCGATGCCGCCGCGAGCGATCTCGCCGATGATTCTGTAGCGCTTGCCCGCGTCCGGAAGCGATGGCGGCTCCGTCGCCGCGCCTGCCCTCTCCCGCGGCCGGCTCTCGTTCTCCTCGGCGCTCGGGAGAACGAGGCGCGGCGCCACGTGGAGCGTGTTCTCGAGCTGGCTGACGATGCTCTGCTGCTCGAGCACGGGCAGCGTCGCATCGTCGGCGCCTACCGGCCCGGGATTGCTCGGCGGCGAGTCCTCGCCGGGATCACCTCCGCCGAGATCGTGTTCTCGCGCGTTCGGGTCTGTCAACTGCCGTCGCTCCGCCTCGGCTCTCCCCGCCGCCATTATCGCCGACGGCCGCAGAGGTCGCGACCCCAAAGGCCCGGGAGCGCTTCGCGCGCGGCTCGACATCGTCTATAATTCGCGGGCAGGTCATGGGGATCCACTGCGCTCTCATCGCTGTCGCCACGTGCCTCCCGGCCGACGACGGTTTCAGGGCCGCGCCGGCTGCCTTTCTGCAGCAGGTGGCGACGCGCTTCGGTGTCGCCGACGGGCTCCCCGCCGATGACTGTCGGGCCATCATCGTCGACGGCCGCGGCGAGGTGCTCGTGATGACGGCGGCGGGCGCGGCGCGCTTCGATGGCGAGCGGTTCGTCAAGCTCGACTCGAGCCGCTTTCCGCGCAGCGAGCGCGAACGCATCGCCGCCGAGCGCGCCCTCGTGCGACGCTTCGGACAGGTGCGCGATGTCGCTCGCGCCGCTGACGGGTCGCTCGCCGTGGCGGCCGTCGGCGGACTCTTCCTCAAGAAGCGCACGGCGAGCGACTGGCAGCGGCTGTTCCCGCATGACGGGGCCCGATCCTGGTATCCCCGCGAGGCGCGTGCCGTCGCCTTCGATGAAGACGCCCTCTGGTTCGCCAGCACGCAGGGTGTCGGCTACTTTCACGACGGGGCGTGGCGACTTCTCACCGGCGCCGACGGCCTGCCGTACAACGACGTCACGTGCGCGGCGACCGGTCCCGGGGGCGTCGTCTGGTTCGGGACGCGGATCGGCGCCATCCGGTACGACGGCGAGACGTGGGAGTACCGTCAGGGACGTCGATGGCTGCCGCACGACGAGGTGCGGTCGATCGCCGTCGCCGAGGACGGCACGGCGTGGATCGCGACCGCGGGCGGTGTCGGACGCATCGAGCACGTCCCAATGACGCTCGCGGAGAAGGCGCGCTTCTACGAGGAGGAGATCGACAAGCGCCATCGCCGCACGCCGTACGGCTTCGTCCTCGAGGTGACGCTCGATCGGCCCGGTGACACGAGCGTCTGGCACAATCACGACAGCGACAACGACGGGCTGTGGACGTCTATGTACGGCGCCGGCGAGTGCTTCGCGTGGGCCGCGACGCGCGATCCGGCGGCCAGGGAGCGCGCGACGAAGGCGTTCGAGGCGCTCCGTTTCCTCGGCACGGTGACGCAGGGCGGCACGCACCCGGCTCCTCCGGGTTTCGTCGCACGAACCATCCTGCCGACGAGCGGCCCCGACCCGAACGCCGGACGACTCGAGGCCGACCGCCGGACGCGCGCGACCCGGGACGCCGAGTGGAAGCTGATCGACCCGCGCTGGCCGGTGAGCGCCGACGGCAAGTGGTACTGGAAGTGCGACACGAGCTCCGACGAGCTCGACGGACACTATTTCTTCTACGCGCAGTATCACGACCTCGTCGCCGACACCCCGGAGGAGAAGGCGCGCGTGCGCGATGTCGTCGTGGCGCTCACCGATCACCTCATCGAGCACGGCTTCAATCTGGTCGATCACGACGGCAAGCCGACGCGGTGGGGCCACTTCAGCCCCCAGGACCTGAACTTCAATCCGGTGTGGTGGGAGGAGCGCGGGCTCAACTCGCTGAGCATGCTCTCCTACCTCAAGGTCGCCGAACACGTCAGCGGCGACTCGAAGTACCGCGACGTCGCGCGCGAACTGATCGACAAGCACGGGTACGCCATCAACGCGCTCTACCCGAAGCACCAGACGGGACCGAGCACCGGCAACCACTCGGACGACGAGATGGCGTTCATGGGCTTCTACAACCTGCTCCGCTACGAGCGCGACCCCGAACTGCGCCCGATCTACGCGCACGCCTTCCACGAGTACTGGGAGCTCGAGCGGCCGGAGATGAACCCGCTCTTCAACTTCATGTTCGCCGCCGTGTGTCGCGGCGACACGTGGACGGACCCGTGGGGCACGAAGGACCTCTCGCCGTACGGCGACTGGCTCGAGGACTCGATCGACACCCTGCGCCGCTTTCCCCTCGACCGCATCGACTGGCACCTGAAGAACAGCCACCGCCTCGACCTCGTCCGCCTCCCGGGCCCCGACCGCCACGGCCGCCCACTGCCCCGGGGCCACCGCCGAAACGGCAAGGTCCTCCCGGTCGACGAACGCTTCTTCGAGCACTGGAACCACGACCCGTGGCGCCTCGACACGGGCGGCGGGGGGCGAGTGCTGGCGGATGGGGCGGTGTTCCTGTTGCCGTATTACATGGGGGTCTATCACGGGTTCATCGAGAAGTAGTCGTCCCCGTCCCCGTACCCGTTCCCGTTCCCGTTCCCGTGCCCGTCCTCAAAGGCTCTGGTTGTGGAGGTCCGATGACCGACTCCGATACCGATACCGATTTCCGATTCCGATTCCGATTCCGATGACCGATTCCGACTCCGACTCGATGCGCAGGGTTTTGCGGCGGCGGGAAGCCGTGGAAACCGCCCGAGCGGGAGTTCATCGTGAACCCCGTCACCCGGAGAGGTAGTCGCGGAGCCGGAGTAGCCGCAGTCCGGGTATTTGATGGAGGACACGATGGCGACCCTCAACATCAAGAACTTTCCGGAGAAGCTCTATCGGAAGCTACGCGCCCGGGCCCGCCGGGAGCACCGCTCCGTGGCGCAGCAGGTCACCCACATGCTCGCCAAGGCGCTGGATGAGTCCGAACCGCTGTCGATCCTCGAGCTGCGAGGTCTCGGGAAAGAGCTCTGGACGGACGCGGCGAAGCACGTGGACGTAGAAAGGCGCTCATGGGACCACTCGGAGGTGTCAAACAGGGCGCAGGGACGAGCCGCCGGAGTCGGAGACCGACACCGAGACGGAGAGGGACAGAGACAGGGACAGGAGACCGATTCCGACACCGCTCCCGACACCGATCCCGATTTGTCCAGCAGCCGCGGCGAGCACAGCCCGAGAACTCCCACAAGCTCGCCCCGCACGCTACAATGACCCCCCATGCCGTCCACCGACCTTCGCAAGACCGTCTGTTCCCACGACTGTCCCGATGCCTGCTCGGTTCTCGTCGCCGTCGAGGAGGGGCGGGCGGTGCGGTTTCGGGGGGATCCCGGGCATCCGTTCACGCGCGGGTTTCTCTGCGGCAAGGTGAACACCTACGAGGACGTCGTCTACTCGCCGCAGCGCATCCTGCACCCGCTCCGTCGCGTCGGGCGCAAGGGCGCCGGGGAGTTCGAGCGCATTTCGTGGGACGAGGCGATCGACGAGATCGCCGGGCGCATCCGGGGCACTCTCGACCGCCACGGCGGCGAGGCGCTGCTCCAGTATTACTACGGCGGCATGATGGGCACGGTGCATCGCTTCTCGGGCGAGGCGCTCTTCAACCGGCTCGGCGCCACGCGGTTGCGCCAGAACATCTGCTATTACGGCGCCGATGAGGGCTACCGCGTCGTCGTCGGGAGCGGCTACGGGCTCGACCCCGAGGACGTCGTCCACTCCGACCTGATCGTCGTCTGGGGCTGCAACGTCGTCTCGACGCAGGTGCATCTCGTGCCGTTCATCGACGAGGCGCGCAAGCGCGGCGCCGAGCTCGTCGTCATCGATCCGTATCGCAATCGCACCGGGGCGATCGCCGATCGCCTGGTTCGCGTGCGTCCCGGGAGCGACGCCGCGCTGGCGCTCGCCATGGCGCACGTCATCGAGCGCGAGGGTCTGGCCGACGCGCGCTTTCTCGAGAACCGCACGGTCGGGTGGGATCGATTCCGGGACGAGGTCCTTCCCGAGTACCCGCCGGAGCGCGTCGCGGACATCTGCGGCGTGGAACCCGGGACCATCGTCGAGCTCGCGCGCGCGTTCGGGCGGGCGCGGGCGCCGGTCGTCAAGGTCGGCATCGGTCTCGGCAGGAACTCGAACGGCGGCGCCGGCGTGCGCGCCATCTGCTGTCTGGCCGGCGTCGTCGCGGCGTTCGAGAAGACGGGCGGCGGCGTGCTCTACGACTCGGGGTGCGAGTTCAAGTTCAACCTCGACGCGGTGAAGCGTCCCGACTGGCTCGAGCGGCGGACGCGGATCGTCAACATGACGCACCTCGCCGAGGCGCTCACCGTCTGGGACGATCCGCCGATCGAGTTCCTCTACGTCCACGGATCGAATCCGGCGGCGACCGCGCCGGAGCAGGCGCGGCTCGAGCGGGGCCTGCTGCGCGAGGACCTCTTCACGGTCGTGCACGAGCGCTTCCCGACCGACACGGTTCGCCTCGCGGACATCGTGCTGCCGGCGCCGACGTTCGCCGAGGTCGACGACCTCTACAAGAGCTACGGCCACCTCTACCTCCAGATGGGGCGCGCGGTGATCCCGCCCCGCGGCGAGTGCCGCCCGAACCTCGACGTCTTCCAGGCGATCGGCCGCGCGCTCGGCTTCGACGATCCGTGGTTCTCGAAGAGCGTCGGCGATTTCGCGCGCGAGCTCCTCGACACCGACCACCCGAACTTCGCCGGCGTCGACGTCGAGCGGGTCCTCGCGGGCGAGACCGTGCGTCTCGACGTGCCGCGGGGAATCGGCGGGTTCCACGAGCGCTTCGCGACGCCGTCCGGCAAGCTCGAGTTCTACTCGGCAGAGCTCGAGGCCGCCGGGCTGCCCGCGCTTCCCGGCCACCTCGGCGATGTCTTCGGCGATCCGGCACGCGGCGGCGACGGCGATCGCCACCCCTTTCGGCTGCTGACGCCGCCCGGCCACCACTTCCTGAACGCGTCGTTCGGCGCCTCGGAGCGCTCGCGACGTCTGATGGGCGGGGAGCCGGAGGTGCTGGTGCATCCGCGCGACGCCGGCAACGGTGGGATCGCCGACGGCGACCTCGTCGAGCTGTCGAACGACCTGGGGACCGCCGTGCTCCGGGCGCGCGTCACGGACGACACGCAACCGGGCGTGCTCGTCGCCGAGGGCACCTGGTGGCCGTGGCACGGTCGCAGCGACCACGGCATCAACGCGCTGACCAGCGCGCGCCTGACCGACCTCGGCGGCGGCTCGACGTTCCACGACAACCGCGTGGCGCTGCGACCCGCCGGCTCGACGGGAGCGGCCTGAGCGCAATGGGGAAGAGCGACACGGAGAGCCGCGCCGACCGCATCGCCGAGCTCGAGCGGCTCATCCGCCACCACCGCGACCTCTACTACAACAGGCAGCCCGAGATCTCCGATGAGGAGTTCGACTCGCTCGTCGACGAGCTCGGGGAGGTCGACCCCGACAACGCGGTGCTCGGCGAGGTCGGCGCGCCGCCCGACGGCACCGGCCTGCCGACGAAGAAGCACCGCATCCCGATGGGCTCGCTCGACAAGGTGCCGGAGGACCGCCTCGACTTCTGGTGCGACAAGGTCGGCGGGCCGTTCATCGTCCAGGAGAAGCTCGACGGCATCAGCCTGGAGATCGAGTACGAGAACGGCCGCATGGGCGATGCGATCACGCGCGGAGACGGCATCACGGGCGAGGTGGTGACGCACAACGCGGTCCACTTCCGGAACATCGCGCGCAAGCTGCCGTCGGATTTCACCGGCAGCATCCGCGCCGAGGTGATCTGCAGGACCAGCGTCTTCAAGGAGCACCTCGCGGGTCGCGGTTTCGCCAACCCGCGCAACACGGTCAGCGGCACCGTGCGCAAGAAGCGGGGCGACCGCACCCTCAACCGGCACTTCGAGCTCCAGTGCTACGACGTCGTCGGCGACGGGCTCGACTTCGAGACCGAGTGCGAGAAGGTCGAGTTCATGCGCGACACGCTCGGGCTCGATATCACGGTGACCTTCTTCGACCGGGACGCTGACGGCATCCGCGAGATCTTCGCGGAGTACGCCGGCGATCCGGAAGAGGGCGTCGCCGGCAAGCGCCTGGAGCTCGATTACGAGATCGACGGGCTCGTCGTGCGGGCCGACTCGATCGAGCGCCAGCGCGAGCTCGGCGAGGTGCAGAACCGGCCGCGGTACGCGATGGCGTACAAGTTCGTGTCGCAGGGGCGCGAGACCACGCTGCGCGACGTCGACTGGTCGGTCGGGCTCACCGGGCGGGTGACTCCGGTGGCGCGCCTCGAGCCGGTAGAGGTGTCGGGCGTCACGGTCTCCAACGCGACGCTCCACAACGTCGATTACATCAAGAGTCTCGACCTCCACATCGGAGATCGCGTCATCGTCGAGCGCAAGGGCGATGTGATCCCGCAGGTGGTTCGCGTCGTCAGCCACGAGAACGGCAAGAGGCCGCGCCGGCCGCGGAAGTGCCCGGAGTGCCGCGCCAGGCTCGAGCTCGAGTCGAAGTACCTGCGCTGTCCGAATCCGGAGTGTCCGAAGAAGGCGTACGGCGACGTCAAGCGCTGGATCGACGAGCTCGACATCGACGCCATCGGCGAGAAGTGGATCACCATCCTGATCGAGGGCGAGCTCGTGGAGGACCCTGCGGACCTCTATCGGCTGAAGGCCGAGCAACTGCTGCCGCTCGAGCGCATGGGGAAGACGCTCGCCGAGAAGATGGTGAGAAACATCGAGGAGAGCCGCAAGCCGCCGCTCGATGTGTTCATCGCCGGCCTCAACGTCCCGGAGTTCTCGCGCCAGCGCGCGCAGATGCTCGTCGAGGCGGGGCACGACACGCTCGAGAAGGTCCTGGCGCTGTCACCGGAGGAGATCGCCGAGGTGAAGGGTTTCGGCGAGATCCTCGCGGAGCGCGTCCACGAGGGCCTCCACGCGCGCGAGGCGAGAATCCAGAAACTGCTCGACGCCGGCGTCGAGATCGCGCCGCCGACGGCGAGCGCGGAAGCGTCCGCGGAGGGCCCGCTCGCCGGAAAGACGTTCTGCTTCACCGGCGCGGTCGAGACGGTCAACCCGGAGACCGACAAGCACTGGACGAGAAAGGAGCTCGAGGAGCTCGTCCGCGCCAACGGCGGCAAGCCACTCCCGGACGTGTCAAAGGAGCTCGACTACCTCGTCATGGCCGACCCGAGCTCGACATCGTCGAAGGCGAAGAAGGCAAAAAAACTCGGCACGGAAATCCTGTCGGAGGAGGCGTTCTTCGCGCTGGTTGGGGAGTGAGCGGGAACCCGGAAACAATGAGAGTGCGTGGGCGTTTCTGACGACGACTTATGAGGAAGGCAGGAAACTCAGGAAGGCAGGAAACGGAAGGAATGATGGAAATGAGCTTCGTGAGCTTCCCTCGATCCTTGAGCGGAGTCCAGAGGCCAGGCGTTCGCTGACGCGGCGAACAGAAAGAAACCCTCTCTGTGCGTCCTCTGTGCTCTCACGCGGCGCTGCGCTGGCGCGGCGCCGCGCCTCTGTGGTTCAAATCGTAAGCGACTCTCGCTTCTCGACGGCGTCTTCGAGATCGACAGAGCTCGCAAGGCACGACCAGAGTCGTTTCCTGCCTTCCTGCTCTTCTTGCCTTCCTCATGAATCGTCTGAGGGCAAACCCCTGCCCGGGATCATTCAAACACCATCACCCCGAACTTTTCGAATTCGTGAAAGCTCTTCCCCACCCGGGCCCAGTCCCAGCCGGTGACGTTGCCGTCGTCGTGGTCGACGCGGTAGAAGTTGGCGCGCCAGCGCATGCCGCGTTTCGGGGGGACGTTTCGCAACGGGCGCAGGAGGTCGTACGGGATGAAGAACTCCGCTCGCCATCCGGTGATATCCGCGCCCGAGCGCTTCTCGCCTCCGATCGCCCTGGTCGCCTTGCGGGTACGGCGCTTGCCCTCGTAGTTCCACGGGCGCCAGCCGAGGAACTGGCCGTCGAAGTTCGGGATGAGGATCGGCAGCTCGCGGTTGAGCGGCGAGATCTCGTACTCGAAGTAGACCGGGTGCCGCTCGTCGGTCCAGAGGAAGACCTCGAAGACGTCCTCCTTCCAGAGGTCCGCGAAGTCGTCGGCGAAGCTCGCCGTGAGGCGGCGGTCGGTTCCCTCCATCAAGAAGTAGAGACCGGTGTCGGAGTAGAGCGCCTTGAAGCGCGTCGAGTACGTGTGCCCGCCGCTACCGCGGCGATGGAGCGGCACCCAGTCGGCGCGATCCCAGGCGGGGTTGGAGCCCTCGCCCGTGACCTCGAAGTCGGAGCACGGCTTGACGGTCATGGTTCGCTCCGATCTCGTGCGGGGCGTGCGGTCTCCGGCGACGAGAAGCACCGCCGAGACAAGGGCGACGCTCGAGACGAGAAGCAGTGATCGGTGGGTCGCTGTCATGAGTCCTCCCTTTCTGTTCCGAGCTCGAGAGCCGCCTCCAGTCGGTCGAGCAGCTCCCTCTGCGCGGCCACCATCATCGGCCGCGCCTCCTCCAGTGTCACGAACCGCGCCTCGTCGATCTCGGGAAACTCCTGCTGCACGCCCGATCGCGGCGGCCACTCGATGCGAAACGTCCCGCTCTCGATTCGTGACGTGTCGAGGTCGCCCTCGACGGCCCAGGCGTGGACGAGCTTCCCCGATTGCTTGACCGAGCCCAGGGGCAGAAACTCGCCCGCCGGGGCGACTCCCGTCTCCTCCTCGAACTCCCGTCTCGCGGCGGCGAGCAGATCGTCGTCCGACTCCTCGATGAGTCCCTTGGGGATCGACCACACGCCCTCATGGCGTCGCCGGAAGTAGGGACCTCCCGGGTGGGCGACGAGCACCTCGATCCCATCGCCACGCCGCCGGAACATCAGCAGACCCGCCGACACCTGCATCGCGGCCAGGTCGCTCAGAGAGCCGCCTCCGACGCCGCCGGCCAGAGCCATGCGAAGATGAGGCCGGTGATGATCCCGTAGACGATCCCATCGAGCGTGTCGTTGATCACCGCGCGGAGCTTGCGGTGAAACCAGATCGCGTTCGGGATCCCCCCGAAACAGTGCCCCAGGATGGCCGTCGCGCCGGTGATCTGGAAGACGTCGAGGAAGCCGGCGCCCCGGGTGAACGCAATCGACGCGATGTACGCCACGAAGAAGGCCGTCACCAGGTAGAACAGGAACGTCCAGAGCATGTTGAGGCCCATGTTCGCCGTTCCGCCCATGATCGTCAGCGTACCGGTCGGGCCCTCCTTCCAGCGTTGCTTGAACTCCTCGCTCTTCCAGTCGTCGGAGCTCGCCGCGTGCGGAAACATGTACTGGTCCGCCGGGATCGACTGGGATCGGATGCTCTCGGTGAAGCCGATCTCGTCGGGCAGCCGCGACCAGTCCGAACGGTGATGCGGCAGCACCATCCACGCGAGGAAGCTCGCGACGAAGACGGCGACGCCGGAGACGACAATCGGCAGCCAGAGGCTCCAGACGGTGACGTCGCTCATCGGACACGCTCCTTTGGTTGAGCCGGGGACGATTCGCGCCAGCGGTCACCGGCCGCTCACAACTTCGCGAGCTTGTTGAAGAACTCCTCCTGGAATCCCACCGCTGCGTTCCTGAAGATCTGCCCGCCGAGCGATCCGAGCGCGCCGCTGACCTGCGCACGGCCCTCGTACTCGAGCTCGGTCTGGGTGCCGTCGACGCGAGAGAGGGAGATCGTCGTCCGGCCCTCGACGCGACCCGCGGCGCCCTGGGCTTTCAGCTCGAGCGTGTAGCCCTTCTCGCGCACCACATCACGCAGCTGGACCCGCCCCTGAAAGCGCGTCTTGAAGAAGCCGACACCGACCCGCATGCGCACGCGATACGTGTACTCGGTCTCGCGCTCGACGTGCTCGCAGCCGGGCATGCACTCGCGCAAGACGTCCGGATCGAGGAGCAGATCCCACAGCTCCTCGGGCGGCCGCTCGACGGTCACCTTGCCCTTGATCTCCATCGGACTCCGTTCTGGGAGGAGGAATCGTACAAATCGAGGGGGCGATGGGTCAAGCGTGCGGCGTCCGCTCTCGCTCCCGTCCCCGTTCCCGTTCCCGTTCCCGTTCCCGTGCCCGAAAGCGCTCGTGGGCGCTCGAGACGGAGGACCGACTCCGATTCCGACTCCGACCCACACCGCCGCAGTCGAGCCGAGGACGGGGAGATCGGGCTCGACTTCGGAGGTCTGGTGTCCGACCATTCAGATCTCTCTTCCTGACTTCCTCTCTACTTCCTGCTTTCCCCATAGATGCGTTGCAGAGTCTCGCCCGCGCAGTCGAGCAGCCTTTCGGGTACGGGGCTACCGCTCCCACGGAAAACCGAGCCTCGGCCGCTCCACATGGCGCTTCATGCGCAGCTCGAGCGTTGCGCCGGCGCCCGGCGCGAGGCGGATTTCGAGGTCGGAGCGGTCGAGCGGCGTGATCATGCCGTCGAGGGTCACGCGCGTGAAGCGATGCTCCGCATAGCCGCCCGCCTGGACGACGAGCGTGCGCTCCTCGACCTGGCTGACGTTGACGAGCGTGACGTCGACCGCGTCCGCCGTCAGTCGCGTCACCAGGGCCGCGACGTCCTGCGGCAGGCCGGCGCGGCGGCGCACCGGATCGAAGTAGCGCAGCCTGCAGTGCAGCGGCGCGCCGCGGTGTCCGGGGTGGATGCCGCCGAGCGCGAGCTCGATCAGCGACGAAACGCTCGCCGGGTTGTACTTCATCGGGTCGTCGGAGAGCCGGGTGTCGGGCGTCGTCCTGTCCCGTCGCATGCCGCGCACGCGGTCGCGCACCCGGGCGAGATCGGCGCGCAGCCGCCGCGCAGGATAGCCGTCGTCGTCGCCCTCGAGGAACTGCACCCAGCCGTTCTCGCCCATGCGCTCGAGGTCGTCGTCGCGCATCGACAGGTACCAGATCTCTCGCGCGCCCTGCGTGTACCTCGACGGCGTGAACGCGTACCAGCCGTCGTCGCCGTGCATCGTCGGGTACATGCGCTGGCCATCGATCACCTTCGCCTTCGAGTTGATGACGTCGATCATGCGCCTCCACCCGTCGAGGTAGCGGTCGTCTCCCGTCAGCAGGTACGCGTTCGTGAAGCCGATGATGCCGAGCCCGTGCGTGTTCCGGTGCGCGATGCCGCCGGTCTGCGGCACGATCACCGAGAAGGCCCACCCGTAGACGCCGCCGTACCACTTGCCGTCGCACTCGCCGCCGATGGTGCCGTCGAGCCCGATGTTCGTCGGGATGACGCCGCCGTTCGCCTCGATGCGCCCGAGCCACGCGTCGACGTACTCGAGCAGCCACTCGCGGTAGCGCGGCTCGTGCTGGAGCATGTACGCGTTGAGCGCGAGCGTCGTGGCGCTGAGGTTTTGCGGGTGGTCGCCGACGATGTCGTTGTAGTCCTTGAAGTGCGCCAGCATCTCCTCGTAGCTGCGCTCGCCGTGGCCGAGCTCGAAGCGCCCCTCGACCTCGATCGGGTCGCCGGTCCAGTCGAGCGCCGTCGCCTTTCGCAGCAGCGGGCCGCGGCTGCCGTTGAAGAGGCTGCGGATGATGCGGTGCTCGGGGTCGTAGTTCGGAGCGCCGGGATCCTCGTTCATGTAGAAGCCGGCGTAGCGTCGCACCCGGCGGCGCAGCTCGCGGTCGCGCGGCAGCGAGAGCCCCATCAGATTGAACACGGTGAGCCCCTCGCCGTTGTGGAGCCAGTCGAACATCACCGGGAACTCCTTGTAGTACATCCCGTCGCGGGCGAACGGCACCTCGGTCGTCTTCGCGAGGGTGTACTGGCGCAGGTGGCCCTCCCAGGCCTTGTCGACCATCCGGATCACGTCGTCGTCGGCCCCGAGCGCGTGCAGGATCGGCCAGTCGTTGAGGTTCTCGATGGCGTCGTCGGGCCCGTCGTCACCGCCCCAGCGCTCGACGCAGAGGAGAAAGCCGCGCACGTCGAAGTACTTGTCGAAGAACTCGCGGCACGCCGCCTCGTTGGCGCGCAGGAGCTCGCGCTCGAGGAGCGCCCATTCGGGAGGCTCGAGCGGCGTCTCGATGGAGATGGCGTCGATCGAGCCGGTGGCGATGGAATCCCGGCGGTCGAGCCGCTGCTGCGCGAGCCACGCGAGCGCCGCGCCGACGACGATCTCGTGGCCGCCGTCGAAGATCGTCACCCGGGCGCGACCGGATGCCCGGCGGAAGAGAGGCCGCCTGTCGCCGTAGTGGTCGTCGACCGGAGGCGGCCCGGCCGTTCCCTCCGGCACGCTGGCCGTCTCGACCAGTTTGCGGATGGTGGCCTCGTCGATACGGTGTTTCTCGTCGGCGAGCAGGTTGAAGGCGTGCAGCGAGTGGCTGATCGGCACGCTGCCGGAGTGGCCGTCGCGGATGCCGGCGTTGATGTCGATCGACACGCCGCGGGCGTTGTGGAGGTAGGTCAGCGGCGAGCGACGGCGGGCCTCCTCGAACGCCGGCGTTCCCTCGAGCGGCGCGCCTCTGCACGCGGTGGCGATCTCGCCGGCGTAGCGCAGATTCCTCGCGGTGCACTCCCGATACCAGGCGGCGAGGTCGGTGATCGGCACCCACGCGGAGACGCCGGCCCAGAGGTCCGGTCGCCGTCCCGCCAGGAGCAGAGCGGCGTGTCCGCCCCCCGAGACCCCCACCGCGTAGACCCGATCGCGGTCGATGCTCGTCCGGCCCTGCGCGTAGCGAATCGCACCGAGGATGTCATCCACGGCGAGCTCCGAGCCGCAGGCCTCGGGTCGGCGG
>JBFFXF010000144.1:0-18375 GCA_041569895.1 Planctomycetota bacterium | reverse complement strand
GCCCGCCGGGAGTCGGCAAGGGCGAGCAGGCCGAGATCCTCGCGCGGCGCTTCTCGCTGCCGCACCTCTCCACCGGCGAGGTGCTCCGCGAGGAGATCAAGCGGGGCACGGAGCTCGGCAAGAAGGTGCAGCGGGCCGTCGAGTCCGGCAAGTTCGCGGACGACAAGTCGGTCATCGGCATCATCGCCAGCCGCATCGACCTCCCGGAGTTCCAGCGCGGCTTCGTCATGGACGGGTTCCCGCGCAACCTCCGCCAGGCGAAGATGCTCGACACCATGCTCGCGGAGCGCAACCGCACGATCGATTACGCGCTGTTCATCTGCGCGCCGGAGGAGGTGATCCTGGAACGGCTCACCGGACGGCTCGTCTGCGAGAAGTGCGAGGCGACCTACCACGAGAAGTTCAAGCGACCGAAGGTCGACGGCGTCTGCGATCGCTGCGGCGGCGCCGTGTCGCGACGGAGCGACGACGATCCGGAGACGCACCGGCAGCGTCTGCAGACGTACGATGAGCAGACCAGGCCGCTCGAGAGCCTCTACGAGCAGAAGGGCACCCTGGTCAGAATCGACGGCAACCAGAGCATCGAGGACGTCGCGGACGAGGTCACCGACGCGCTCTCCGCCGGCCCGGACGAGGGAGAATGAGTGACGGGCCGATTCTGGACGTCAGGGGGCTGAACAAGATCTACGCGACGGCGCACGCTGTCGTCGACCTCTCCTTCCGACTGGCTCCCGGCGACGTCCTCGGCCTGCTCGGCCCGAACGGCGCCGGCAAGACGACCACCCTCCGCGCCATCGCGGGAATCCTGCCGCCGACCAGCGGCACCATCCGCGTCGCCGGCCACGACCTCGCCACCGACCCGATCGGGGCGAAGCGAAACCTCGCCCTGGTGCCCGACGACCCGAAGCTGTTCGAGAACCTCACCTGCCACGAGCACCTGCGATTCATCGCGCGGGCGTACGGCGTCGACGATTTCGAGTCGGAGGCCGCACCGCTCCTCGAGCGGTTCGAGCTCGCCGCGCACCGCGACTCGCTGGTCTCCGAGCTCTCGCGCGGCATGCGGCAGAAGCTCGCCGCCATCTGCGCGCTGCTCCATTCGCCGCCGCTGCTGCTCCTCGATGAGCCGATGACCGGTCTGGATCCGCGTGGCATCCGCACGATGCACGAGCTCATCCAGGAGCGCGCCGGACGCGGCGCCGGGGTGATCATCAGCTCGCACCTGCTGTCGATGGTCGAGCGCCTCTCGACGCGCGTGCTCGTGCTCCACCACGGGCGCGAGCTCGTCTCGGGCACCATCGGCGAGCTGCGCGAGCGCTTCCCGGACCTCGCGACGGACGTCTCGCTCGAGGACCTCTTCTTCCGCGCCACCGAGACGGCCCACCAGGCGAACCAGCGCGGCGACCCATGAGCGCGGCACTGTGGCTCCTCATCCGGCTCCACGTGCGCGCTCTGGCGCGGCGCGCGCTGCGAGGCGTGCGCACCTTTCGAGGGCTCCTCTTCGTCCTCGTGGCCGTCGGCTTCGTCGCGCTCTTTTTCACGGCGCAGCTCTCCGCCCGCAAGGAGATGCTCGCGCGGCGCTCGACGCCGGTCCTCGTGGACTCCACCGCCGGCGCCTCGTTCGGACGCTTCGGGCCGGTCGGGCTCTTCGCCTTCACGCTGCTCGCGGTCTTCTCCAGCTCGCGCCACCGCGGCGTGCGATTCAGCGCCAGCGAGGTGGACGTCCTCTTCGCGGCGCCGTTCAGCCGGCGCGAGCTGCTGGTCTATCGCGTCGCGTACCAGGCGTTGCAGAACGCCGTCGGCGTCTTGCTGATGTGCATCTTTCTCTCGCCCTACTTCCACGACTTCTTTCGCGCGTACATCGCGCTCTTCCTGACCTTCACGTTTCTGGGGCTCGCGCAGCAGTTCGTATCGCTCGTCGCCGGAGCGATCGAGGAGCGCTTCCTGAGGCTCGGCCGCACCGTGCTCGCCGTCGTGCTGGTGATGGTCGCCGTCGCCGTGCTCTCGCTGACGTTCGCGGCGACCGGCGGAGGGCAGACGGCCCTCGAGCGCATGAGCGCGATCCTCGATCTCCCGGTGACGAGGGCGGCGCTCTTCCCCTTCCGTGTCTTCTCCGAGATGCTCGGCGCCTCGACGTTGCCATCCTTCCTGGCCTGGGGGTCAGGTGCGCTGGCGTTCGTCATCGCGCTCTTCACGATGGTCGTCGTCCTCGACGTCGACTACCGCGAGGCCGCTGTCGAGACCAGCCGCAAGCTGCACGAGAAGCTCGGCAAGCTACGATCGGGACGGGTGACGGCGACCGGCTCGAAAAAGCTCCGCCTCTCGGTTCCCGAGCTGCCGCATCTTGGCGGCGTCGGGACGATGGCGTGGCGACAGGTCCAGGAGCTGGTGCGCGAGAGCCCGACGGCGCTCTACCTCTTCGTCGTCTTCGGGGTCGGCGCGCTGATCCCGCTGCTGGCGATGTCGTCCACGTCGGACGACAGCGTCGGCGGCACCGTGGCGATGGCGCTGCTCCCGATCACGGTCGCGTGTCCGCTGGTGCTCTCGAACTGGTTCCAGTTCGACTTCCGCGGCGACGTCGACCGCATGCAGCAGCTCCTCGTCCTGCCGATCTCGCCCCGGGCGACCGCGCTCGGACAGGTGATCACGCCGACCCTGGTGATCAGCCTCGTCCAGGGAGCGGCGTTCCTCGTCATCCTGCGCTCGGCGGCGACGCAGACGCAGGCCATCATCGCCCTGAGCGGTCTCATTCTCACGGTCCCGGTGAACTTCCTCTTCATCTGCATCGAGAACGCCTTCTTTCTCGTCGCTCCCGCCCGTGTCTCCGCCGGCACGCCGGGAGACTTCCAGAACCTCGGGAGGTTCCTCTTCTCGATGTTCATGAAGTTCCTGCTGCTCGCCGTGCTCGCGGCGGTCGGGGCCGTGTTCGGCGGAGTCGCCCACTCCGCGACCGGCTCCATCGGGGTCGCCATCGCCATCGTGTTCGTGTATGTTCTCGCGATCGACGCGATCGCCCTGCGGGTGGTGGCGTACGCGTACGAGCGCTTCGACATCACGCGGATCCCGCCGGAGTGAGGTGAGCCGTGGCCGGCAAGCTCGTCGTCATCGACGTCGTCGGACTGACGCCGCGGCTCCTCGGCGAGGACACCCCGAACCTCTCGCGCCTCGCCTCGGATGGCTTCCGCGCCGAGCTCGGCGGCGTGCTCCCGGCAGTGACGTGCACGGCGCAGTCGACGATGCTCACCGGAGGCCTGCCGCGCGACCACGGCATCGTCGGCAACGGATGGTACTTCCGGGACCTCTCCGAGGTCTGGCTGTGGAGGCAGTCGAACCGGCTGGTCGGCGGCGAGAAGGTCTGGGAGCGCGCCCGGCGGCGGCGGCCCGGGTTCACGTGCGCCAAGGTTTTCTGGTGGTTCAACATGTACTCCACCGCCGACTTCTCGGTGACGCCGCGCCCGGTCTACGCCGCGGACGGACGCAAGATACCCGCGATCTACACCGAGCCGCCGGAGCTCCGCGAGCGCATCGAGTCCGCCATCGGCCCGTTTCCCTTCTTCGAGTTCTGGGGCCCCCGCGCCGGACTGCCGTCGTCGGAGTGGATCGCGCGCTGCGCCCGTGAGGTGATCTCGCTGCACGACCCGGACCTGACGCTGGTCTATCTCCCCCACCTCGACTACGACTTCCAGCGCTTCGGCCCGTCGCACGAGCGCTCGCGGGCTGCGCTGCGGGCGATCGATCGCGTCGCCGGCGAGCTGATTGACTTCGCCCGCGAGCGGGGCTGCCGCGTTCTGGTGGTCTCGGAGTACGGCATCGGCGAGGTCGAGAGATCGGTCTCGATCAACCGCGTGCTGCGCGAAGAGGGGCTGCTGCGCGTGCGCGACACGGTGGCGGGCGAGACGCTCGACGCCGGCGCGTCGCGCGCCTTCGCCGTCGCCGATCACCAGGTGGCGCACGTCTACGTGCGCGACCCGGACGACGTGACGGCCGTCGCCAGGCTTCTCGAGTCGACACCCGGCGTCGATCGAGTCCTGGACGAGGAGGCCAAACGCGCCGTCGGGCTCGACCACCCGCGCTCCGGCGAGCTCGTCGCGGTGTCGGCGCCGCGCACGTGGTTCGACTACTACTACTGGCTCGACGACGCGCGCGCGCCCGATTTCGCGCGCACGGTCGACATCCACCGCAAGCCGGGCTACGACCCGGTCGAGCTCTTCCTCGACCCCGCGCAGCCGATGATCAGGGCGAGGATCCTCGGCAAGCTGTTCGCCCGGCGTCTCGGGCTGCGCACGCTGCTCGACGTCGTCCCGCTCGACCCGTCCCTGGTGCGCGGCAGTCACGGCCGGCGCGAAAGTGATCCCCTGGACGGACCGCTGCTCATCGCGTCGGAGCGGGAGCACGCGCGCGAGCGGCTCGAGATGACCGAGGTCAGCGCGCTGATCGAGGCGCTGGCGCTCGAGGAGTGAGCGGCCGGCGGCGCGTCACTCGACGTACATCGCCTCGAAGGCCTTCATGATCTTGCGCACCGTGCGCCGCTTGACGTGGCGGTTGTCGCGCTCGAACGCCTTCGGGATGACCGTGGTGACGAGCTCGTAGCTCGGGAAGTAGTAGACGTCGTCGTGGTTGGCGACGAACTGCTGCGTCGCGACCACCAGGGTCGCCTTCGACGTCGTGTTGGCGACGACGACGTTCTGCTCGCGAAAGGTGGCGCGCAGCGGCACCGGGCTCACCGTGATGATGATCTTGCCCTCCGGATTGCCTTTCTTGAAGACCCGGTGAATCGACTCCAGGTTGCCGAGGTTCTCGTCGACCGTCGAGTTCCTGAACGCGTGCAGCTCCGGATCGAAGATCGGCGCCGGCGGCACCTGGAAGAAGACGCTGCCGTCGACCTTGCTGTACCAGATCTCGGTCAGCCCGACGGTGATGATCATCACCTCGGCGCGGGTGATCGCCTCGCGAGCGGTGACGCGGTGGAGCTCGAGCTCCTCCTCGGCGTGCGCCCGATCGCGCCACTCGACCTTCTTCCGATAAGGATCGAGGAGCTTGCCGTCGAGCTCCCAGAACCGCTCGTGCGGCTCGAAGCCCTCGATCGCCCGCTCGAACTCCTGCAGCAGGCAGAACGTGTTGTAGACGCGGTCCCAGGCCGCCGAGCCGTGTCGCGCGTTCTTTCCGGTGGCGGTCTGCAGGTAGTTGAAGCCCTTCTCGACCAGGTAGTCCTTGATCTCGCGAGCGAAGCAGCTGCCGATCGACGCGACCGGCGTCTCGCGCGACATCAACGGCGTGCGCTGGTGCTGGAAGAACTCGGGGCGGAGATCCCTTCCCTGCGGATAGAGATGCTCCGGCTTGAGGTCGAGAATCTGGGTTTCGGGCACGTACGCCATTGCGAGCTCCTTCGCCGCCGGGCGGCGCTCGTCGAACTGTCGGGAATGGTACGCGCGGCGCCCCGGAAGTGCAAAGGTTTGCGCCTTGGCGGTATACTGCACGTTCCACGCGGTGGCGGCGCCGCCGCGACCCGCACACGTCAGACAGGTGACACAGGTGTGACCGTGGCAAGAATCCTCATGCCGATCGGCGACGGGACGGAGGCGCTCGACACCTTCTATGCCTACTATCGGCTGCCGGAGGATGGTTTCGAAGTGGTCGTCGCCGGACCGGAGGCCCGCCTCTACCACACCGTCCTCCACGAGATCCCGCCGAACCCCGACGTGCCGTGGGACATCACCGTCGAGCGGCCGGGCTACCACCTCGAGGCCACGGCGGCGTTCCGGGACCTCCGCGCCGCCGACTTCGCCGGCATGTTCATCTCGGGCGGCAGGGCCCCGGAGTACATCCGCTACGACGCGGACCTCCTGCGCGTGACGCGGGAGATCTTCGAGGCGGGCAAGCCGGTCGGGTGCCTCTGCCACGGGATCGAGATCCTCGCCGCCGCGGACTGCATCCGCGGCCGCCGGGTCACCACCGTGCCGAAGTGCGCCCGCGACGCCGAGCAGGGCGGCGCGACCTACGTCGCCGATCCGTGCGTCGTCGACGGGCACCTGGTCACCGGACGCGGGTATCAGGACAACACCGAGGTCCTGCGCGAGCTCATCCGGCTGCTGCGAGCGACGGGGAGGTGAGGCGGTGGAGCGTTGCAGCTCGTTGACGACGCGCGCAGCCGCTGCGGCGCTTCTCCTGCTCGGCGCGATCGCCGCGACGGCGGCGTGGTGCGACGGCCGCGATGCGGCCGAAGAACCGGTCCTGGCGCCGAACATCGTCTTCATCCTCGCCGACGATCTCGGCTGGGCCGACCTCGGCTGCCACGGCGCCGACCTCCACCGCACGCCGCACCTCGACGGCCTCGCGCGCCGCGGGGTGCGCTTCACGAACGCCTACGCGGCCGCGCCGGTCTGCACGCCGACGCGCGCGTCGGTGATGACCGGCAAGTACCCGGCGCGCCTCCACATGACCGTCTGGTTCGAGGCGTCACAGCGGCCGCCGCGAAACCGCCCGCTCGTCCCGCCGGTCACCGTCGGCAACTTGGCGCACGGCGAGGTGACGCTCGCCGAGGCGCTGTCGAGAGCGGGCTACTTCACGGCGCACGTCGGCAAGTGGCACCTCGGCGACGCGGCGCACTACCCCGAGACGCAGGGCTTCGACGTCAACGTCGGCGGCACCTTCTGGGGCGCCCCGTCGACCTTCTTCTATCCCTACCGCGGCCTGTGGAGCAACACCGACGAGCTCCGCTACGTGCCCGGCCTCGAGTGGGGCGAGAAGGGCGAGTACCTCACCGACCGGCTCACCGACGAGGCGATCCGCATCGTCGAGCGCGTGCGCGACCGCCCTTTCTTCCTCTCGCTCTGGTACCACACGGTGCACACGCCGATCGAGGCGAAGGCGGAGGTGGTCGACCGGTACCGCAAGCGGCTCGAGCCCGGACTGCACCACCGCAACCCGACCTACGCCGCGATGGTCGACAGCCTCGACGAGAACGTCGGCCGTCTGCTCGCCCGACTCGACGACCTCGAGCTCTCGCGGCGGACGCTGATCGTCTTCACCTCGGACAACGGCGGGTACATCAATCGACACCGCGGCATGCAGGTGACCAGCAACCACCCGCTGCGCTCGGGGAAGGGCTCGCTCTGGGAAGGCGGCATCCGCGTGCCGCTGATCGTGCGCTGGCCGGGCGTCACCGAGCCGGGCGGCGTCTGCCACGAGCCGGTGATCTCGAACGACTTCTACCCGACGCTTCTCGAGGCGGTCGGCGTGGCGCCGGCCGCGCCTCACGATGGCGTCTCGCTCGTCCCGCTGCTGCGAGACCCCAACGCCCGTCTCGAGCGCGACGCGCTCTACTGGCACTATCCGCACTACTATCCGACGACGACGCCGGTGAGCGCCGTGCGGGCGGGCCGCTGGAAGCTCCTCGAGTTTCACGAAAGCGGCGAGCTGGCGCTTCACGACCTCCACGAGGATCCCGCCGAGGCGCGCAACCTCGCGGACGACATGCCCGAGCGCGCGCAGCGGCTCCTCGGCATGCTGCGCGACTGGCGGCGCGAGGTCGATGCGCAGATGCCGACTCCTTCGCGCGATTGATCGCGGTCAGCGGAGTCGCTCGATCAGCCAGCGCACCGCCGGCCCGGACTCCTCACCGGCGATGTGGAGCGCACCGGACGCGCCGGCGTACGCCTCGAGCGCCGACCGATACGCGGCGCGGGCGCGCTCGGCGTCGACCGCCCGTCCGAGCCCGTCGACGAGCGCTCCGAGGCGCGCCGGACGCGGCGCGATCGCCGACACCAGCCCGGCGAGGTCGCCCGCCCCGAGCGCGCCCGGGACGGCGACGTCGTGCGGTATGAAGACGAACGGGCTGTCGAGCACCGATCGGAAACTGACCAGCCCGCCGTGGACGAGCACGCAGCGGACGTCCCGCTCGAGGGCGGCGCCGAGGAGCGCGAGCAGCCCGCCGAGCGGATCGGGGCCCTCCGGTCGGCCGCCGATGCGCCTCGGGACGCGGTGATCGGTCCGCGGCGCGAGAGGCGACGAGGGCGAGTCGCCCCAGAGGGCGATCCGCGAGGCGTCCAGCTCCCGGCGCTCGCGCAGATGGGCGAGGAGCGCCCGCACGTCGCGCAGGCGGGCCCCGGCCATCGTGCCGCCGAGCATCTGCTCGGTGGATGACCGAGAGGTCGCGGCGCTCGATCGACCGAGCCCGCTTCCCTCCGCCGACTCGCCCGCGCCGCGCACGTCCGGCACGCAGACGGCGATGCCGGCCTCGAGGAGAGCGGCGAGCGCCTCGGCGCGGTGCGCGAGGAACCACGCCTTTCCGAGGCGTGCGAGGGCGACCACCAGGGGCGCGCCGGGTCTCGTCGGAGAGGTCGTGGCGCTCGCCGATGCGGGGATCAGCAGCAGCGCCGGCACGACGATTCCCGGCTCGACCTCGAGCGCGAGACGCTCGAGCAGCACACCCGGAAGCGCCGTGCGGTCGATGGTCGCGATTCGCACGCGGGGTGGCGCGTCCGGCGCGACGTCGCCGAGCGCGCGTTCCCACCGTGACAGCGCCTCGGGCGGCGCGGGGCGCGATCGCGCGACGCTCGAGAGGGCCTCGCAGATGGACTTCGGGCGCAGCTCGCGCGCCGCCTCGTCGGTCATGCAGCGAAGCTCGGAGCGGTCCCGCGGGCGGCTGTACTCGCGCTCGCGGGTGACCTCGATCCCGAACCACCTCGCCAGCGCCGGGTGGATCATCTCGCGGTGCACGCGGCCGATGTTGGTGCAGTGCGATGACTCGGGAGGGCGCCCGCGCAGCGCGCCGCGACCGTGGGCGAACGCCAGGTTCTCGGGCGCGTCGAGGAGCTGGTAGATGCGCCGGTATCTCTTCCAGACCGGGTCGCGCTCGCGATCCCAGGCGAACTCGTGGGCGTGCACGAGACGTCGCGGCGCGATGCCGCCGACGATCACCCACGGCAGGAAACCGCCGGCCGCCGACCCGCGCAGGTTGCGCGTCGATTCCCAGCTGCCGCTGCCCGCGTAGTTGAACGAGCGTTCCGCGTCGTCGGGCAGCGGGTAGGTGGTCTCGGGCTGCGGCCCGCCGAAGTTGAACGGCACGACGGCGTCGATGCGTCGATCGAGCGCCCCCGCCACGGCCGCCGGATCGCCGCCTCCCGCGACGGCGCCGAGAAGCACGATGCGGTCCGCGTCGACACCCGGCCGCGCGACCAGGAGATCGACGCACCGCATCAGATCGGCGGCCAGCCAGCCCATCAGGCTCTCGCCGGCGAGGTCGAGCTGCGCGGCGAGATCGTAGCGGAAGTAGTAGTCCTGCCGGCTGACGCGGAACGGTCGCTCGAAGTCGGACGCCTCGTGGAACGGATGCTGCCGCCTCTCGCCGTGACCGAGGTGGTCGGGCACGACGACGACGCAGCCCGCCCGCGCCCACGTCATCCCCATGTCCTGGAGCTCCGACTGCTCCTTCGGGCGGTGGTGGCTGTGCGAGATGACGATCCCGGGCATCGACGCGCGCGGCGGGCTCGGCGCGTAGACGTTCGCGGTGATCCAGCCCCCGGGGCGGCTCTCGAGCACGGTGTTCTCGATGCGGAACCCGTCGCCGGTCACCTCGCCGGTGACTCGCGCGCGTGGCGCGGTGTCGCTCGCCGTCAGACCGGGCGAGCCGAGCGATTCACGCAGCCGGGCGAGACGCTCGTCGCGAAAACGCTCCCAGTCGCCGCGACTCTCGATGGCGCGCCACTGCCGGCTGCTGCGCCGGTTCGCCTCGAAGACCCGCCGCCGCTGATCCTCGCGCACGGCGCGCCGCGCCGCATCGCGCTCTTTGCCGGGAAGCACGTGCGGATCGAGCGCCCGCAGGCGATGCGCGAGGCGGTCGTCCTGCGGAGACGACACGACGAGAAGCACCAGAAGCGTGGCGCAGGTGGAGACCATCGATCGCCATTGTAGCAAGCGGGCTTCTCAATCTCGCACTGCGCACCTATACTGACCGGCGATGGTTGTCGGGCACGGGGACGGGCACGGGAACGGGAACGGGAACGGGAACGAAAGGAGAGAGATGGACTCGGGAAGGACACCGATCTCCCGGCGCGATTTTGTCGCGCGTTCCGCGCTCTTCGCGACCGCTGCGGCCATCCCGACGGTGCTCGGGAAGAGCCTCCGGGGCCGCGAGGCGCCGAGCGAACGCGTCACCATCGGCGCCCTCGGAACGGGCAGCCACGGCATCCACCGCAACCTGCACATGCTGCTGGGGCAGGACGACGCCCGTGTCGTCGCGGTCTGCGACGTCTTCGCCGACCGCCGGGAGCGCGCGCGCAGGATGGTCGACGGCCGGTACGGCTCGAAGGGGTGCGACTCGTACCTCGACTTCCGGCGGATCATCGAGCGAAACGACATCGACGCGGTGATGATCTCGACGCCGGATCACTGGCACGTGCCGATGTCGGTGATGGCCCTCCGCGCCGGCAAGGACGTGATCTGCGAGAAGCCGACGCTGACGATCGCCGAGGGGCGCATCCTGAGCGACCTGGTCGCGAAGCGCCGCGCCGTGTTCCAGACGTCGACCGAGGATCGGAGCCTGCACTGTTACCACCGGATGGCGCAGATCGTCCGCAACGGGCTCATCGGGAAGGTGCGCACCGTGCGCGTCCGACTGCCCGACGGAACGCGATACCCCGACGAGAAGCCCGCCCCGGTGCCCGAGGGGCTCGACTACGATCTCTGGCTCGGACCGGCGCCGGAGGCGCCCTACACGCCGAACCGCCTGGAGAAGATGCACTGGCGGCACATCTTCGACTACTCGGGCGGCATCCTCACCGACTGGGGCCTGCACCAGCTCGACACCGTCCAGTGGGCGCTCGACACCGAGCGCACGGGGCCGGTCGAGGTCGAGGGCGAGGGCACCGTCAACGAGGACAGCCTCTTCAACACGTTCGTCACCTACACGCTGCGGTACAAGTACGCCAGCGGTGTCGTGCTCCACGTCGAGAACGGCGGCACCGGCATGCGCTTCGAGGGTGACGACGGCTGGGTCGGCAACGCGCAGTTCGCCGGACCGGTCGAGGCGAGCTCGGAGGAGATCGCGAAGTGGACGCCGGGCGAGGGCGACGTCGCGCTGCCGACCAACCACGCCGGCGAGCATCGCAGCTTCCTCGACGCGGTTCGCGAGCGCAAGGACCCGTACTTCCCGGCGGAGTTCGGCCACCGCTGCTCGACCATCTGCCATATGGGCAACATCGCCATGCTCCTCGAGCGCAAGCTGCGATGGGACCCCGAGGCGGAGCGATTCATCGACGACGACCGCGCCAACTCGATGCGCTCGCGTCCGATGCGGGCGCCGTGGTCGCTCGAGGCCTGACGAGGCCTGAAATAACGGCGACCGAGCCTGGAGAGAGGCGCCCGCGGGCGCCGTTCGCCTTGCCCTCGGCGGCGCCAGACCCTACACTCGAGTGGGAGGAAACGGGAGATCGGGGCAGCACTCGCGGCACGACAACGAGCGCCATGAAGGAGATCTACAGCGAGATCGTCAGGATCATCGAGAGCGGCGAGACCGCGGCGCTGGCCACGGTCGTCGGCGCCACCGGCTCGACGCCCGGAAAGGAGTCGGCGAAGATGCTGATCCGCGCGGACGGCTCGGCGATCGGCTCGATCGGCGGCGGCTGCACCGAGGCGGACGTGTGGGCGCTGGCGCGCAAGGTGATCGAGACCGAGGAGCCGATCCGCACGAGCTTCACGCTGACGCCGAAGGCCGCCGAGGAGGAGGGTCTCGCGTGCGGCGGCATCGTCGAGATCTTCATCGAGCCGATCGGCAGCCCGATGGTCTATATTTTCGGCGCCGGCCACATCGCGAGGTCGGTGGTCAAGATCACCTCGATGGTCGGCCTCAACACCACCGTCATCGACGACCGCCCGCAGTTCGCCAACCGCGAGGGGTTCCCCGACGCGACCGAGGTCATCGTCAGCGAGTTCGCCGACGCGTTCGAGAAGATCAACTTCGGCCCCACCTCGTCGATCGTCATCGTCACGCGCGGCCATCGCAACGACCAGTTCGTGCTCTCGAAGGCCGTGCGCACGCGCGCGTCCTACATCGGCCTCATCGGGAGCAAGGCGAAGATCACCAGGATCTTCCGCGCCCTCGCCGACGAGGGCGTCGACCCGGAGCGCCTGCGCGCGGTGAAGGCGCCGATCGGCCTCAACATCGGCGCCCGCTCCCCGGAGGAGATCGCCGTCAGCATCGCCGCGCAGCTCATAGCGCATCGCCGCCGCGCGTTCATCAAGCGCAGCGAGAGCGGCGACACGAGCGGGGACGACCTGGCGGAGTATCCGAGGGACCTGGTCAAGATCCCAAAACCGGCACGTGCGTCCAACCCGGGTGGGGAGTGACTTCCTCGACTCCGCTGGCGAGACCCTACGACGGATCTATAAGGAAGGCAGGAAACTCAGGAAGGCAGGAAACGGAAGGAGTTGATGGCGTTGAGCTTCGTGAGCTTCGCCCGAGCTCTCGAACGCGGTCGAGAGGCGAGGTTGCAGCGGTCGAGGTAGTCTTTCCGTTCCCCCCTTCTCTCTTCCTTTCTTTTCCTGCCTTCCTCTTCTTCCTGCCTTCCTTATGAATCGTCTGACAGCAAGCCCCCGAAGTCGACTCTCGCTTGGAACCTGGGCGTCACCGGCCCGGAAACACCACCTCCGCCTCCGCCACCCCCCCGTCCGTGACTTCGAGCTCGACGCTCTCCGTCACCTTCTGCTCCCCGTCGCCGAGGACGCACCGGAAGGTGTACTTTCCCTCGCGGAGACGCTGCTGGAAGGTGCCGGTGGCCGTGCCGATCGAGAAGCCGCGGCGGCGGCCGGTTCTGCTGCCGACGCGGAAGCGGCCTCGCTCGTAGTACATGACCTCGACGGAGACCGGCTCGGCGAGCTCCGCCGGGCGATCGCCGGGGCGTGACCGGAGGAAGTGCAGCGTCACCTGACCCGATGGGTAGCTCGGGTACTCGATGGCGCCCTCCCAGTCCTCGTCGGTGAGGTCGACCTCGACGCGGTGGATCGACACGTCGGGATTGAACGCGAGGCGGGGAGGCGGGCGCAGGATCTCGACCGTGTGGATTCCGGCGGGGATCTTCTCGAGGCGGAACGCGCCGCGCTCGTCGGTGGTGGTCTCCGCGCTGATGTCGAGCGTCCCGCGCACGAAGACGACACGCACGGTCATCTCGGCGAGCGGCGTGCCGTCCTGCTCCGCGACGATCGTCCCGGCGAGCGCCCGGCTGTCCCCGACGACCAGGTCGAGCGGGTCCGGGGAGGGCACATCGACCGTGCGCACGACCATCGGCCGTCCCTCGGCCTCGACGACGACGTGATACTGGCCCCGTGGCATGTCCCGCAGCTCGAAGCTGCCGTCGTCGCCGGTCACCGTCACCTGGAAGTTGTCCTCGCTGACCGACTCCGCCGAGACGCGCGCGCGCGCGACCGGCTGGCCGTTGCCGCGACGCACGGTGCCCGGCACGCTGCGGACGAGATCGAGCCGGATGTCGTTCCGCACCTCGCCGTGCTCGACCTCGATGTCGATGTCGTAGATGATCCCCATGCCGGAGCCGGGCGGACGCACCTCGAGCTCGAAGAAACCGGGAAGATCGAGCGCCTCGGCCGGGAGACCGGCGATGCGGTAGCGCCCAGCCGCATCCGTGACGCTGACGAGCGACTCGCGCAGCATCTCGCCGAGCCGCTCCTCGTCCAGCTCGACGTCGAACGTGTCGGGCGCGACGCCCACTCGCACGCCCGGTATCGGCTTGCCGTCGAGGTCCTGGACGAAGCCGAAGAGCGTCAGGCCGCCGTCGAGCTTGAAGTCCAGCCGCACCGGATTCGCCGGCGAGATGTCCTCGAAATCGATGTCGATTTCCCGCGAAATCGCCGCGTATCCCGGCGCGAACGCGGTGACGCGCTCCTCGACGCCGGAGATCGTATACTCCCCCGAGGCGTCGGCGGCGACGACGTGCCCGTAGTCGGAGACCACCGTCGCCCCGGCGATCGGCATGCCCGTGGCGCTGTCGGTGATCAGACCGTAGACGGTGGCGCCGGGCTCGACGACGATCCCCCACTTCACCTCATCGCCCTCGAGAGGGTGGAGGAACGGATCGGCGTGTCCGGCGACGACGACGTCGATGGCGCGCCACTCCGCCGCGAGAGTCTCGGCCGAGATCCCCGTCAGCGGGAAGATGCCGCGCGCGTCGGTTTCGGCGCGCAGCGACCAGGCTCGCCCCGGGAGCTCGAGGAAGACGGCCGTTCGCGGGAGCGGCTCCTCCCCGTCCTCGCGGTTGAGCAGCAGGCGACAGGGGATCTCGTCGGCGGCCGGAAGCCGGATCTCGAAAGCGTCGGCGTCCACCGGGATGCCGGGCTCGGACCGATCGAGCCTGCCGGGCGCCGAGGCGTGCACCAGGTACGCGCTGTTGCGGAGTCCGGAGAACTCGAAACGGCCCCGGTCGTCGCACTCGACGGCGTCGAGCCACTCGATCTTGAAGAGGTCCGATCGCGGCAGGTCCTCCGCGATCCGCACGAGCGCCCCGGCGATCGGCTCGAGCGTCTCCTCGGCGACCACCCGTCCGGCGATCGACCCGGCCTCGCCCGGACTCGGCGCGGGCTCCTGGCCCTTCTTCTTCAACGGGGACGGCAGCGTATCGACGGGCGGGGTGACGGGCCCGGGCCTCTCGACGCGCGGCTTCTCACTCCCCGGATCCGGTGTCCCGGGCGCCGGTCCGTCGCGATCGGAGAGGAACACCGCCAGAGCGATGCCGACGATGACAGCCGCGACGACGGTGGCGATGGCGAGCTTGCGAATCATCCCCGGACCCCGATCAGAACGTCAGGAGGTACTCGACGAGAGCGTGGAGCTCTTCGTCCGACAGCCGCGACGCGCGCCCGTGCTTCCCCTCGGGATCGTGCTCCCGGAATATCGAGAACAGGTCGGGCGCCCGTCCGTCGTGCAGATAGGGCGCCGTCCGGTAGAGCTCGACCAGTTTCGGCGTGAAGAACACCCTGCCGCCCCGCTCGTCGCGCCCGGCGCTGCCGACGTCGTGGGGCTCGAGGTCGGTCCTCAGGGGCCCCGAATGACATCGCGTGCACCCCCCGCGCCCCTCGAAGATCTCGCGGCCGCGGGTCTGCGCGGGCGTCAGGCTCCCGTCGGCGGCGAGCACCGGGCTGCGCTCCGCCCGCAGCGATGCGAGGTACGCCTTGACGTCGTCGACCCGCTGCGGATCGGGGTGCGCGTTGAGGAAGCGGAAGCCGGCAGTGACGGACGCGTCGAAGTCGGCGCGAACGCCGCGAGCGGTCGTCGGGGCGACGAGCGCACTGAGCAGCAGCGAGCGCGTCATCTGTGGCGTCCCGAGGCCGTCGTTCGGCAGATCCCACCGGAGCGCGTCGTTGCGACCGCGATCGGGGTGGCACGTCGAGCAACTCAGCCACGCCTGGAAGCTGATCGTCGCGTCGTGGAACAGCTCCTCCCCGCGTCGCACGGCGTCGGGCATCGCACGCGGGCCGAGAGGGATCGACCGCACGACGGCGCGCCGGGCGGTGTCGACCACGATGAGGTCTCCCGAGTAATAGCAGGCGACGACGAGGAAGCTGCCGTCCGTCGAGATGGCGATTCCCCGCGGGCCGCGCCCGGTGAGCGGCACGCGCTCGACGAGACCGGCGCGCGTCAGCGCGGTGACGTCGTTGACCAGCTCGAGGCGCAGCCGCGGATCGTTGTGAACTTGCCGCCAGGCGCCGTCCTCGACCGCCTCGACGCCGGCGAGCAGCGCGTGCAGTCGTCGCAGCTCGACGCGCGCGAGCTCGTGCGTGCCGCGCAGGGTGATCCAGATCTCCGCGCCGTCCGGCGACAGGGCGATCCCCCACGGGTCGGTGGCGCCGCGATCGATGCTGTCGAGCAGCACCGTGGCGTGAAGCTCGCCGGCGACGAGGTCGATGATGCTGAGCGCGTTGGTGTTGATCCAGCCGCGCTCGAGCTGCGTGGCCGGCGTGTGGAACCGGCCGACGGTGTGCGCCACGTACGCCCAGCGGCCATCGCCGGAGACGCGCACGTGCCGCACCGCGGTCGAGCCCGTCGGCAGGCGGATGCTCCCGGTGAGCGCGACGTCCGCGGCGTCTCCCGCGACGCGCAGCACGCTGACGCAGGCGGCATGGTCCGGCGCGGCGGGCGTGCCGGCGGGGAGCAGGTTGCCGGCGAGGGCGGTCGGTCCATCCGGCGTCGCCGCCACGAAGAACGGCTCGCGCGGGACGCGGATGCGCGGCAACGCCGCGCCGGTGTCGAGATCGATCACCGAGACGTCGTGCCCGACGCTGTTGGCGACGACGAGCCTCCGCGAGACTCCGGTGACGGCCACGCCGAGCGGTCGCGGACCGACTTCGAGGCGGCGCGCGACTCGACGCTCGCCGATGTCGATCTCGGCGACCGTGCCGGCGAAGTCCTCGCTCACCCAGAGCCGCTCGCCGTCCGGCGCGATCGCCAGTCCGGTCGGCTCGCCGTGGAGCGCGATGCGGTGGACCGGCTCGCCGCGCTCGAGGTCGATGAAGACCACCTCGCCCGCAGTCCTGTCCGTGACGAACGCCGTGCCGGGCGCCCCGGACGCGGCCCCGGGCGAGAGGACGACCTCGAACGGGGATCGCTGCGCCGCCTCGCCCGCTGCGGCTGTCGGGGCGAGGAAGACGGCGACGAGCACGACGGCGAGCACGGCGACGAGAGAGGCTTCGAGCGGTCCGACGCGACGTTTCATGAGGTCATTATCACACGCCCATCGGTGATTGTCAGCCAGGCACCGCGCGCGGACAGGCGGTCGCCTCGGTCTCGCAGAGGAGCTCGGGGCGACAGATGTCGGCGCGCACGATGGCGTGCGGAGGAGCGCCGTATCCGGCGAGCTCGAGGAGCTCCCGGTACCGCGGCGCGTCGGCCGCCCGCTTGAGGTACGAGACCAGCCGCACGACGTCGGACGGCCCGCCCTCCCCCGACGAGAGCAGCCCGTCGATGTTCTCGAGCGTGCGGTCGGTCTGCTCCTCGAGCCCCTCGCCGCGCGATCGCCCGCGCTCGTCGACAGCCGCCGTCCCGGAGACGATCAGCGTCAGATCGCCGCCACGCTGCAGCCGAAGCCCGCGCGAGAAGAACGAGCCGTACTCGCTCGCCTCGTTCAGCGTCGGCGTGCGCAGCGCATCGATCCTCAGGGCGTCGGGTGAAGCGCCGGGCGCGCCCGCGACGGCGTGGAAGGACATCTCGCAGCGCCGGTCACCGCGCCGGGGCGCGCCTCCCACGCCCGTGCTCGAAGGAAGCCGCGACACGCCGGCGCGCTGCATGGCGTCGCGGCGCGATCGGTTGAAGGCGTCGTAGTCGCGCTCGATGTCGCGCAGGTAGATCCACGTGCGCACCACGTCGCGCTCGGTCATGCCGTTGAGCGCCAGGAGCTCGCCCATGCGGGCGAACATGCCGTCGCACTCGGCGTCGAAGGACCCGCTCGACGGATCGCCGGCGACACCGGCGACGCGGAGCTCGCGCACGTCCGGGGTGGCGCCGGCGAGGCCGCCGCTCTCGCCCGCACGCAGCCCCGAGGCCCGCGTCACCGGCTCACTGCCCGCCGCGGCGGACCCGTCGACCACCACGAGGTGCGCGTCGAGCACGACGACGCACCGATCGCAGCACGGGGCGAGCTCGACGATCGAGGCCGCCGACGTCGGCGGTGGATCCGCGGACGCCACCTGCGGGAGAGGCTCGCCGCAGTACCACGTGCGACGGACCTCGCGCGCGCCGTCCCCGAGCTCCTCGACGAGCGCTGCGAGCTCGCGCAGAAGCACCGTGGACTGCGCGGAACCGCCCGCGGGCGCGCCGGCCGGGATGAGGGTGGCGAACACCTCGCGTCCCCAGGCCCGATCGACCGAGACGGTCCGGGGCTCGAGGCCGCAGGCGGGACAGGGCATGCTCTGGCTCATTCGCGACGGGGGCCGTCGTCGCCGGCTCGCGGTCCGGGTCCCCCGCCCTGCTTTCGAGCAGCGGCGATCACGCGCCGGAGCTCTTCCGCGACGTGGAGCTCGTAGTCCTCGTCGGGCACGTCGGTCCTGTCGACGAGCGCCTCGACGTCCTCCAGAAGGAGCTCGAGCTGGGGTCGCGTCAGCCGTGTGTGCAGCTCGAGCTCACCGGACTCCGCGGTGAAGTACTTCTTCAACGCCTCGAGGTCGTCGCCGGACACCTTCCCCTCGATGACCCCACGCGACAGCCGGTCGGCAGCGCGGCGGATCCGCGCTGTCATCTCCTCCTCGAGCTCCGGATTGCCGAGCTGCGTCGCCTGGACGACGAGGATGACGTAGACGCGGGAGAGCGGGCTCGCCTCGAACGACTCCGCGAGCGCGGTGAACTCCTCGCGCGTGAGATCACCCGAGGCGAGGTCGTCG
>JBFFXF010000143.1:0-18397 GCA_041569895.1 Planctomycetota bacterium | reverse complement strand
CGCCGACCCGGCGACCAGCCAGATCGCCTTCACGGAGACGCATGCGTTCCGGTCGTCCGGCGGTGGATTCGTGCGCGCCGAGGGTGACGGCGTCTATCGTTTTCCACTCGTGCGCGTCGACCTGAAGACGGGCGCGACGAAGCCGCTTCTCCTGAGCGTGCCCTTCGACGGCCCGCTGCCGAGACCGGAGAGCAACTATCACGGCACCGAGGACAGCGTGCACTCGCACGGCGCGTACCGTCTGGGTCTCACGTGGCTGGAGATCCGCGGCGACGCGCTCTGCGTCGTGCTCGGGACGGAGGAGGGGGCGAGCGCGGTCGAGTTCGATCTCGCGGCGCTTCACGGCGACTGACGACGGTGCTCGGAACTTTGATTCCTCCGGCCCATGCCTGGCCCAGGACACGGTCAACGCCCATGAGCGACAACCTGATCTTCGTCGTGACGCTGCTCTCGGCACTCGGCTGCGGTCTGATCGCGGGGGTGTTCTACGCGTTCTCCACGTTCGTCATGCAGGCGCTGGCCCGGCTGCCGCCGGCGCAGGGAATCGCCGCGATGCAGTCGATCAACGTCGTGGTGATCAATCGCTGGTTCCTCGGCGCGTTCTTCGGGACGGCCGCCGGCTGTCTGCTGTTGATCGTCGCCGCGCTGCTGGACTGGGACGGGCCGGCGGCGATCTACCGGGTCGTCGGCAGCGCGCTCTACCTGATCGGCACGATTCTCGTGACCATCGCGTGCAACGTGCCGCGGAACGAGGCGCTGGCCCGGGTGGACTCCGAGAGCGCCGACGGCGCCGAACGCTGGACGGCGTACGTCAAGAGCTGGACCGCCTGGAACCACGTGCGGACCGCCGCGGCGCTGGCGGCGGCGGCCCTGCTGGTCATCGCGCTCGCCTGATGCGGGGCCACGACCGGCAGGTCGTGCTCTCCGTCGTGTTTTCTGTTTCCAACACCGGCATCCGGCTCGACCTACTCACGAGCGCCGGATGCCGTCGCATCGGCCAGCGCCGCCTTCACCTCGTGGGGCATGATCTCGATCAGCTTCAACAGGGTTTTCGATGCCTGGTCCGGTTCCCTGCGGCCCTGCTCCCAGTCACGCAGCGTTCCGACCGGAATGCCGTAGGCGCGCGCGAACTCATCCTGCGTCATTCCGAGCGCCATGCGAAGGACACGCACTCGCGACGAGCGCCGGAGCCGCCGAAGATCCTCCTCGGACAGCGGCTGCGCGTCTGGATCCGACGCCGCCCGGCGCTCGACCTCCTCGTCTGAGAGTCGGTCGAGAGCCTCCCAGTCCGTGTTGCCCTTCGGGAGCTTTCCCGGGTCAAACTTCGCGGTCGCCATGGTATGCCTCCCGCTCGCGGCGCGTCGCGCGCCGAGCCGTGATCAGCCGCCGGTTCTCGCCACGCATCGTGTAGGCGACCACGATCTCTCGGTCGTCGACGACGCCAATCGTGATGAACCTCTCCTCGCCGTAGTCCATTCGATCGTCGAGCCACTCGAGTCGCCGGACGTCATCGAAAACCCGAGCGGCATCGGGAAAGCCGATGCCGTGCTTCGACAAATTCGCCTCGGCTTTCGCCTCGTCCCACTCGAAACGTTCCACGGCTGTTCTTAGTGTACGGCATTGCCGTAGTTTCGCAAGCCGGGTGATCGCCGCAAGGGCGTTAATGATAACCCGCCGCTGCTGTGTGCTTTACGACCTTCGGGCGTCACTCCGCCCCCGGCGAGAATGCCCGCGTCGTCTCACTCTCGCGCCACCTCGCGACGATGGTCCTCGGCGGGATGCTCGACCGTCCTTCCGGGAACGCGGACGACGAGAAGTTGGCGATCACCTCCCGGCCGCCGACGCGCGCACCGGCGGTCAAGGGCCCGGGTGCGTGCCTCCGAAGATGGAGACGATGACACCCGATCGACCAGGGAGAACACGAATGCGTCACCGAGCCATCATCCCGAGCGTTCTCGCCGCCCTTCCGGCCCTGCTGGCGTCCTGCGATGGGGGCACGGCCCCCGCGCCGGTGGAGGCCCTGAGCCGGCTCGATTTCGACCAGAAGTTCGGGGACTTCACGCGCGCCGAGCGCTGGTACATCCACTACAACCTGCCCAGGGTGAACTCGACCGTCCAGGAGGTTTACCAGGTGCTCGTCCCCCTCGTGGAGGACGGCGATCTCTTCGCGATCAAGGTCCTGGGGAAGGCGTACAGTCAGGGCAGCGGTCCCTTCATGGGGAAGCGCGACGACGAGAAGAGCTTCAAGCTCTACCGGCTCGGAGCGGCGGAGGGCGACCCCGAGTGCATGGCCGAGGTCGGGTACAAGTACCTGTATGGAAACCATGTCGAGCGGGACTACCGGAAGGCTCTCGAATGGCTGGAGAGGGCCTTCGAGCTCGGTCACGCCGGATCGGCGCACGGCATCGCGGCGATCCACCGGCACGGGTACGGGCCCGGAAACGTGCCGAAGAACGAGCGTCTGGCGAGACAGTGGGAGGAGAGGATCGACGATCTGTTGGAGGAGCACGCCGAGAAGCGGAAACGCGGCGAGGACGTCCCTCCGACTCTCGAGCGACGCCTGAAGGCCCTGGTCATGGAGTCCGTCGGCGATGGCCGGGCCGTCCTCGAGCGCTACAACGCGTCGATCCCTGCGGAGGACCGCAACAGCTTCGAACGTCGCAAGGAGATCTGCGCGTACTGGGAAGGGCGTCTGACCGCCGCGGTCGAGGCGGCCTTCGGTCGTCTCGAGAAGGAGTGAGACCGCCCCACCGCCTGTCCGTTCGACGTGAGCGCCGATCGCGATTCCTCCGGCGACGCCTGCGCGACACCACGCCGATCCGATTGATCCGGTTGTGGTTCCCGCCGCCGCCGCGTACGATCATGGCTCGCGCATTCCGCGACAGCAATCCCCGGAGGTCGTCCCGTGAGAATCGGTCTGGCCCGCGCGGGCGTCGTGCTCCTCGTCGCCGCGATCGCGATCTCGACGATCGCGGACCGGACCGTCGCGAACGATGCCGACCTCGCCGCCGGCCACCCGCGGCCGTCGTATGCCGGGTACACCGATCGCGAGATCGCCGCGCTCGCCGCGGCGGTGCGCCGGAGCCGACCGCAGATGCACCGCGGCGGCTGGGAGTGGGATCGGCTGCTCTCGCGCTACGTCGACGGCGGCCGCAAGGAGCCGAACGAGCTCGAGATCCTCCGCGCGTACCTGCTCAGCATCCTCGACCGCTACCGCGATGCCCGGGAGGCCGGCGAGGGCGACGGCTTCAGTCTCTTCCGCGGTCACAAGTCCTGGGGCAGCGGCGGGCGCATGCGCATCTACGCGGAGCTGGTCCGGCAGAACATGCTCACGGCGGAGGAGCGAGCGGCGTTCGAGAGGCTCGTCGACCAGAGCCTGAGGATCGACTTCCCCGACTACTCGATGATCGAGCGCGGCGCCAACAACCGCCCATTCGGCATCAACGCCGGCCCGGCGATCGCCGTCCGCATGTTCCCCGACATGCCGAGCGCCATCAGGCACAGGCCGTGGCTCGATGCGCTGTGGCGGGAGCTGGCCGAGCCCGGCGACACCACCGAGACCAACTACTACCCCTACGGCCCGCTCTACCTGCACGGTCTGCTCGACATGGCCGAGGGGATGGACAAGCTCGAGACCGAGCGGGATTTCCTGTACGTCCACGCGCGACGCTACCTCGACTACGTCCACGGCGGCGGCGTGCGGGGCAACCCCAACTCGGGGGCGCGCGTCCTCGGCGACCGCGCGGGGATCTACGCGGATCCGTGGAACGCGGAGTACTACGCCGGCGCCGAGACGGTCAACGACGGACACGTGTGGTATCGATTCGCGAAGCACTTCGAGGACCCCGAGTTCCTCTGGGCCTCCGAGCAGGTGCTGCTCGGCGGTCGCCCCCCCGCGGGCATCGACGTCCCGCCCGAGTACACCGCGGCCCACGAGACTCGCTACGCGTGGTTCATCGAGCGCGGGATCGAGCCGCGCGTCCCGGCCGGACGATCGAAGATCGGTCACTACAGCCCGCTGAAGCACAGGGTGCCCGAGCGCCTCTACCTCTGCCCCGGTCGCGAGAGCGGCAAGCCGTTCGTGTCCTTTTACATCTACGACCGCAACAACAACTACATGCACTACTGCGACGACGCCGACGGCCGGCTGTACGAGTACTGCGTCGATGGCGCGAAGTTCCTGCACACCTCGGGCAAGTACAGCAGCGGACGGGCCGGCGTCGCCGAGACGGCCTACGACATGCTGTCGGTCCTGCCGCCGGACATGGCCTTTCCAGTCGACGACTCGGGCGCCATGTCGGCGACGTCCGGCGACACGTGGAAGATGGCGTCGATGGCCATCAAGCTCGCCCTCAACTGCCGCGACGGCCCCGACTCGAGCAACTGGCACTACGACGACAAGATCGGCCTCTTTCGTCGCACCGACGACCCGACCATGGGATACGCCCACGGCAACATGGACGGCTACTGGTATCTGAACAACGACTACCACCTGAGGTCCGTGCACCTGGGCTCGTTCGAATCACCGATCACCATCCAGAACCTGCGCCTCGGCGGTCCGGCGGGCGAGAGGGTCCTCGCGGCGTTCGACTCGATCCCCGAGGGCCTCGAGGTCGTGCTGCACCGCGGCGAGGAGACCCGCGAGCTCACCGGCGAGGAGCGCCAGCGTCTGCTGACCGTCGTCGACGAAGGCAGGCGTCCCGGGCGCAGCCTCCGCGTCGATGTGCCGCCGGAGACCAGTCTCTCGCTGACCCTCGATGGCCTCGACGAGCGGTTCGACGCGCAGAGCGCGTACACGCGCGTCTCGTACGACTTCCGCGGCGCGGACGGAGACCTCCGTCTCAACGGCCGGACGCGACCGAGGTACTATCGACCGCTCTACAATCGCGGCGCCATCCTGGTTCGCAGCTCGCTGCGAGCGGAGAACCGCGGTGACGACTCGTTCGGGCAGTTCACGTTCCGCAACTACAACGGCGCCCGCAGCCGCTGGACTCGCCAGACGGTGCTGACCGCGGAGGGCTTCCTGGTCGTGCGCGACGTCTACGAGCCGTGCCGCGACGTCGACGGATACCGCGCCGCCCCCTGCTGGCTGCTGACCGCCGAGGGTGAGGTGCAGTCGGGCGACCGCAACTGGTTCGACGCGCCGGCGCGGGACCACGCCTGGTGGCAGGAGCGGAAGAAACGCGTCCTCCTCCATCTGCATCGCGGCGAGGGACTGACGATCGGTCAGGTGGCGCATCGCGTCTCGCCCGACATCGGCGGCCCGGGAGTCCACAACTCGTTTGCGAGAGCCACCGTCCGGGCAGGCCGCCCGCAGATCTGGCTCGGCGTGCTGCGGCCCTTCGACGACGGCGAGGACGCGGCCGCGGTGGCCGCACGGATCACCACCGACGTTGACGAGCACGGCGCGGCGACGGCCCGGATCGGGGACGTCGAGGTGACCATCGAGGCATCGGGCGCGTGGCGAGTGAGGCGGTGAGCGGCGTCGGAGGGTTTTTCTCGGGATTGAGCGAGAGGCTCGCCGGCGTGGAGCGCTCTGCGCACGGAGAGAGTATTGGACGCGAAGCCGAGGTCGGGCCCGGGCCCGGCTACGGTTAGAGAATAATAAGACGTCCTGGAGGCGCGAGCGATGAGCACACCATCCGACAGTGTCCCGCGGCGTGATTTCATCAAGACCGGCGTGGCGGCGGTGGTCGGCTCCGCCGTGGCGGGCGCGGGCGTCACCGGCGCTCGCGAGACCTCGCCCGGAGCGCCGAAGATCGCGACGCGAAAGTTCGGCAAGACCGGTCTCGAATTGCCGATCCTCGGCTTCGGCGGCGCCGCGCTGCCGGTCCGCTGGGGCAACCCGCTCTCGACCGAGGATCGCGTCAAGCTCGTCCGGTACGCCCACGATCGCGGCATGCGCTATTTCGATACCGCCGGCAACTACATGGAGAGCGAGTCGATTCTCGGCGAGGCTCTGAAGGGCATCCGCGACAAGGTCTATCTGGTCACCAAGGTCGAGACCACCGATCCGGCGAGGGTCCGGGCGGCGGTCGAGACATCGCTCCGGAAGCTGCAGACGGACTTCCTCGACGCCGTCCTCATCCACGGGACGCCCGGACTCGAGCAGATGACCGTCGAGCGCGCGATGGAGGTCCACGGCGAGCTGGTCAAGCTGCGCGATGAGAAGATGGTCCGGTACCTCGGTTTCTCGGCGCACTCCTACTACGACAAGGCGCTCGCGCTGATCTCGTCCGGGGGTTTCGACCAGTGCATGCTGTCCTACGGCTATCTGCCGCGGGGCTACAACCAGGTGTACTCGGCCCGGATGCTCGAGCTCCGCAACGCGTGCCTGGCGAAGGCGCACGAGGTCGGCATGGCGATCGTCGCCATGAAGGTCGTCGGCGCGGGCGTCCTCGGCGCGTGGTCCGGCTCCATCGTCCCCGGCTTCGACGAGGAGCGCCTCGCGAAGCTGCCCGCCGCGGCGATCCGCTTCGTGATGCAGGACAGGCGGATCCACAACCTGACCATCGGCATGCGCCTTACGCGGGAGATCGACGCCAACATCGAGACGCTGTCGGGTGATCTGTCCTACACGGCCGACGATCGCGCGCTGCTCTCGGAGTTCAGCGTCAAGGCGCTCGAGAGCCGACAGCTCAAGGCGATGCGGGTCGATTGACGGGCGCGCGCGCCGCGCCCCCGCCGCGGCGCTGGTCGCGGACACTTCATGTATCAACGTAAAATGGAGAACCGATCGATGCAGCGCCTCGTCCTCGTGCTCGCAGTCGCTTCCGTCACCGTCACGGGTCGATTCGTCGAGGCGGAGGAGTGGGCGCCACCCGACGATCTCGCCTTCCGTCCCGCGACCATCATGAGCGAGGGCGTCCGCATGGCGGCCGAGGTGTTCGCGCCGCGGGCCCCGGAGAAGAAGAAGCTGCCGACGATCGTCATGTGTCACGGCTGGGGCGGTACGGCCGCCGCGCTGAGACCGGACGCCATCGCCTTCGCGCGCGCCGGCTATCTGGTGGTGACCTTCGACTATCGCGGCTGGGGCGCGAGTGACTCGCGCGTGATCCTCACCGGGAAACCGCCGGCGGAGAGGGAGGGACGGAAGTTCACGGCCGAGGTGCAGGAGGTTCGCGAGGTGGTCGACCCGATCGACCAGACCACCGACCTGATGAACGCGATTCACTGGGTATACGCGGACGAGCAGTGCGATCGGGACCGCATCGGCCTCTGGGGGAGCAGCTTCTCCGGCGGGCACGTCGTGTACGTCGCGGCGCGCGACCCGCGAGTCAGGGCCACGGTCAGCCAGGTGCCGTCGCTCGACGCCCGCTGGGTCCTGAGCGACGGTGTGCGCCGGGCGACTCACGGCACGGGCTCGGCGCGCGCGCGTGGACGGATGGGCTATCCGAAGCCGGGAGAGGGGCGGATCGGCAACCTCAGGGGCGCGCCGATCCTCGAGAAGATGATCGGGTACGCGCCGGTCGAGGACGTCCTCCGCGCGAAGTCCTGCGCGATGCTCTTCATCCTCGCCGAGCACGAGGAGCTCTTCGACAACCGCGAGCACGGGATCCTGGCACACCGGCGGGCGCCGGGGCCGAAGAAGCTGGTGACGATCCCCGGTATCCGGCATTACGCCATCTACTCGGAGGCCCGCACGCAGGCGCAGAAGCTGGCGATCGAGTGGTTCGACGAGCACCTGCGAGGCGCGGGTTTGCTGTCGGACGATTCATCAGGAAGAAAGGAAACCGAGGAAAGGAGGAAGCGGAAAGACTGAAGGGGGTCGACCGCGACGCGCCGTTCAGTCGATCTGCCAGCAGCCGAGGACCGACTTCGGCTCGCGGTACGTGCCGTAGCTGGCCATTGTCAGGAGCGCGTTTTCGGCGGCCGACACGTACGCGTCTTGCCACTGACCGGCGAATCCGAGCGGCATCTCGCGCATGATCGTGCCGGTATCCTTCTCCACGATCAGGAGCTGCCCCTCCGCCTTCGCGTCGTGTCGAAACGGGCGCAGGACGAGAGCGAAACGGCGGTCGTCGAGGACCACGGCCTCCGACGTGGTGTGAGACAGTGGAATCTCGTAGCGGCGCTGGAGGGAATCCGCCTCGACGACGCGCACGACGCCCTCGTTGTGGCCGGTCGAGATCGCGTAGGCCAGGAGACGATCATCGAGCGCGACGATGAAGCGCTCGAAGCCCGTGTCCCAGTCGAACTCGTCCACCACTCTGGGATCCGCGAGATCGGGGAGCGAGAGGCGGAGGATCTGGTGCGTCGAGAGCACGAACACCTGCCTGCCGGCGGCGGCGACTTCCAGCATGCTCTCCATCCAGTAGGCCCTCTCGTTGACCATTCGTCCTTCCACGTGGTGGGCAGCCGGCGGGGCGTCTCGAGGCGTACTCGGGAAGGCATAGACGACGCCGCGGTCCCCGTCACTGGCCGTGGCGATCACCTCGCTCCCGCTGGTGGCGAGGCGTGTGTAGAGAGGTCCCGGAATCCAATCCGCGCACCAGAGCACTCGACCCGTTGAGGATTGAAACGCGTAGATGGACCTCCCCTCCGTTCCGAAGGCGATGGTGTCCTCCGCAATCAGAGCGGGCGCGGCTGTGACGCGGCCCTTGATGTCGACGTCCCAGAGCACCTCTCCGGAGTCGGGCACCAGCGCGTAGACGCTCGGGTCATCTCCGGCGACGATCACCGCCGCTGGAGTCGCCGTCACCAGCATGCCGCCTGATCTCCATTCCCGCGTCCATGCGACCGCGCCGGTCTCGAGGTCCATCGCCACGAGCGCCGCCCCCACCGGCAGGAAGATCCTCCCGTCCCGCGCCACGGCGGGGTTTCGCGAGCTCGGAAAAGTCGACGTCTTCACTGCCCAGCGAAGGCCTCGAGTCGACGGGAACGGCGTTTCTTTCAAGGGAATCGTCGACACGATCGACCGCGATGACTCCACGGGGGGCCCCGAGCGATACCTGCTGGGATCGCAGACTCGGTTTTCGCTACTACACCAGATTCCGAAGGGCGCGAGCTCCGGAAGCGTATCAACGATCGGGAGCAAGTCGCGGGGAGACGGCTTGCAGAAACTGATGCGCTCGACCGGATCGCCCCAAAAAGTAATGTCGAGAAGGCGGCCATCGCCGGAGCGAATCTGCAGATGCTCACGCTCCGGGATCACGACGGGCTCTCCCGTCGACGGGTCCACGAGGTCGCCGAGGAGGCCGGACTCTTCGTGCGAGGACGAGATCACGCGCCCCGGACTGTCGGCGCTCAGCAGATCGACACCGTAGACATTCGCGTCGAACAACCGCCTCTTGACGTCTTCCACCGGGCCAAACGTGAGGCCCCTGGTGAGCTCCTCGAGCAGGTCGCAGCTCTCGCCCTCGGGCCCGACGGGCGTTTTCAGGCGATAGAGGCTGTAGTGGTCCCCCATGGCTCCTCCTCCGGAAGGCCCCGGGCAGGATCAGATCACCTGTTCAGGGACCACCGGTCAGACGCTCAGGACGCCCGGCGCGCGCCACGCCCAATTGCGTCACCGCTCTGCCCTTCCCCGCAGCATCGCGCAGCCGAAGACGCCTCCGGCGACGGTTCCCGGGTGGGCCTGGAACTTGATGGTGACTCTCTTCTTGCCGCGCGTCAATTCCTCCGGGATCGGGTACTCGGCGTCGAAGAACTTGCCGGGGAGGTTGCGGTCGAGCTTCTGGGTGGCGATCTTCTCGCCATCGACCAGGATGTCGAACGTCCGCCCCCGGTCGCTGCCCCAGTACGTGCATGACAGCGTCGCCGGCCCGCCGGGGGCGACCTCGAGGTCGTAGCTGAACCAGCCGCCGCGCCTCGCGTCGCGCCACACCTTGCCGCCGTACGGCCCCGACCGGCTGCGCTCCCCCCGGAGGTTGTGCCGCTTCTCCGATGCCTCGTCCCCGATCACGACGCTGTCGATCTTTCGCCCGGCGAGCGACTCCTTCCTCGCCGCTCGACTCGCCTCGCTCGCCTCGAGCCGCTCCGCCGCCCTCGCGACCAGCGCGTCGGTCTCCGCGAGCGTGAACCTCGTGCTGACGACGGAGTGCCTCGCCTTGCCGCGGCGGTACTTGACGTACGTCGTCGCGACGATGGTGCCGTCGGGCAGCAGCTCCATGCCGGGATAGCCGCAGTCGCCGCCAGCGAAGCTGTGCAGCAGCTTGATGCGATACTGCCCGCGCCGGCCCTCACGGATGTCGGCGTACGTGCCGACCCAGGCGACGAAGTGGTCGTAGGTCGAGCTGCCGTGCGCCTTGTCCCGGAACGCGACCACCAGCCGTCCGTCCGGCGCGTACACGCCCATGTGCCGGTCGCCGGTGAGTCCCCAGGGGGTGTCGCGCGGCGTGCTCCACGTCGCTCCCTCGTCGCTGCTGAACATCACCAGGCTGCGGCCCTGGTGCGTGTTCTCCCGCATCAGGCAGCAGAGCTCCTCGCCGTCGGGCGAGCGGAAGGCGAACGGCTCGCACGGCGCCTTGCCCTCGACCTCGGCCACGACGCGGGGCTCGGACCAGGTCACGCCGCCGTCGGTCGTCCTCGTCTGCATCACCTGGAGCGCCCACCGCCCCGCCTTGCGATGATAGAGGCCGAGGTAGCTGCCGTCGGTCAGGCGGACGACCGAGCTGAACGTCATGACGCACTCGAACCCGAGCGGCTCGAGCTCTCTCCACGTCTGGCCGCCGTCCTCGCTGACGATGCGCGGCATGCGAGGCTGCCCGGAGAGCACCCAGAGCCTCTCCTGGCCGCCGGGATCCACCATGCGGTAGATGCTCGGGCAGTTGCGGTGCTGCCTGAAACCCGGCGGCAGTTTGTCGTCCAGCCGCGTCCAGGTCAGTCCGCCATCGTCGCTGCGAGCCATCGGCCCCGCCGGACCGCCGTGGTTGATGCTCCACACCGCGAACATCGTCTTGCCGTCGGGCATCAGGAGCGTCGTCGGATGGCCCTGGTACACCTGCTCCGTGCCCGCCGCGACGATGACGTGCCGCCGCGTCTCCTGCGAGATGTCGACGACCGGGACGTCCTCGACCTCGGTCCCGGCGGCGGTGGCGACCGGCTGCGATTTCCGGTGCTCCTCGATGGCCTTCTCGACGAGGCCCCCGAGCTCGACGAAGTCCTTCTTGCGGATGCGGCGAGAGTCGATCAGCTCGTATCCCGGCGGCACGATCGGCACGCCCCCGGGCGGCTCGATGGGCGTCCAGCGCCGCAGCTGCGCACGGTGCCCGTCGAGGACCTTCCGGTGCTCGGGGTCGTACGCGAGGTTGGTCCGCTCGTGCGGATCGGTCTCGTGGTCGTAGAGCTCCTCGAGCCCCTCGCTCCGCGAGTTGAAGATGTAGCGCCAGCGATCGCTGCGCACCGAGTGGTTCGCCCGATACGCCGTGATCGCCGGCTGCTCCCGGCGCGCGCGCGGGTCCTCGAGCAGGGGCACGAGCGACTCGCCGTCGAGCTGATTCTCCGGCGCCTTCGTTCCGGTGAGCCCGACGAGCGTCGGGAAGATGTCGAGCGACGTCACCGGACGGCTCGAACGCGATCCGGCGCGGCCGACGCCCGGCGCGACCACGATGAGGGGGATGCGGGTCGACTCCTCCCACACGGTGAACTTCTCCCAGTTCTCCTTCTCGCCGATGTGCATGCCGTGGTCCGACCACAGGACGATGATCGTGTCGTCGGCGTGGCCGGTGCGCTTCACCGCGTCGAGGAGACGCCCGATCTGCGCGTCGACGTACGTGATCGACGCGAGGTAGCCGCGGACCGCCTCCCTCCACTGGCGGTTCTGCAGCACCCACTGGTGCCAGCTTCGACGGCCGTGATCCCACGCGTCCGCGAGGTCGTCGTCGGTGTTCTCCGGCAACTGCAGCGTCTCGAGCGGGTACATGTCGAAGTACTTCCGCGGCACCTCCCACGGGATGTGCGGTCGAAACAGGCCGCACGCGATGAAGAAGGGCGAGTCGTGCCGCTTCTCGAGCTCGGAGATCGCCCAGTCGACGACCTTGTGGTCGCTGGTCGCCTCGTCCTCGACGTCGAGCGGCGTCCATCCGAAGAGCACGCCGCCGAGCGGACGCCGGCCGACGAAGGCCTTCTGCTGCCTCTCGATCTCCTCGCGCGGCGGGCGGACCCACTCGGGAATCGGGCCGTGCGCCTCCGGGAAGTAGTCATCCCACGTCGCCGGGTCGTTCTCGCTCCCGGCCCACCACTGGAGCGAGTGGTAGATCTTCCCGCCGCCGACGGCGCGGTAGCCGTGGTCGCGAAAGTGCTGGCTCAGCGTCACGGCGTTCTTCAGAGCCGGATGCGATCGCCACGACGGCCCCGGCGTCCTGTTGAAGACGTTGGTCGTGATCCCCGTGCGCGCCGGACGCACGCCGGTCATCACGGCGACGCGCGACGGATGGCAGGCCGACGCGGCCGTGTGCGCGTTCGTGAACGTCGTTCCGAGCGCCGCGAGGCGGGTGAGGTTCGGCGTGATCGCCTGCGGATGCCCTCCGAGCGGCTCGATCCAGTCGTTCATGTCGTCGATGGCGATGAACAGGACGTTCGGCCTGCGCGCGGGGCGGACCGCGAGCGTCGCCTCGACCGGGAACCACACGGTCATCGAGCTGACGCCACGGTTGTTCCAGGCGTGGTACGGCGTCAGCGTCAAGTCCACCGGCCCGGAGCCGCCATCGGCCGTGATCGCGCGCGCCGGGATGCGGACCTGGATGAACGAGCCGGCATCCGTCGACCGCCGCGACACCGTCGCCCGCGACGTCTCGGGCAGCCCCTCGAAGAAGAGCCGTTGCGTCGACCCGCCGTTGTCGACTCCCTCGGCGCAGAGCACGAGCGGGCCGCGAGTCAACGCGACGCGTCGCCGGTTGGCCTCGACCGACGGGTGACACTCGCTGACGCGAACCGGCATCGGCACGCGCAGCGAGACTCGATCCCCGGCGCGCCACTCGCGGTCGATTGCCGCGAAGCCCCTCTCCGTGCTCACCTCGACCGCCTCGCCGTTGACCGAGAGCTTCACCGCCGCGTCGCTCGAGTTCGCGTATCGGTAGAGCTCGCCGGGGACGAAACGATCGCCGGTCCACGTCGGAACGCGCAGCAGGAGACGGAAGCGGGCCGGCCTCTCCGGCTCGACCAGCACGGTGACGGCGCCGTCCTCGGGATAGGTCGTCCTCTGCTCGACGCGCACGCCGACGCCGCCCACGTCGACCTCGGTGCGACTCGCGGCGTAGAACGTCACGTAGAGGTCCCGGTCGTCGTGCGCGTACGTCATGCCGGGGACCTGCGGGATCAGCCGCGCCATGTTCGACGGGCAGCACGCCGTCCCGAACCAGGGCGCCCGGCCGGCCGTCCCGTGGTTGAACGGGTGCTTGCCGTCGGCCTCGAGCGGGTTGACGTAGAAGAAGCGATTGCCCTCGAGGTTCACCGCGGCGAGCACGTTGTTCAGGAGGGCGACCTCGGCGACATCGAGGTACTTCGCGTCCTTGTGGAGCAGGAACATCCGGTAGTTGAAGAGGACGTTGCCGACGGCGGCGCAGGTCTCGTTGAACGCGCGGGCGTTGGGGAGCTCGTACTGCGGCCCGAAGCCCTCGATGCCGTGAACGGCCCCGAGACCGCCGGTGATGTGCATCCGCGTGTTGGTGATGTCACCCCAGATGCGATCGAGCGCCCTGGCGTAGCGCGGGTCGCCGGTGAGCGTGCCGACGTCGGCCATCGCGGAGTAGAGGTAGGTCGCCCGCACGGCGTGTCCGACCGCCTCCGTCTGCTCGACGACCGGCGCGTGCTGCTGGGCGTAGGTCGGCGCCATCACCCCGCTGCCCTCGGGCACGTAGGTGACGCCGCGGATCTCGAGAAACTTCCTCGCCATGTCGAGGTAGAGCCTCTCTCCCGTGACCCGAAACAGCTTGACGAGGGCGAGCTCGATCTCCTGGTGACCCGGCGCCTGGCGGACCGGCTTGCCGTCGTTGTAGGCGGGGTCGCCCTCGAAGAAGACCCTGTTGATGTGCCGGGCGCTCTTCTCCGCGACGTCGAGGAGCGTGCGCTTGCCGGTGGCCCGGTAGTAGGCGATGGCCGCCTCGTAGAGATGCCCGACGTTGTAGAGCTCGTGGCTGTGAACGACGAAGGTGTAGGGGGCGTCGCCCATCATGTGGCGCGCCGAGCCGACGCCCGTCGTGTGCGAGGGATACAGGTAGCCGTCCTCGTGCTGCGCGGCGGCGATGAGAGCGGCGAGCTCGTCGAGCCGTGCCTCGAGCTCCGGATCGCTCCGCAGCTGCAGCAGGTAGGCAGCCCCCTCCATCACCTTGTAGAGGTCCGAGTCGATGAAGCGGTGCGGCCGGTGCCCCTCGACTCTCTTGCCGGCGAGGAAGTCCCGCGCCGCCTCGAGGTGCTCGACGCCCGGACGCGTGCGCTCGAACGCGAAGGGCACCAGCGTCTCGCGCTGCGTGACGAGGCGGTGACGCCAGAAGTCGCTGGTGATCTCGACCTCGTTGAACGGCACTGGCTTCAGCGGATAGTCGGCCGGCGCGGTCTTCCCGGCGACTGGAGCTCCGCCGCGAATCGTCACGAGCACGGCGACGAGCGCCACGGCGCGGGCAGGATGCAGGTAGATCGAGCGACGACTGGTCATCGGTCTTCCTCGGTTCTCATCGACTCCCGGGGACGCGACCTGCTTGTGTCACCGGGCCGCGGAGGCGGTCTTCGGCCGCTTCTTCCAGATCGATCGAAGCTCGTGCGCCTCGAGTCGCACGAGCCTCGCGGCGCCGCCCTCCGCGAAGGCGCGGATCGATGACACCGCCCCGCGCTTCGCGCGTCCGCCCGTGATGGAGACGCGGCCCCGGTTGCCGATCACCTCGAGCATCGGACGGTCGGCGAGCACGCGGATGTCGACTCGGCCGTCGACCGGCGCCAGGTCCGCCCCGTGGAGCTTCTTCGCCTGCACGTCATACACGATACGGTTGCCGCCGATGTCGAGACCCACCTTCTTCGCGCTGCCGAGCTCGAAGCTCGCCCGGACGTCGAAGAGCTCTCCCCCCACCGCGACGTCGACCGGCGTGTCGGCGGCGAGCGGCCTGTCCTCGACGGCGTGCTTCTGGCGGGAGAGCTTCTCGATCTCGCGCACCGGCTCGGCGAAGAGGCGCACGCCGTCGTCCGTCGTCCGCAGCGTCAGCTCGTGCGGGAAGGTGAACGTCTGGTTGAAGGGCATCCCGGGCATCGCGATGCGCGCCCAGCCGATCTGGATCCGCCGGCCGCCGGGCGCGTTGCTGAAGATCTGCGAGGCGTAGTAGGCGCCGTGGTGCACCCGGTGCTTGCCCTCGTGAAGCGGCGTGAAGACCTTGCCGTCGAACTCGCCGAGCGCGTAGCGCGCGTCGGCCGCGAACACCACCCAGCGCGTGGTGCCGGGATCGCCGTCGACCGGCAGCTCGAAGATCTCCGGGCACTCGTAGTAGCCGTCGATGCGGCTCGCGAGCTCCCACTCCTTGAGGTTCTTCGAGGTGTGGAACGTGATGGTGCGCTTCTCGTTGTGGTCGCTGTAGACGGCCATCACCCAGTGCTGGCCGGGCTCGTACCAGATGATCTTCGGATCACGGCCGCGGTGCTTGACGACCGGGTTGCCCTCGTACTCCGTGAACGTCCGCCCGCGATCGTTGCTGTAGGCGATGCACTCGCCGCGGCCGGTGCTCGTCCACGACGCGACGATGACCTTGTGTTCACCCTTCTGCCAGCCGGCCGTGTTCTTCTCGTCGACGACAGCGCCGCCCGAGAAGGCCCAGTCGCCGCGCCGCTTGTTGTAGATCGCGATCGGCAGCTGCTCCCAGTGGACGAGGTCGCTCGAGACCGCGTGCCCCCAGTGCATGTTGCCCCAGCGCCAGCCGTAGGGGTTGTGCTGGAAGTAGAGGTGCCACTCGCCGTCGAGGTACACCATGCCGTTGGGGTCGTTGTTCCAGCCGAGCCGCTGCGAGAAGTGGAACTGGGGACGCAGCGACTCGTTGTAGAGATCGTCGCCGGCGGGGATCTCATCGGACTGCTCGACAAGGTCCGCCGTCTCCTTGCTCGCGCGGTTGAGCCGCAGCGTCGCGCGCTTGCCCTCGAAGGCACCGACGTCGAGAAACGACCAGAAGTCCGCCTCCTCGCGGGTGCGCGCCAGCTCGGCGTCGAACTCGCGGACGTTCTCGCCGTCGATCCGCACGTCGACCTGCGTCGCCCCGGCTCCGCCGCGGATCGGGAAGAGGAGGTAGCGCCTCGTGAGCGTCAGCTCGCGGGTCTGCGGCCCGCGCGTGGAGACCTTCGGCTCGATGTCCGTCTGGATGATGTGGTCGACGTTGATGTGGCCCCAGCCACCGGTGCGATCGTCGACGATCTGGATGGTGACCGTCTGTCCGGCGAGGTCGGCGAGGTCCCAGGCGGCGAGCTCGAGCTCCTCGCTGCCGCCCGACTGCGTGTTGGGACCGGTCGCCGTGCGCACCACCTCGTCGCCGCGGAGGAGGTTCATGCAGGTCTTGCCCTCGTAGCCGCCCCCGCCGATCAGGAAGCTCAGGTAGCGCCGCTCGACCCTGAACGGCGGCGACGTCAGCGTGCCGGTGGTGCCGTCTCCGCCGAGGTAGCTGTTGACGAGCCCCTTGCCGCGATACCCGCTGACGTGCATCTGATTCGGCAGGGTGCCGCGAGCCGGCCGCGAGCCGAACGCCTCGCCGGTGGTCTTCCAGTCCCCGTAGTCCTCGCCCTCGAAATCGGCGACGAGGATGTCCTCGCGATCCGCGCCATTCGCCGGCGTGAAAGACAGCGTCAGAAGGAACAGTGTGACGAGTGTCGTGCTTCGCATGATCTCCAGACCCTCCCGGGAGTCGCCCCGATGTGTCGAGGCGCTTCAGATGCTCTTCGTTTTCCGACTCGCTGACGCGCCACATCCTATCGAAACCCCGAGGGCTTGTCAGTTCCCCGCCGTGCCGCGGCGCGTCCCGCGACGCGTCCCACGGCGCCGGGCTTGGACGCCGGAGCTCGGTTCGGGTACGCTGTCTGCCGCGCACTGTCGCGCGCCGGTGAAAGGGTGCTTCGAGGAACGACTGGAAAACCATGTCCCGGGAGGGGAGCTCATGGCGGGAGTAGGCACCGAGAAAGTCTTCGAGAACGACCGCGTCGCCGTCTGGCACCTCGATATCGAGCCGGGCGCGGAGGTCGAGCAGCACACGCACGAGCTCGACTACGTCGTTCGCATCATCTCCGGCTCGACGCTCGAGGTCTTCGGGCCGGACCGCGAGTCGCTGGGCACGGTCGAGCTCGAGGCGGGCGGCGCGGTGAGCTTCCGAGTCGATGGCGATCGCATCGTCTCGGACCGTCCGGGCTATCCGGTGGTGCCGGCGACGCACAGCGCCCGCAACGTCGGCACGCGGACGTTTCGCGAGGTGCTGATCGAGTTCAAGGATTGAATGGCCGAGATGATCGTGAGCTCTTGTTCCCGTACACGTGCCGTGACCGTTCCCGGAGCGGATTTCGGGGACGGGCACGGGAACGGGCACGGGAACGGGAACGGGGACGGGGAGGGATCCATGCGCGCGCTTTTCCTCTTCGGCCTGACGGCGTATCTCGCGGTCTCGACCGCCGCCGCCGTCGAGGTCGGCGTGGCGCGAGTCGACATCACGCCGACGCATCCCGTCGTGCTGGCGGGCTACGGCAGCCGCACGGTCGAGCACGAGGGCATCGACACGCGGATCTGGGCGCGCGCCCTCGCCATCGGCTCGCGCGAGCCCGTGCTCCGGCTCGCCGTCGACAACTGCGGCGTGCCGGACCCGATGACGGCGGCCGTCGTCGAGCGCCTCGGCGCGCGCGCCGGCCTGGACGACCGGCGGGTGGTCATCTGCTCGACGCACACCCACAACGCGCCGTCGCTCCCGGGCTACGCGAACGTGCTCTGGGGAGGCCGGACGACGAGCGAGCAGGAAGCCAACATGGAGCGGTACGGGGCGTGGCTCACCGAGCGGCTGGTCGAGGTCGGCCTCGACGCGCTCTCGCGGCGTCGCGAGGCGACGCTCGAGTGGGGTCTCGGGCGCGTCGAGTTCGGCGGCAACCGGCGGGTGATGCAGGGCGGCACGTGGCGCGGCTTCGGCTTCCAGATCGACGGTCCGGTCGATCACAGCCTGCCGGTGCTCCTGGCTCGCGATGGCGACGGCAAGCCGTTCGCGGTCTGGACCAACTACGCGTGTCACTGCACGACGCTCGGCGCGCGCAACCGGATCCACGGCGACTGGGCCGGCTACTCGAACGACGCCATCGAGGCGTCGTTCCCGGGCGTGATCGCCCTGACGACCATCGGCTGCGGCGCGGACGTCGGGCCGCAGCCCTCCGGATCGGACGGCGCGGCGAAGTCGCACGGCAACGCGATCGCCCGCGAGGTGCGCCGGCTGGTCGACGCGGGGCTCGAGCCCCTGGCCGGTGT
>JBFFXF010000142.1:0-18486 GCA_041569895.1 Planctomycetota bacterium | reverse complement strand
GTGACCGATCCGGGTCCGAGCGCCCGCTCGATCGCGCGCGCCTCGGCCAGGGCCGACGGGAGCGGACCGCCACGACGTCGTGACGTCGCGCCGGTCGGTGGCGCGCGTGTCGCGGGATCGGCGACAACCAGGACCCTTCCCTGCCGATCGTCGCTGCGATCCCCGTCGGATTCGAGCGGTCGTGGCGACGGCAGGTACGTCACCTCCCAGCGCTCGATCAGATAGCGACAGTCTCGGTACTCGCGGAAGAGGTGCCGGTGGTCGATGCGCCCGCGCTCGCCGGAGATCACGAGCGCCTCGAACGGCACGTGGTGGAGCACGCCGTCCGGGATGATGACGAGGCGGTCGACGTCGTCGAGCCGCTCGGCCACCGGCTCCACGAGCAGGTGATGGAGACGATGGGCTGCCGCGGTGTCGAACTCGAGACTCGTCAGATCCACGGATCCGCCGCGAAACCTGGTGAATGGAATCCTCAGACGATCGATCAGCTCGCGCAGCTCCTCCTCGCCCGCGCGGATCTCGTGGTGCCGGAGGCCGTCGGCGCGGAGCGTCCACAGGTGGCTCCGCTCGGGCGTGACCAGATAGAGGAGCGCCGCGGCCCGGAGGCGACCCAGCGATCGGCGGATGGCGTCGAGGTCGAGGGGACGGTGCGCGCCGAGGACCTCTCCCGCGCGCGGGTCCTCGAGGGCGATGCGCGTCAGAACATCGCGGTAGCGCGACCGGAGCGTGGCGAGCTCGTTCTCGAGCCGCTCCTCGCGGGCGTCGGCCCCGCTCTCGAGATCGAGTCGTCGCGCCAAGGTCTGCATGCGCGCGCGTAGCCGGTCGCGGTCGGCGGCGAGGGGTCCGCGCAGCTTCTCGAGCACGCGCGGACCGGAAGCCCTCAGGCGGTCCGCCGCGGCGCGGGCGCGGAAGCGCTGCGCCTCCCGGAGCGCCTCCTCGATCTCGCCGCGCCGAACGAGCAGCGCGACGAGTCGCCGCGACGGCGCGAGACGCGAGCCGAGCAGGTTCGTGCGCAGCGCATCGATGCGCGCGTTCAGGAGGATCGACTCGGTCACCGACACGGCCGCCCTGAAGGCATCGACGGCCCCATCGAGGTCGCCTTCCTGCTCCCTGACGACACCGAGCCCGGCGTGCGCCCGCCACGCCACCTCGGGAAACCTCGCGGCCGTCGCCAGCGCCGCCTCGAAGCGGGCGCGAGCATCGCCGCGGCGGCCGAGGAGCGCCAGCGCGTCACCGGTGTCCACGTCGCAGAGCGCGACGTCGAACGCGCTGCCGAGTCGCTCGAAGGACCGTCGCGCCTCCTCGAGGAGGTCGAGTCCGGCGGCGTCCTCGCGGGCGAGCAGCGCGAGCCCGAGAAGGCGCCGGTTGACCGCCCGGTCGATGGTGTCGCCGCCGACGAGGTCGCCGCCCTGTCTCAGGTGCCCCTCCGCCTTGCGGGGCTCCCCACGGTCGAGCTCGAGGCGCGCGAGCACGTTGAGCGTCGAGCCCTGGACGTCGGCCGCACCGCATCGAGTGGCGAGCTCGAGCGCCTCCCGAAGCCGCTCCTCGGCGCGCTCGTAGAGGCCGAGCTCGTCGAGGACGCCGCCGAACTGCATGGTGACGCGAGCGCGCGCCTCGAGGTGCGCGTCGTCCTCTCCGAGCGCGTCGAGCGCCTCGTGAAAGCGGCGCACGCCCTCGCCGTACCTTCCGAGCGCCGTCAGGGACGCGGCGGATTGCGCGATGGCGAACGACAGGAAGACCGGCGAACCACGGTCGCGGTAGTGGGACTCGCAGGCGGCGAGCGCCTCGAGCGCGCGCGCCGGGTGGCCGACGTGATACTCCGCGACGGCGATGTTGAGACGGGCCCACCACGCCTGGTCGACCTGGCCGGTGCGCTCGAAGAGCTCCCGCAACCGCTCGAGGTCCTCGAGGACGGCGTGCGCGTATCCGCCGCGACGAAGAATCTCGACGCGACGCCCGCGCACCTCCGCCTCGCGCCAGTGGTCTCCCGCCTCCCGGAAGAGCCGGCACGCCGCCTCGACGTCGAGCTCGGTCTCCCGTCGAGACCGCACCGTCGCGGGCAGGTGCGAGAGCAGCTGGCGCGCCAGGCCCTCCTGGCGCGTGTCGCCGATCGAGCGGTACGTTGCGAGCGCGGCGAGCGATTCGCGCGCCGCGTCAGCGAATCGACGCTCCGCGAGCGCTCGCTCCGCGTCGCGAAACGAGCGGTCGGCGTCGACCTTGACCCGCGCGTGCTCCGAGACGATGGCGCGGTACCGCTCCAGGGCGCGCGTCAGGGCATCGCCCCCGTCGACGGCGTCATAGATCGAGGCGAGCTTCTCGCTGAACGACCAGAAGTGGTCGTACCGGGCGACGTCCCCATCGAGGCGCCACCCGACGCACGCCGAGGTGTAGAAGTGGAACATCCGGAAGGCGGCTCGCCGATCCTCGGCGACGAGGGCCGCCGAGGCCGGATTTCCCGCCATCACGGCATCGATGAGCCGCTCGGGGAACGACTTCTCGGCCGCCGTCGACTGGCCCGCCATCGAGACCGCAACGACCAGCGCGAGCCACGACATCACGCCTCCGCCTCCTCGAGAGCGGCCAGCATCTCCGCCGCGTTGACGCGATAGCTGCGACCACGGTCGACGAGCGCCTGGAAGCTGGCTCGCGCTGCCGGACCGTCGTCGCGCAGGAGATGCGCCATGCCCAGATACCAGAGCGCCTGCTCGGCGATGAGCTCCACCTCGCTGGCGGCGGCGGGCCCGAGCGCCTCGATCGCGGCGTCCGGGCGGTCGAGATGGAGCAACGAGATGCCGAGGTAAATCCGCAGCTTGTCGTCGCCGGGGTCCCCGCGCAAGAGCTCCGCCAGCTGTTCCGCGGCCGCGGCGTGGTCACCATCGGCGTATCGCCCCATCGCCTGCTCGTATCGCGGCTCGCGACCGTCGCCGGGGCTGCGCAGCCTTCCCGAGATGAAGGGAAGCGGCGTCAGGTCGGCGAGACGCGCGAGCTCACGCTGCGGCGGCGTGAGGACGTCGACGACGGCCCAGACCCCCACCGCCACGAGCACCGACGCCGCGGCGGCGAGCGCGGCGCGACGGAGGAACAGCGCGCCGCCCGCCTCGACGCCCGCCTCGACGCCCGCTTCGACGGCCGTCGGTCGGAGCGTCTCGGTGACGTCGGCGAGCAGGTCGAGCTCGTCGCCGCACGAGCGGCATTCGAGCACGTGGACGAGGAGCTCGTCCGACTCGACCGCGCCGAGATCGCCACGGGCGAAGTCGATCAGGCGCTGGTGGTTCGCGGGGGTGCACGCCATGGTCTTTCCATCATTACGCCCCGACCTCGTCCTTTCCGACGGTTTTCTGGAGCTGCCTGAGGATGCGGTCCTCGCGCGACTTCAGCGTCGAGATCGGCGCACCGACGCGCTCGCCGATCTCGCGGAAGCTCTTCCGCTCCCAGAACCGCCAGCGCAGCAGGTCACGGTCGGCGGGCGGCAGCCGATCGATGGCCGCCTCGAGACGCGCGAGGCGCGCACGGAGCCGCTCGGCCTCCTCCTCGGCGAGCAACCGATCGCGCGGGCCCGATGCGTCCGCGACCGCCAGCCGGGCGAGCGCCTCGCCGTCGATCGATACCTCGGGACTGCGCCCGCGCGCGCGCAGCTCGTCGATGGCCGCGTTCCTGAGCGCCACGAAGAAGTAATTGCGCAGGTGCGCGAGAGAGCAGAAACCCTTCCGCGACTCGAGGATCGCCTGCACGGCGCCCTGGTAGACGTCCTCGGCGCGATCGGCGTCGTCGACCCACTTGGCGACGTACCTGCGCGCCATCGTCTCGTATCGTTCGATGAGCTCGCGGAGAAGAGGGCTCTCCGGCGACGTCACCGGGATCGTCCCGACATCTGACGTCGGATCTCGCGGTCCGCGTCGCGCTCCTTGACGGTCTGACGCTTGTCGTGGAGCTTCTTTCCGCGGCAGACGCCGAGCTCCACCTTGAGGTAGCCGCGGTTGTTGAAGTAGAGCCGCAGCGGGACGATGGTCAGACCCTTCTCCTCGATGCGCGCCCTCAGCTTGCCGATCTCGCGCCGGTGGAGGAGCAGCTTGCGCTTTCGGAGCGGGTCGTGGTTGGTCCAGCCGCCGGCGCGGTACTCGGGGATGTGGCAGCCGACGAGGAACACCTCGTCGCCGTCGAGGCGGGCGTAGCTCTCGGCGAGGCTGACGTTCCCCTCGCGCACCGACTTCACCTCGGTTCCCTGGAGCGCGATCCCCGCCTCGAGCTTCTCGAGGACGTGGTACTGGAAGAACGCCTTCTTGTTGCGGATCTCCTTCGTCGTGGCCACCGTCCGCTCCGTCCCTTCTCCCCTTCCGTCCCCCGTCCCCGGAGAGACGGACGACGGGACAGGACCTTGACGAACCCCGGACCGACGTTACACTGGCGGTCTTTCCAACACTGCGCCGAGGTGGCGGAATTGGCAGACGCGCTGGCTTCAGGTGCCAGTCCGGTTTACCCGGGTGAAGGTTCGAGTCCTTTCCTCGGCACCAGACGAATGATCAGAGCCGCGGCCCACGGGCTGCGGCTTTCTCTTTTTGGCCGGCGGCGCCTGCCCTCCCGCTGACGCGACCGCGCTCAGCGCTTGTTGAGCCGACGGTACCACCCCCAGTTCTCGCGCGCCAGTCGCTGCATGAACTCCTCGTCGAACGACCCGGTGTCCTCCGCCGCGAAGCCGAAAGTGATGACGCGCACGCCGAGAAGGTAATTGAGCGCGTCGACTCGGCGTCGCACGGCGTTCTTGTCGCCGCCGACGCTCGGCACGCCGTCGGAGAGCAGGTAGACGGTCTCCACCTCGGGGATAACCAGCGCGGCCGCGAGCGAGTCGTGGATGTTGGTGCCGCTGCCCGCCTCGAGCGCCCGGGTGAAGCCGACGGCCGACTCGGCGTTCCTCCGCGACGCCTTGTGGAGCCGCAGGCCCCCGCGACCGCGCCAGGGGCGGTACTCGCTCTCGTAGCTGATGACGGTGAACTCGTAGTGCGGCAGCAGGCTCGACAGGGAGCGCTCCAGCTCGCGCTTGACGATGTCGATCTTCGGCTCCTTCGGGCCGGCGAGGATGCGTCCCCTGCCCGCGGCCGTGCGCCCTCGCTCCGCGGCGATGTCGATGACCGAGGTCGACTGCTTCATGCTGCCCGAGACGTCGACGACGAAGGCCGATCGCGGCGAGATCATCTCTCCGAAGAACGATACCGTGCGCTCGCCCGAGGCGACCGGCTCGAAGTCGGCCTTCTCGGGAAGCTTCCGCCCGCGCTCCTCCCACTGGCGGCGGATGTGGTCCGCGGTCTCGCCGCGCTGCGCGTGCTTGCCGAGCAGCCGGTAGAGCTCTCCGCTCGCCACGTTCCAGGTGAGGCTCTCGGTCGCGTTCTCCTTCTCCTCGCGCCGGAGGATGTCGATCAGCGCGCCGACCGACTCCTTCCAGCGCGAATCGCCGAGAAGCCGCAGCGCCCACACCGCCGTGCGCTGGTCGCGGCTGCGGGTGACCTCGACGAGGGTGGCGACGCGCTCATCGCGGCTCTGCGGGAACCGATCACCGATGAGGACCTTCATCATCAGGATCCGCGCCGCCTGCTGCGAGCGCCCGCTGCCGCCGAGGAGCGTCTCTGCGGCACGCTCGATGGCGGGATCGTCGATCTTTCCCAGCGCGCGCAGGAGCGCGATGTGGATCTCGCGCCGCGCGAACTCGTCCCAGCGACGCGACGACTCGATCGCGCTGTACTGCCTGAGGACACGCGAGATGTTCTCGGGTCCCGCCTCGAGGCGGCCGACCAGGTACTCGAGCGCGAGCCGGTGCTCCGCGGGCGGCTCCTCGTCGACCTCCTCGGCGCGCGCCACGCCGGAGCCGAGTGCGAGGACGAGTGGCGCAAGCAAGGCGACGGTCGTCGATGATCTCTTCGTTCTCATCATGAGATCCTGCGGGCGCCGAGACCGGGTCTCACGAGGCGAGGTCCCGCGCGCCGCGATAGATGTCCTCGTAGACGTCGGCCAGCTGGTCGACCTCGAGGCACGAGAAGGCCACGCGGATATCGTGCTTCGCGGTCGCGATGACGCCGAGACCGTACTTGTCGAGCAGGTGCACGCGGAGCGGCTCCGCCTCGACGTGCTTCATCCGCAGGCACATGAAGTATCCGGAGTTGAACGGGTACGGCTCCCAGACCTCGTCGAACTTCGAGTCGGCGAGGACCTCCTTGACGCGCAGCGCCCGACTGCGAAGCAGCTGGCGCTTGGTCGCCTGCTCCTCGGCGAACGACGGGTCGCGCAGCGCGCGCAGGACGAGGCTCTGGGAGAGGTGCGGCGAGTTCGAGATGCCCGCGCGGATGGCGCCGGCCGTCTTCTTCTCGAGCGCCGTGTGGACGGCCGCGAGGTCACCGGAGCCTCCCGCCGCGAAGGTGATGAAGCCGACGCGGAAGCCCCAGACGAACTGCTCCTTGGTGGCGCCGTCGAGGCGGATCGCCAGCAGGTTCTCGTGTACGTTCGCGAGGTGACCGAAGATCGACTCGGCGAGGCACGCGTCGTCGTAGACCAGGTTGAAGTAGGCGTCGTCACAGACGACCAGCACGCGCGTGCCGCCCTCGGCGGCGCGCACCAGCGACGCGACGACCGACTCGGCCTCCGCGGGCGTCGGCGTGTAGCCGGTGGGGTTGTTCGGGAAGTTGAGTATCACCGTCACCTTCTCGTGCTCGGCGGCGAGGCGCTCGAGCGCGGTGGCGAACGCCCCGACGTTCAATCCGCCGCCCTCGAAGAAGGGAAAGGTGACGATGCGGCCACCGTGGCGCACCTCGAAGGTGAGCCGGTAGTTTCCCCAGAGCTGGTCGGGCAGCAGCAGCACGTCACCCGGGTCGATGAACATCTCCGCGACCAGGCTGAGCCCGTGCGTCAGCGCGTTGGTCGTCACCGCGGCGCTCAGGGTCCGGCCGCGCATGCTCGCGTTCTCGGCGAGCTGCTTCTCGCGCCACGCCTCCCGGAGATCTGCCCGTCCGGCCGGCGGCGCGTAGGGGTAGAGCTCGGCCGGCTCCATCTCGGTGAAGTGTTTCTGGATGCACGAGAGGTGCATCGGACGTCCGCCCTCGAGCGCGATGCCGATGGTGGCGTTGTATCGCTTGGCGCGCGCTTTCGCCTCGGCGGACTGGCTGATGATGCCCTTCGGGAAGTAGTAGCGCTTCCCGAGATCGGAGAGCATGTCGTGGACGGAGCGCGCCTCGCGCGCGATGGTCTCGTTGAGCTCGGCGGCGATCGGATTGAGTGTCATGGCCCTTCCGGCGTGCTATATAGCGGTTCCTGCGCGAACGACCGGTCACGCCCCGGCGCGCAGGGTCGAACGCGAAAGGCAAATGTACCGGGGCGGACGGGATTTTGAAGCGCAAAGTCGGCGGGGGGCCGGGTCCTTTTTCCGCTCGTCGATTTCCTGATCCAGGTACAATTGACAGGAAATGTCAAAACGGCGCCTCTCCCATCCCCGCTACCGTCTTCTCCGGACGCTCGGCCGCGGCGGCATGGGAACGGTCCACCTCGCGGAGGACCGCCTCGACGGCCACGTCGTCGCGCTGAAGACGTATCCAGCGAGCACGCCCGTCGACGTCCTGCGCCGGGAGTTCCTCAGCCTGCGACGGCTGCGCCACCCGTCGATCGCGCGCGCGTACCATTTCGGCGTCTTCGACGGCGATGAGCCGACGCCCGTCTACACCATGGAGCTCCTCGAGGGGAGCCCGCTCGACGAGCACGGCGGCGGCCCGCCGCTCGACGTGGTCGACGGGCTCGATCTCCTCGTGCAGGCGACGGCGGCGCTCGAGCACCTCCACCGGCACGGGTTGCTCCATCTCGACGTCAAGCCCGCCAACCTGATGGTCCTCGACTCGCCGGCACGACGGGGCGGTCGCCGCCAGCCGGTGCTCGTGCTGATCGACTTCGGTCTGGTGCAGATCCAGTCCGACGAGTGGGGCGCGACGCGGGGCACCGTGCCGTACATGGCGCCCGAGTTGCTGCGCGGCGAGCCGGCGGACGCGCGCTCGGATCTCTTCTCGCTCGGCGTCACCTTCTACCGGACGCTGACCGGGCGAGCGCCGTTCGCCGGACACACGCTCGCCGAGCTCGTCAAGAGCCATCGCGCCGGACCCGCGCCGGCCGAGGAGCTGCCGCGACCGCTCGAGCGCCTGCTCGTCCGCTTGCTGGCGCGCGATCCGGAGAACCGCTTCGAGAACGCCGCGCTGTTGCTCGAGGCCGTGCTCGCCGTGCGCCGCGAGCTCGCGCCCGGGCGCGAAAGCTTCATTCCGGTCGCCGAGGACGTCGACGTCGTCGGGCGTGACGAGGAGCTCTCGCGGATCACCGCCTGGACTCGGGACCCCCGCCGCGGCGCCCTGCTCACCGTGGTCGGCGCCCCCGGCAGCGGGCGCACCCGCATCCTCGAGGAGGTGCAGGCGCGGCTGCAGGTCGACGGTCGCGACGCGTTCCTGATTCGCCAGCCCGACGACGGTGGGCTCGGGCTCGTTCGCGACGTCGTCGTGAGGGTGGCCGTCGACTCGCCCCCCACACGCGACGAGATGGAGCGCGCGCCCCACGTCTTCGGGCCGGGTGGGCTCGTTCCCCGCGCGCGGCGGCGTGCGAACGGAAACGGCGCCACCGCCGGAACGCCGCAGTGGTCGGTGAGCGACACGACCGGCGGCGATCCCGCGCTGCTCGCCACCAGGCAGGCGGCGGTGTGGGTCGCCGATCGCATCGCGCGCAGGGATCTCCACCTGCTGATCGACGACGTCGAGAGCCCGAGCGGGGCCTTCCTCCGGGAGATCGTGTCGTGCCTCGAGCGCCAGCGGGAGGAGGATCGCGCGGAGGGTCGGAAGCGGAGTGGCGACGGGAGTGCCGAGAGTATCCGGGACAAGAGCGGCAAGGCGCGCGGCGCGCTCATCATCTCGGCCCGGGAGGGCGAGTGGCGCGTCGACGGTCCGGCGGTGCGGCTCGCGCCGCTCTCGCGGTCGGCGGTCGAACGCTGGGCGGAGCTCCACGGGTCGGAGCGCTTCCGGTCGGCGGCTTCGCGTCGACGGCTTCACACCGAGACGCGGGGCGTGCCGCTATTGATCGCGTGGGAGATCCGCCGCTCGGATGGCCCGATGGCGGCGTCCCGGCCACGGCAGCGAACACGCGGGCGACCGGCGGAGGATGCGGCCGCCCGAATGGCGCGGGAGTACGCGGGGCTCGAGAAGCCCGCCCGCGCGATCGTCGACGCGCTCGCCCTGGCGCAGCTGCCACCGGACGTGGAGCGCCTGGTCGAGGCGACCGGGCTCGACCGCGCCGAGGTGGTCCGCGAGACGCGCCTCCTGGAGGCGTCGGGCATCCTCGCGTCGCGTCGCGGCCGGTTCTCGTTCGCGTACGTGCCCTTTCGCGACCACGTGGCGCGCTCGCTGCCCGCGGCCCGGCGTCGCGAGATCCACCGGCGCATCGGACGCTCTCGCGCCCGCGGCGCTCGGGAGCGCGTGGCGCACGCGTTCCATCTCTTCGAGGCGGGCGACAACGCCGCGGCGCTGCGGCTGGCTCGCGCGGTCGGGGACATCGAGCCGCTCGACCCGTTTCGGCGCTCCGACCTCCTGGTTCGCGTCCTCGAGTCGGCCTCGAGCGCCCCGGGCCTCTCGGGCGTCGACCGGTTGCGGCTGCGAGAGACGCTCGCGGATCGCCTGCAGGAGCGCGGACAGATCCGCGAGGCGCGCGACGCGTGGGCGGCGCTGCTGCGGGGCGGCGCGGCGAGATCCGCCGAGCGCATCCGCGTCCGGCGCAAGCTCGCGCACGCGAGGTATCTCCTCGGCGAGCGTTCGACGGCGGAGCGTGACCTGAAGCGCTGTCTCGAGCGGATCCCCGCGTCACCGGCGAGCGACGAGCGGCTCGCCGTCCTCGCCGAGCTCGCCATCATCGCGCACTACCGCCAGGCGCCGGAACGGGCGCGTCGCTGGGCCCGCGAGGGGATCGAGTGCTGGAGCGGCCTCTCGCCGGAGAGACGCGAGGCGACGCGGCAGCAGGCGGTTCACCTGCACGGCATCCTCGGCCAGGTGTACATCCGCTCGATGTCTCTCGGCGACGCCATCGAGGTGCTCGAGGAGGGCGAGCGTCTCGCCCGCAAGCCCGGCGTCAACGGGGCGGTCCTCCTGAACAACCTCGGCCTCGCCTATCACCTCGACTGCCGGTTCTCGAAGGCGCTGGCCACGTTCCGGAGGGCTCGCGATACGGTCACCAGGCTCCTCGACGAGAGCGCGCGCGTGTCGATCGTCTGCAATATCGCGCAGATCCACGCCAAGCTCGGCGAGTTCACCGCGGCGCGAAACGCGCTCGACGACGTCGCCGGCGCGCCGGTGCTTCGCGAGTCCGGCCGCCTGCGTCTCAGCGTTCTCTACACGCGAGCCCTGATCGACAGCCTCGAGGGGGATCCGGGCGCGCCCGCGTGGGACGTCGTCGAGCACACCGCGCAGGAGGCCGGCGACCGGTTCCTGCTCGCCTTCATCTCGATTTACCGCGCCGAGGCGGCGATCCAGGAGGGCGAGCTCGTCGCGGCGCGCGAGTTCCTCGACCGTGCAATCGCCGGGTCGCGCCATGTCGGCGAGGCGGCGCGTGACCTGCTGCGAGCCGCTGCCTGGTCGAGGCTGGCGCTCGTCGAGGCGTCCTGCGGTCGACCGGTGGAGGCCGACGTCGCCCTCGAGCGCTCCGCGAACGCGAGCCTGTCGCCGCGCGACGTCCTCGGCGCGTGGAACCGCATCTACCGGGGTCTGGCGCTTCGCGAGCTCGACCGCATGGACGACGCGGTCGGCGAGCTCGACCAGGCGCGCCGGTGCTTCGCCCGCACCGGCGTCGTCCCGGGCCTCGTCGAGGCGCTGCTCTCGCTCGCGGAGACCGCCGTCATGCGAGGCGACACCAAGCGCGTGCAGTCGCTCGGCCGCGACGTGGCGCGCGCGCTCGCTCGCAGGAGATCGACCGCCCGCGCCATGCGTCTGTCGAGCGTCCGCCTGCCATTGCTCGAGGCGCGGCTGGAGCTCCTCGCCGCGGCCGACCGTGGCGGCGACGATGTCAGCGAGACCCTCTCGCGCGTCGAGCAGCTGCTGGCGCGCGCGGAGTCGGAGCCATCGTGGTCCCGCCGCCCGGGCCGCCACCCCGAGATCGCGGCGTGCGTTCGTCTCGCCCTCGCGCGCCTCGCCGGGGTGCCGAGCGCCGTCGCGGAGGCGTCGCGACGCCTCGAGACACCCGGCGTGGGCGGCGAGCCCGCCGGGGTCAACGCCGCGATGCGACGGGCCGGCCTCGCGCGCCTGGGATTCCCGGAGGGCGTCGCCAGCGAGCCGGGGCTGCGCGACGAGCAGATCGCCGTCATCGAGGCGCTCATCGATCCGCGCCAGCCCGGGGCGCCGCGTGACGCCCTGGAGCTGCTCGAGAGGATGGCGCGCGCGCTCGGCGCCTCGGTCGCCACGCTCGTTCCGGTCGCCGCGCCGGGCGCGGGGACGCCCGTCAGCGCCGAGATCATCTCCTGGCCCGCGGGCTCGCTCGAGCGGCCTCCGACGAGCGCCGAGCTCTCGCGGCTGCCGCCCGTGTCGTGGGCGTGCGCGTGGAGCGACGTGCCCGGTCGCCTCGCCTCGTTGCTCCGCCGCCGGCCGGGCCGGCGGACCGTGCAGCGAGCGAGTGCGCCGGCCTCGTTGCTCTCGGCGCCGCTGCGCTCCGCGGGTCGGACCATCGCGTGGTGTCTGGTGGTCCGGTCCGGATCGCTCGACACCGCTCGACGCGGCGATCTGCGCTTCCTGCAGACGGCAGCGGGCGGGCTGATGGCGCTCGATCGACCGGCGCCCCGCGACCAGACCGTCGAGATCGATCCCGACGCGGCGACCGCGCCGCTCGAGGAGACGCGGACGCTCGAGGCGCGAGGGGAGCATGCGGACGAGCCCACGCGGCAGCTCGATGAGGCGCAGCGGCCCCCTCCCGAGGGCGCCCTCGAGGAGGTGATCGCCGAGAGCGCCGAGATGGCGCGCGTCGTCCAGATGGCGCAGTCGGTGGCGCCCTCGGACCTGGCGGTGCTCGTCACCGGTGAGTCGGGCACGGGAAAGGACGCCGTTGCGCGCGCCATCCACCGCTCGAGCCGCCGCGCCTCGGGACCGCTCGTCGTCCAGAACATCGGCTCGATTCCGCCGGCGCTCTTCGAGGCCGACCTCTTCGGACACGCGCGCGGCGCGTTCACGGGCGCGGAGACCACCCGCAGCGGTTTCCTGCTGCAGGCGCAGGGCGGCACGTTCGTACTCGACGACGTCGGGGACGCGGACCCCGTGGTCCAGAACAAGCTGCTGCGCGTACTCGAGACGCGCCGGGTGAGACCGGTCGGTGGGAGCGAGCTCGTCGCGCTCGACGTGCGGTTCATCGCCACGGCACAGGTCGACATCGCGAGCATGGTCGACAGCGGCGACTTCCGGAAGGACCTCTTCTACCGCCTCGCCGGCACGCACATCCACGTGCCGCCGCTGCGCGAGCGCGCCGCGGACGTCATGCCGCTCTTCAGGCGCTTCCTCTCGAAGTCGTTCGGCTTCGTGCCGGAGATCGATCGCGACGTCGAGGCCCTCCTCCTCGATCACGACTGGCCGGGCAACGTGCGCGAGCTGCGAAGCCTGGTGCAGCGCCTCGGTGTGTCGCTCGAGGACCGCGAGCGGCTGCGGCGCGCCGACGTCGAGGCGGCGCTCGGTCCGCGATCCGCGAGCGGTCCGATCTCCCCCGCGCTCTTCCGGCGCCACAAGTACGAGGATATCCTCCGCGAGCTCGAGGTGGCCTACCTCCGGCACCTCTTCGAGACGCACAGCGGCGACCTCGACGCCATGGCGCGCGCCCTGAACACGAGCACGCGCAGCCTCTATCGCCGGTTCGAGCGCCACGGACTGAGACCGCGCGATCTCGCTGCGGGGCTCGGGGCCGAGCCCGGGGATCGGCCGCAAGGCAGCGGCTCGACCAGCCGATGACGGATATGGTCCCGTTCCGATGTGGCCCGGAGGCGCATGAATCCCGTCAAGAGCGAACCACGGCCGGCCTGCCTCGACCTCTGCGCCGTGAGCGATGCGCCCGAGCGCTTATCGGAACTGGAGGCGTTCCTGCGCGGCCGCGGGTGCCGTCCGGTGCTCACGACGCCCGGCCGGCTCCCCGATGAGGCAGAGTGGGACGCGTTCGACGTCGTTCTCCTCGACTGGAGTCCGACCACCGGCTTCCCGGAGATCCCGGTGAGTCGAGCCAACCTCGTGCTCGCAACCTGCCCGGCTGTGGAGCTCGACAATCCCGCCGTCCTCCGGGCCGCCCTGCGCGCCGGAGCGCGCGATCTGCTCCCGGCGGAGCCGGGGCGCGAGGCCTGGGAGGACCTCCTGAACTCGGCGCGAGCCAGGAGCCCGGACGTCGGTCTCCGCTTCGTCGATCCGGAATCGCGCGTGGAGCGCACTCACGAGCTCCGTCGCGAGACCTGCGTGATCGGTCGCGACCCGCGCAGCGACGTCGTCTTTCCGCAGCCGTTCATCTCGAGAACGCACGCGCGCATCGAGCGACGCGGGACGCGCCACCGCATCGTCGACACCGGCAGCCGGACGGGGACCTTCGTCAACGGCGAGCGGGTGAGCGAGCGCATGCTCTCCGATGGGGATCGCATCCAGCTCGGCGGTGACCAGGGGCCGATGCTGACGTTCACGTCGGTACCGGGCTCGGTCGGGAGCACGCTCTTCGAGTGCGAGAGCATCTTCGACCGCGACGTCGTCAACCAGGAGGTGCGCGACATCGCGGCTCTGATCGAGTCGTTCCTGTCGCTCGACAGCGACCTCCTGCTCGAGGACGTCCTCGAGCTCCTGCTCGATCGGGTGATCTCGTTCGTCGACGGCGATCGCGGCGTCGTCCTCCTGCGCCCGTTGCGGACGAACCGCCTCGGGAAGCTCCGTCTCGACTCGCTGAAGTGCGGCATCGCGCGGGATCGGAACGGCCGCACGCTCGATGAGCGCGAGCTCGACATCAACTACAAGATCGTCACCGACGTGCTGCGCACGGGCTGCGGCAGCGTTCGCGAGGAGGTCCGCGGCACGGCGCCCGCGGCGAACGGTCACACGGCGGCCCCGGACGACTCGCCCGTGATCCGCAGCGCCCTCTGCGTGCCGCTCAAGGTGCGCGGCAAGCTGCTCGGCGACGAGGAGGGGCCGACGCTGATCGGCGTCCTCTACATCGACAGCGAGTCGCACGACCGCCCCTACTCGCCGCGCACGCTCAACATGCTCGAGGTGCTCGCCGCCGAGGTCGCCATGGCGGTGCACACCACCAGACTCTACGAGGACTCGCTGCGCCGGCGCCGGGTCGAGGAGGAGATGGCGATCGCGCGCGAGATCCAGCAGAACATCTTCCTCGAGCAGCAGCTCTCCGGCGAGGTCTGGCAGTTCCACGGCACGACGAGCCCGAGCGACGAGGTCGGCGGCGACTTCCTCAGCTGCCTCGAGATCGGGCCCGACCGATACTCGATCTTCGTCGGCGACGTCTCGGGAAAGGGAGTGCCGGCCGCGCTCTTCTCGACGATGCTCGACGGTCTCTTCCACGGCATGGTGGATCGCCAGAAGAGCGATCCGGATCTCGCCGAGGTCGCCGCCAGGCTGAACCAGTTCGTGCTGTCGAAATCGAGACTGAAGAAGTTCGTCACGGCGATCTTCGGCGTGCTCGAGCCGGACGGACGGCTCCAGTACGTCAACGCGGGACACAATCCGGCTCTGGTTCTCCGCGCCGACGGCGAGGTCCAGGAGCTCGCCATCGGCGGCACCATCCTCGGCATGTTCGACCAGGTGACGTACCGGCCCGACGCCATCGATCTCGACGCCGGCGACGTGGTCATCCTCTACTCGGATGGCATCACGGACGCGAGGAACGCCGATGGCGAGCTCTTCGGTGTCGAGCGACTGAAGGCGATCGTCCGCTCACTCCACGACGAGCGCGAGGTGATCGGCGGAGCAGACGCCACGTGGGTCCACGGCGAGATCCTCCAGCGGGTCGGCCGTTTTCTGGAGCACAGCGCGCCGCACGACGACGTGACTCTCCTGGTGGTCATGCGGACGATTGGCTGAGTGCAGCTTTGCGTACCCGGTCGCGGTCCCGGTCGCGGTCCCGGTCCCGTGCCCGTGCCCGTGCCCGTTCCCGTCCTCGAAGGCTCCGGTTGCGGAGCTCACGTCGGGGCCTTCTCGGTGGAGAGCACCACCGCGCCCTTCTTGAAGAGCGTCAGGTGGTTGGTCGACTCCGAGAGTGTCACGGCGATGCAGTCGGCGATCGCGGTGATGGCGCACGCGGCGCGATGCCGGGTCCCGAAGCCGCCGGGCAGGTCGACCTCGACGTTCCCCGGCCTCAGGTAGGTGCCGGCCGAGTGGATGACGCCGTCTCCCTTGACGATGAAGGCGCCGTCGATCGACGCGAACTCCTTGACGGTCTCGCGCAGCGTCGGGTCGAGGATGTTGCGCTCCTCCTCGGGATAGCCGCGGAACGGGTTGATGATCAGCTGCTGGCAGTAGGGCGCGAGCTCGTCGGGGTCGCCGATGACGAAGATGGTGCCGATCGGCTTTCCCTCGCGCCCCTCGACGCCCAGCTCGGAGGTGAGGATCACCACCCGCTCGAGCACGCCGTGCGACACCTTCGGCGAGACCTCGCCCGAGGCGGTCAGGAAGCGCCCGAACTCCTTCCAGATGCCGATGACGGTGATGGTGTCGAGGTTGCCGTCGGGCTTTCCGGAGATGAACGCGACGACGTCGTCGCGGGATATGAAGCCCTTGGTGACGCCCATCAGCGTGCCGAGCCGGACGAAGGTGTGCTGGCCGAGCGGCGTGCGCGGAAGTCGGATGACGCGGGAGACGATCTTCTCGGCGCTCTCGGCGATCCGGGCGGAACGCGTCGCGACGATGAAGGAGTCGCACTGCGGCAGGCGCTTCAGGATGGTCAGCTCCTCCGGATTCTCCACCGCCACGAGCACCGCGTTCGCGCCGACCCCCTGGGCGATCTTGCGGGCGTGCGACAGCAGCATGCGCGTGATCTGCGCCGGCCGGCGACGCCGCCCCTTTTTTGCGCCGGTGTCGAGGACGCGCGCGACCGAGGGCGCGTCGGGGAGGTCGAGGATCTCCTCGCGGACGCTCTCATCGCGCACGACGCTGGCGATGTCCGCCAGCAACCGGACGTGCTCGTTCTGGAGGGCCTCGTTGCCGACCAGGAGGATGACGAGCTTCACCGGCTCGTCGGTCTCGACACCGTACGGGAAGCCCTTGCGGTTCCGGGCGATGGCGATCGCGAAGCCGTCGAAGCTCGAGACGCGCGCGTGCGGCACGGCGACGCCCTCGCCGACGTAGGTGTTGACGACGGCCTCGCGCTCGAGCGCCGATCTCAGGATCTGCTCGGCGCTCGGGTATCCGGTCGCGAGCGCGACGCGCTCGGCGAGCACGCGGAGCAGCTCTTCCTTGCTGTCGACGTCGATGTCGAGCAGCGAGTCGGCGCCGAGCAGGCGACCGAGACGGATCTCGCCGTCGGTGCGATCCGCCGCCTTGTCGGCGCCGTGATCGGTCGGACGAATAGCGGCGCGCTCGCGAGCCTTGCGCTTCTTCGTCTTCTTCTTGGCGGAGCCGCCCTCTCTCGAGGGACGCTCCTTCGTCTTGGTAGGCTTCTCCTTTGCGCTCATCGTCTCACGCGTCGAGACCCGAAGAACAGCAGTCGGGATCAGAAACCGGAAATCTGCAGGTCGGAGACCAGGCCCTTGAGAAGCCGGACTCCGCCGAGGATGTCGTTGAAGCGCTGCTGCTGATCCCCCACTTCGCGCTCGACGACGAGCGGACCCGTGTAGCCGATCTCCACGAGCCCCTCGAGAAAATCCCGCATGCCGACCGCCCCCTCACCGAGCGGAACCTCTTCGCCCCACTCGCCGTCTCGCTCGGGGTACTTCGCGTCCTTGACGTGCACGTGCACGACATCCGGACCGAGCACCTCCAGCGCATCGATCGGGTCGCCCTTGTTGTAAAGAATCATGTTCGCGGGATCGAAGTTGATCTTCAGGTTCGGCGCCTCCATCTCATCGAGCGTGCGACGCAGGAGATCGGCGGTCTCCTGGCCGGTCTCGAGTGTCAGGGTGACGCCCTTCGACGTCGCGTAATCCACCGCCTCGCTGAGCGTGTCGAGGAACCCGCCGCGGTCGGCGTCGCCCGGCTCGGGAATGAAGCCCGCGTGCGTCGTCAGCACCTTGACGCCGAGCTCGCTGGTCTTATCGACTGCCCAGTTGAAGATCTTCAGTCTCTCCGCCCGCGACGCGGGGTCGCCGAACCCACCGGTGCGACGGATGGTCTCCGGGCTGGTGTAGTCCTCCCCGGGGAAGCCGATCATCGTGCCGGTGATGTCGAAGGACGCGCTCCGGGCGGCGTCGACGAGGCCGTCGCCCTCCTCCCAGGTGGCGTGGTTCGGGTCGCCGAGGGCGAGCTGCGTCGCGACGACACCGAGCTCCCCGAGGAACCCCTCCAGTTGCTTGATGCCGGTGACCTGGAGAGACCAGCTGCAGACGCCGATCTCGAACGGTCGGATCGTTGTCCTGCTCATCGCCCCGTCAGGCGTGCTGTGGTGTCAGATGTCCCGGTACTTTTCGTGACATGCATCGCAGGCCGCCTCGATCTTCCCGAGCAGGGCCTTGTACGCGGCGCCGTCCTTCTTCTTCGAGACGTTGGTCGCCTCGAGCAACAGGTCGCGCGTCTTCACCGAGAAGACCTTCCAGCCGGTCTCCTTGCTGTACTCGGTGTGGTCGAAGAACGCGGTGATGTTCATCAGCTCGGCGAGGAACGCGGAGTCCTTCCGCAGCGTACGGAACTTGGTCTCGGCGAGGTTCTTCTCGAGGTCGCCGAAGATCTCGTCGACTCGATCCATGATGACGTCGAGCTCGACCACCGGCGCGTAGGCCGCCGCCTTCTCCTGCGCCTCGGCGAGCCCGCCATCCCGGCCGGGCATCAGGGCCAGGACTGCGAGCGAGCAGACGGCAACGGCGGCGACGATCGTCAGCGAGCTTCTGCCAATCACGGTGTGCATGTTCGTTTTCCTTCTTTCTTCGCGAACGGTGCCAGGACGTGGTGCGACTTTCCCGACCCACGAGCGGGGCCGTCGTGACGACACGTCGACATCACCTCGGCAACACGGCCTCGGCAACACGGCCTCGGCACATGCCTCGGCAACATCGCTCCGCGACACGGCTGGCGCGGAGGCGTTCTTTTTTATCACGAGCCCGCGCTCGATTCCAGCGTCTCTCACGCCGACTTCTCTGACGCTCTTGTGTCTCACGCTCCTCACGCCCGTCCTTCACGCCATCGTCCTTCACGCCATCGTCCTCACGCCATCGTCCTCACGCCATCGTGGCGGCCACCTCGTGGATCCACTGCCGCCGCGAGCCAGGCGCCACGAGCAGGTCGCCCCGGACCTTCCAGCGACTCGGCGCGCCGGGATCGAGGACGTAGC